>JBEHZA010000440.1:0-4612 GCA_048497895.1 Verrucomicrobiota bacterium
TCGAATTGCGCCACCCGTTCCCGCACAGTGCCGGTATAATTTGCAGAGAGAATCGAAACCGCGTTGGTTACCGCGGCAGCAGGTTCAGCCGTCACTGTGCCCGTCATGAACAGGTGCAGGCCAAACAGAACGGCAATGGTGGTAACCACCGGAGGAACCGGGCTGGGATGCGCCGGAAAGGGCATCGCGCCCGCTTCCTCACTGGAATCATTGACCACTGGCCGGAGCGCCTTCCAGAGTTTGACCAGAAGCCAAAGCAGAAGTGTGAGCACAACGAACGGAACCACCGCAATGAAGATCAGATGCAAGGCCCGCAAGGTGATAAAGAGACTGATGACCGCCGCCAACACCATTCCCAAACCCAAAGCCGCACGGAAACTCTGACGACGACGCCAGCAAACCCACGCCAGCACGAGACCGACGAGGAAGGTGGTGAGTTGGACGGTAGCCCGGAGGATTTCAAAAGATTTGGTCCGCATGATCGAGGTCTCGACGGCCAAAGGCTCGGAGCCGACGTTCAATACTTTGGTGAAATAGAATGAGTGGCCCGTGCGCGGAATCTCGATGCGAATGGAACGAATACCCGAGACGGCAGGCAAAGGAGCCAACGAAGTGGCAGTAATTGCAGACACATCACCAAGCAGCCCATTGGTCCCCGTCAAATACGCAGAATTGTAGGCCAACATTTCACTCTTATTCACGCTTCCGCGCGTGATTCCCAGCGCCACAGCGCCATCGGCAGTCGCAGCTAACGCCGGCGTGTCAGTCGGAGCAGGTGAAGCCACCGCCGCCGGAGCCGCGAACGCTTTGCGCTTCGACTCGGCGTCTCTGAGCTGGTTACCCATCCCCTCGGAGAATACGGTCACTACGGAGCTACTGGGTTGATTGGCCGGTTTTTGAGCGAGGGCCAAAGCGTCTTTTTGGAGTGCGTCGTTAAATTGATCGGTAGTCAATTGGCTTACGTGACCATCGGCAAAAGCCACGCTACGGCCATTGTTATCCACGGGTGAATAAGCGATGATGCTATCTGGCGAAGTTCCTTTTCCAGCGCCGACATAGACAAAACGCTGACCACTATCCGGGTCCAGCAAAACCTTGTCACTGCTGAGTTCTTTATTCATTTCCTCAAAGGATTTGGGGAAATGATCGTCGTGATCGCTGGCATACATGCGCGCCGAAACGGCAATCTGTTTCAAGTTGCTCGTGCCTTTGATGCGCTGTGCTTTCATTTTGGCTTTGGCCAAAGAAGGCAGCAACATGGCGGAAAGAACTCCGATAATGCAGAACACGGCGAGCACCGTAACGACACCACGTGTGCCCTGACGACGGGCGCCACCAATGAGCGCCACTACGAGGAAGGCCAGCGCGGTAAAAAAGAGCAAGGTGCCGCCCACTTCGTTCAAAGCGCGTTCGTAGAAATCCAGGAAAGACTGCCAGGCATCACGCAAATCATAAGTGGTGCCGCGGGCCACAGTCATGTTGCCACCGAAGCGGGAGAGCCGTTCAGAAGGCGGCACAAAAAGCTGCCACTCGGCGTAGGTATTCGGCACATCGGTGCGGGGGGCATCAAGCTTCAGAGTTTTCGGAAACAGTTTGCTCAACAGGCCCATTTGTTGCGCGTAGATAATGTCCACGGCGAAGGCCTGATCGCGGTTCGCCACGCGGGGGAGCGAAACCATAAGCCAGTCTTTGTCCTGCTCCGCTTTGACCGGTTGCCCATTCACGTAACAACCCCAGAGCCTGGCTTCACCGGGCAGTTGGAAGCGTTGAAATTGTTTATCGTTATTCTTCACCATGAAGGAGGCTTGCGTGAGCATCTGGCCGCCTTCCGTGAGCACGGTGGTGAGTTGCGTGCGGTCCGCAACGGCCTCAAGCACGGGCAATTGATCGTGGCGCGTGACATCGAGCGCGAGTTTGTAATCGTCACCGGTATAACGATAGGCAAGCAAGACCGGGCGCGTAATCAAAGCGCGATCGGTCTCGGCGAGTTCCGTTTGATCGATCACGCGCAACGGTTCAACGACGGTTTTTGGTTCGAGTTTCAAGCTGGCGGCAGTGGTAATCGCCACGGAGCCGGTTTCGCGTTCCACATCCAGCGCGTGCAGACCGCTGGCGTCGAGGGTCGCTTTGTGAGGATCAAACTGATAATCGTAAGTGACCACGAGCGTGTAACCGCCCCAGGCTTTGTCTTGCAGGGCGATGGTCCAGACGTCGCCCTGCTTGTCTTTGCGACGAATGTTGGAACCGGTGAACTCTATATTTTTCCAATGCACGGGCAGCTTCACTTTGAATTCCTGCACGCCTTGATTGACGATGCCGTAACGGATCGTTGTGCCACCACCGACGAGACCATCGCCAATGGTCACGAGATTAAAGACATCCGCCACAATGCGGGCAGCGAGGCGTTCGGTGGCAATGGATAATTGCCAATCCGGTTGTTCCGCCGTGTAAGCGAGCATTTCTTCGCGCTCGCCGGGGGCATTGACTTTGCCGTGCGCGAGGCCAGTGACCGGAATTTCGCGCAGGCCGGTTTGGGTGCCGGTTTTCAAACGGATGCCGGGAGCAGCAGCAGCGCCCACTTGTGCAGTCTCTTTGGCCGCGCCGGTGATGCGCAAAGGAGTGAGCGCAATTTGTTCCGGAAATTTCTTATGCGCCTGTTCGAGTTGGACGGTGAGTTGACGCTGCCCCAGCACGCGGCGGGTAAAGTTGACGCGGAGTTGGCCGGCATCTGCTTTCCAGTCTTCCACGCCATCACCCTGCACTTCCGCGACGATGAAGCCAGCGGGCGTGCTGGTGGCCAGAGAGTAAATGCCCGCTTTTTCCACCGAGAGCGAGAGCGCATGTGTGACAAGGAGGCGTGATTCCTCCAGACGTGCGGTCACATGATCGGCCACATTGACAACCGGCTCGATGCGTTGCAGGCGGGCGGCCACTTCAAAAGGGCGGCCAAAGAAACGATAGGCTGCCAGTGCGCCAGCAGGGGCATTGATCTGGCGCAAGCCGGGCGTGGAATCAATCTCGACGAGCATTTCATCGGTTGTAATGGTGAAGGAACCGGATTCGCGTTCGATTTCCAGCGGTTGCGGCGGGAGGAGTTTTACCGCGCCAAGTGCACTCTCGACGGTTTGTTCGGAGAACAAGGTGAGTTGATAAGATTTCTCGATAGGCTTGATGAATTCAATACTCAGCACTTGGTGGTCGCCCTCCGGCTTGACCTGCCAATCGCGGATTTGTTCGCCCTGCAGACGGGTCAACGCTTGTGCAGCAGGCAAGGCAATTGTCAGCCGCGGCACACCGGCTTGCAGGATTTCGTATTTCAATTGGGTATTAAACTTGATGACGGTGGGGGTGATTTGTGCGGTGGCCGCAGTATCGACCGTGACGAGGGATTTGCGTGCGACTTCGGTGGTTTTACTTTGCCAACGCAAGGAGAGCGTGCGATCGGCGCCGAGGAAACCATTGAGGAGGGAGTTCGCGCCATTCTTGCCGGATTCCAATTGCGTGCCACTGAGGAGTTGCAATTCCATGCCGGTAGCGGCCTGCGCCTTCACGGAAGCAATCGCGGCAGGTGGACCGACAAACGAGATTTGGTTCCACGGTTCCAGATGCGTCATTTTGGCAATGACATCGAGCTTCAACTGATAACTGCCGGGCTGGCTGGCGTAGAGGCGGAACTGTTTGCCGAGATTCACAATACGAAGGCCGTCGGGCAATTGGGGAGCAATCAGCGCCACTTCGCCTTCAAAGAGCGGTGCGGAAATTTCGTTGGTGCTCTGGGAATCGACAGCGATGGAAACGGAGAAACGCGCTTCATGGTCGGTGATAACGCCATCGTAAACAATTTCACGGAATAACAGATTGGTGTAAGCGAAGGGCAATTTCGGAGGCGTCGGCTGAGCGAGCTTCGGCGGGCTGGTGCCGCGGGAGAAAATTTGCAAACCGTTCAGCACGGCGACGCCATTAGCGCCGGGGGCGACTTCAATGATCACGGGTTCGCCACGCTCCACAGCAACATCGCGGAGCACGACATATTGAGAACGCTCCTGCCAGGGTGATGTGGCCTTCCAGCCGCTGGAACCGCTGGTGGTGTAAGGACCAAACGTATTGGTGCCGCTGTGCAGAGTGAACACACTGTTTTGCTCGCCGGTGACATCGGCGTCCGCATGGCCGTAGAGATAGAAATGGTAACGGCCCGGATCCAGATCGCGAATGGTGACGACGATATTGCTGCCGTTTTGTGAGAAGATATAAGCATCATACATGGGGTCACCGGTAAAATTGCCCCAGACACCAGGGGCATTACTCACGGAGAGTGATACGAAGGAAGGAGAGCCATCGGCAAATTTCAAACCGTCCAAATGCCCATGCGGCACAAGGGGCATGCCAGGAACAAACTTGGGGTCGTAATGACGGTAGAGATTCCAGAAGTCATTGGTATTCTGGCCAATGGCGGCAAAGCCGGTCTTCGCACTGTGATTGCCGACGCCAAAATCGACATTGATGAGTGACTGGGCGTGAGTGCTGGCGGCGCAGGAGAACAGCAGGAGGGCGAGCCACTGGTAGAGCAGGCGGGCCGAACGGAGACGGCGGCGGACATGGCTGTCCGCGCTCC
>JBEHZA010000441.1:0-4611 GCA_048497895.1 Verrucomicrobiota bacterium
CTATTTTCAACCCGCCGGCTGAAACTGTAAACCTTCATCTCCGCCAGGTGGACTACTTTTCGACCGGCAGAATGGGGAATTTTCAACCGGTATTGACAGAACGGAAGATCTGTAATCGTCACCCCAGATAAATGGCTATCGCATAGACGAGAAATCGAAAAACTTCTACCCAGCCTCTCACCTCTTCGTGCACGCTTGGGCGCACTGAAGGACTCAGTGGGTCCTTGGTAATCCACGCGCTAACAAATTTCCGTTGAAAGCCAACCACAAGGTGTCGTAAGCTGTACAGCACGATATAGGTGTGCCAACCATATGCCCCATACGAAGCTGTCACGACTCGAACTTCAACTCATGGAAATTTTGTGGAATCGTGGCGCGTGTTCCATCCGTGAAATTCAGGAATCTTTTCCTGAGTCAAAGAGACCAGCTTATACCACGGTACAAACAACGATATACCGCATGCTTGATAGGAAAAAGGCTGTCAAGATCGTCCGACGGATCAGTAATGCCAATCTTTTTGATGCGGCGATCTCCCGGGAGGAGGCCGGCGGCAAATTGGTTGATGAGTTGTTGTCCCTGTTCGGCGGTCGAACGAAACCGGTAATGGCACACCTAATCGAGTCCGGAAAACTCACATTGGAAGAAGTGCAAGAAGCCGAACAGGCAATTCGAACCTTGGCTAAGCGCCGTGCATCTGAAATGGAGCAATCCGAATGATTCCAGCGCTGGAAGACCACCTATGGCAATCAACCTTGTTCGCCTGTGTGGCAATGCTGCTGACCCTCGCACTGCGAAATAATCGCGCGGCGGTGCGACACGGTTTATGGTTTGCCGCGTCAACAAAATTCCTCGTCCCTATTTCTCTATTTGTGAGCGTCGCCAGCCACTTTGCATCCTAATAACGCGCCAACAGAGCTCCGATCAAGGCTAGATATAGTCCAGGAGATAGGTAAGCCATTAAAACTGGTAGGCGCTGTTCCACTCCCAACTTCGCGACCTCAGTCGCCAAGTCAGCTGCCGACGGTCTTCCTGACAGTGTGGGCGTGTGGATTTCTAATCAATTGCTTCAACTGGTGGCGTGCGTGGCGACGCCTACGTGTGGCACTCCACGCTGCGACGCCGGTATTTTTGAATCTGCCGATAAGGGCGATGTCGAGTTCGCTGTGTTTGGAGCCCGGAATATTCGGGATCCGTAACCCAGTCCTGCTGCTGCCGAATGGTATAACTGCGCGTCTGCGGCCCGCCGAATTTGAAGCAATCATCGCCCATGAAATGTGCCACGTTCGGCGACGTGACAATCTTGCGGCAGCGATTCACATGGTTGTCGAAGCCCTATTCTGGTTCCACCCGATGGTGTGGTGGATACGAACTTGCCTGATGGAGGAGCGGGAACTCGCGTGTGACGAGGCGGTCCTCGGGATGACGGCAGATCCGCAGGAATATGCCGAGGGAATTCTCAAAATATGCAAGTACTATTTGGAATCGCCACTGATTTGCGCCTCCGGGATAACTCGATCCAATCTTAAGAAACGGATAAATGAAATCATGATAAATCGTGAGAAGCAAAGACTGAGCTTTAGCAAGAAATTACTCTTGGCTGTTGGCGTTCTATTGGCTGTCGCGGTTCCGTTGATCGTCACTGGCTTTAAACCAATTATCGTTAGAGCTCAAGCTCCCGGCGACTCCTCACCTTTGAAGTTTGAAGTTGCTGCGATCAGGCCCCATGTATCGGCTGCCGTTCGTGATATGGGAAATGGCAAGATAGTGCGCGCAGGTACAAGCATGACCTTTTCAGGACCGCGGGCTACTATTCAGAACGTAACGCTAATGGGCCTCATTGAATTTGCGTACGAAGTTAGTGTCGCTGGCGTCTCAGGTGGTCCGCAGTGGGCTGACTCAGCGCGATTCGACGTCACAGCGAAAGGCGAAGGGACTAGAATTTATACGAAAGATGAGTTTCGTCGGATGTTCCGGACTGTGCTGAAGGAGCGATACAAACTCAAGTTCCACCTCGATACGAAGACGGCATCTGGATATTCATTGGTTGTGGCGAAGGGCGGGCCCAAACTTGCGAGGAGCGCGCCGGAGGCAGAATCTTCTATGCGGCTGGGGGGCGGGGGTACCACGTCCCAAATGACGGTTTCAAAATGGACAATGGCGCAGCTTGCATCTCAGCTGTCTCTACTAACTGGTCATGTTGAAGGTGGCTCGATGGTGCCCACTCCTATCGTTGATTCTACTGGAATTGTTGGGAGTTATGATTTTGTTCTGAAATGGGCAGACGATCAGAATCATGACCCAGACACGACTTTTCCGTCTCTTTTCAGTGCGCTTCAGGAACAACTTGGACTGAAGTTAGAGCGCCAAAAAACGTCAGTCCAAGTCCTCGTAATTGACAATGCAGAGTATCCATCGAAAAACTAGACAGCCAGTAGCGTGCTAATAGTTCAGCAGGCTACTGAGTGCGCCGTGTTAAAGCGGTGGTCAGCCGTAAAACCAGCAGACCTGGCCTCGCTTCATGAGGCTCACTGGATTAACCTCCTTGATGTTTGTTGCTGACGTTCAATCCAGCGCACAACCTGATCGGTATAGAAAATCAGTTTGCTGCTGGCCCCGGAGCGAAAATGCGGGAGACCTCGTGGTATCCACATATTCCGGATACTGCACGGCGAACAGCCAATGAGTGCGGCGACCTGCCGGATATCGAGCGGTAGGCCGAGCCGGGACAGCCCACCGGATGCTGCCGGTTGCGCGTCTGGGGCTTCGGGCAATGGCTAGCCGCTGCCGCGGTTAATGCATCAGTCGGCTAAAACTCTTCGCATTCAGCCAGTGAACAACGACGTTACTCCGTGACGCTGGTAATCATGGGACTGGCGTGCGGGCACGACCGGACCGAGTGGCAGACTCGGCTTCGTTCGATCCAGTGCCTGTCTTGGCTTTTCTCGTCCATGCAGAACACCAACGCATTCACGGACGGATTCATGTAGAGCCCGACAATGTCGTTCAAAATCATACCCGACTTTCTGCAGTTTTCGGGGGCAGGTCAGATTCAAGTGGATAGCTGGTAAACCCAGCGGTTGCGAGACAGTGAATCGACACGGCGGTCTGTTCAGGAATTTTGTAGATTTCAAGTTCCCCGGAAAAGCCTCAAAATAGCCGGGTTATCGAAATGACAACAGGCTCTTCGCTCGCGTTGCCGTCCCCGCTATGCTAAACCTCTATCGTGACCAGCCCGGCCAGACACCACCAGCCCAGCCCCACATCCGGAGGAATCGGCATCGCCAGGACCACAGCGGAGGCCAACACTTTTGCATCTTTCGCTGCCATGCTGCTGGCGCCGCCCGGCACAGCAGCACCGCGCGACATTCGGCACAGCGCGCGCCCGGTTGAGGAAGCCAGATTCCGGCGAAAGGAGTTCGCTGCTCCTGCCACGCTCACCCGAGCAGCATCATGCTCACTCCGCCCGGAGGGACTTTCCGCCGCCGCACGCACACCGCATGCGGCCCACTGCGAACCGGGTAAAAATACCGGAATCAAAAAGTGCCAACGAACCCACCGAACTCAATGAAAACAAACAATGTTCAAAATCAAACGAACCCACCAAAGCCCCTGCCGAACCCACGCAACGCCCCCGGCGAACCCATCCCGGCCGCAATCGAACCCAATCCGCCCCCACCACACCTAACTCCCTGCTAAAATAGAACTTAAACCCAAAAAATCATGGCCGATCAGGACAACCCTCTACAGCGCCCACCCGCGCCACCAGATCCCAAAGCCGCGCCCCCCTCAGGCGGCAACATGGTCCCCGTCAACATCGAAGACGAAATGAAGCGCTCCTACCTCGATTACGCCATGAGCGTGATCGTCGGCCGCGCCCTCCCCGATGTCCGCGACGGCCTCAAGCCCGTCCATCGCCGCATTCTTTTCGGCATGAACGAAATGGGCCTCACCTCCAACCGGCCCACCCGCAAGTGCGCCAAAATCGTCGGTGAAGTCCTCGGTAAATACCACCCGCACGGCGACGCCCCCGTCTACGACTCCCTCGTCCGCATGGCGCAGGACTTCTCGCTGCGCTACCCCCTCGTCGATGGCCAGGGCAACTTCGGCTCGGTCGATGGCGACCCGCCCGCGGCCATGCGATACACCGAAGCCCGCCTCTCCAAAATCGCCGGCGCGCTCCTCGAAGACATCGATAAAGAGACCGTCGACTTCCGCCCCAACTACGACGAAAGCGAAGTCGAGCCCGACGTTCTCCCCACCCGCATCCCGAACCTCCTCGTCAACGGCTCCGAAGGCATCGCCGTCGGCATGGCGACCCGCATCCCGCCGCACAACCTCACGGAAATCATCGAAGCCGCCATCCTGCTCATCCGCCATCCCGAAACGCAGCTCCCGAAGATTCTCGAAATCGTACAGGGCCCGGATTTCCCCACCGGCGGCTACATTCTCGGCCGCCAGGGCATCGTGGACGCCTATACAAGAGGTCGCGGCTCCCTCAAAATTCGCGCCAAAGCCTTCACGGAAAAAATGGGCAAAGGCGATCGCGAACAGATCGTCGTCACCGAAATCCCCTTCCAGGTCAAAAAGTCGCGCCTCATTGAAACCACCGCA
>JBEHZA010000442.1:0-4598 GCA_048497895.1 Verrucomicrobiota bacterium
CGCGGCAACCACGCTCTTTTCAATGATGACACGACTGGTGGCGGTGCAGGCCTGGCCGGTCAAGCCGAAGCCGGAGATGGCGACCATACGCGCGGCTAAATCCAAGTCGGCATCCGCGAGCACAATGGTCGGATTCTTGCCGCCCATTTCCATTTGTGAACGGGCCATGCGTTGGGCCAATTGCAGGTAAATTTGATTGCCCACTCCATACGAGCCCGTGAAGGACAACGCGACGACGTTCGGATTGGTTGCCAGTTCGCCGCCGACAGGACGGCCTTCGCCGATGACGACGTTGAACACGCCCTTGGGCAGACCGGCTTCGTTCAAAGCTTTCGCGAGTTCCAGCGTCATTGCCGGGGCTTGCGAAGCGGGCTTTAACACCACGGTGTTGCCAGAGACCAGCGCCGGAGCGAGTTTCCACGCGGGAATCGCGATGGGGAAATTCCACGGGGTAATCAAACCCACAACGCCCAGCGGTTGTCGGACGGTGTAGAGCAGGTTGCCGGGCAGATCGTGCGGAATGGTCTGGCCGCCCAGCGTGTAGCTATTGCCGCCGAAGAAGCGGAAAATATCGATGGCGCGTTGCACTTCGCCGGTGGCTTCCGCGAGTGTTTTGCCTTCTTCGCGGGTGAGCAATTCCGCGAGTTCCGCCTTGCGCGCTTCCAGAATCTGGCTGGTTTTGCTCAGGATACGGCCACGCGCCACGGGAGTGGTGGCGCTCCAGGTGGGGAACGCCTTTTTTGCCGCCTCAATGGCTGCGGTGGCATCTTCTTTGCCGCTGACGGGATATTCCGCCACTACTTCGCGGGTGTCTGCCGGGCTGATGTTTTGCGAGGTTTTGCCGGATTTGGCCGGTAACCATTCGCCGCCGATGAAATTCAAGTATTGCTTCATACGCTTGTTAATGGACCTTCAGCATACGACGGGATGCGCGGGAATCAATTACCGAAAATAAAAAATCCGCGGGCCTGAAAACGCGGTTAGTATAAGCTGGTGAACGGGTCTCCGCAGGAATCACTCAGGGGCAGGTGGTCGGGGGTTGGAGACTTGTTTAATTCTCTGCCGGCTTATCCCGCCGCACAATGATAAACCAGACGTTCTTGGGGTCCACATCCCCACCGATGACTGTCATGGCTTCACCCACGGGATTAGTCATGCTGCTGGTGGCTTTGCCATGCTCGTAGCAGACGACTTTCCGTTTGCCGTCGGTGGTTAAATCGATTTCGATCTCGCGATCTTTATCCAGCCGGGTTTTGATTTTTTTGGCCGCGCCCAGATCGACCTGTTTGCGGCTTACTTCCCAGTAGTTCTTCCAGCGGAAAATGGATTGCAACTGCTTGTTCAGCTTGGGCCCGATCGGTTTACTGCCGGGCGTGGCCGGTTGCTCTGCGTCTCCCCCCTGAATGAGTTGAATATAATAGATCGCCTTTTCATCCGGCGCGCCATGCACCATGCTCAAGCTCAAGAGGGACAGCAACAAAAGATAAAACAGCTTTTTCATCATGTGGCACGCGGTAGTCACTGGTATAGACGACACCAAGACCACCATACATTCAATCGCATTTCAATATTTGATCGATAGGCCGTTTGAGTGAGGGATACTCCTCTGCCGGTTCCCGCAAGGCAACGCTGAAATCCATCCTTTTGCCTGAGTGGGTTGAGGGGGCGACGGGCGTTAGGTTTCCTTTGCAACTGGCGGGCGGCTCCTTTATAAATTCCCGCCTGATAATATGAGTTCGCAACGAGCCAAAGCTAAAACCGCCGTCAAAGTCAGCCCGGTGGCTGTCCAGCCCGCCCCGCGCAGCTTCAAGAAACTGCTGGTCGCCAACCGTAGTGAGATCGCCATTCGCGTCTTTCGCGCCGCTACGGAATTGGGCCTGCGCACCGTCGCCATTTACGCGCAGGAAGACCGTCTTTCCATTCACCGTTTCAAGGCGGATGAAGCCTACTTGATCGGCGAAGGCAAAGGCCCGGTCGCGGCGTATCTCGATATCCCTGGCATCGTCGCGCTCGCCAAAGAAAAGGGCGTGGACATGATCCATCCCGGCTATGGTTTTCTTTCCGAAAATGCGAATTTCGCCCAGGCCTGTGCCGAAGCGGGCATTACCTTTGTCGGACCGCAGCCGGAAATGCTCCGTTTGATGGGCGATAAAGTGGCGGCCCGCGCGGCTGCTAAAAAGGTGGGCGTGCCGGTCCTGCCCGGTACAGAAGACCCGGTGGAAGACCGCAATGAGGCCGTGCGCATTGCGAAAGAAATTGGTTTTCCCCTGATCATTAAGGCGGCTTTCGGTGGGGGCGGTCGCGGCATGCGTGTAGTGCATAAGGCGGCTGACCTGGTGAATCTTTTGGATGAAGCGCGCAATGAAGCGGATCGTGCCTTCGGCAATCCCGCCGTTTTCCTCGAAAAATACATCCCGCGCGCAAAACATATCGAAGTGCAGATTCTCGGTGATCAACACGGCAACGTGATTCATCTCTATGAACGCGATTGCTCTGTGCAACGCCGTCATCAGAAGGTGATTGAAATCGCGCCGTCCGTGGGGCTTGATCCGCTCACCCGTGAATCGCTGTGCGCCGCCGCTGTCGCCATTTCCAAGGAAGTCAAATACGACAACGCCGGCACGGTGGAATTCCTGCTCGATCTGGATCGCAACGAGTGGTTCTTCATTGAGATGAACCCGCGCATTCAAGTGGAGCATACCGTGACGGAAGTCATCACCGGCATCGACCTGGTGCGCTCGCAGATTCTCGTGGCTCAAGGCCGTTCGCTCTGGGACCCGGAATTGGATTTGCCGCCACAGGATAAAATCCCGCGCAACGGTTACGCCGTGCAATGCCGCATCACCACCGAAGATCCGGAAAACAAGTTCATGCCCGATTACGGCAAGATTTTGACCTACCGTTCGGCGGGCGGTTTCGGCATCCGGTTGGATGGTGGTATGGGTAATGCAGGCAGTGTGATCACGCCGTTTTATGATTCGCTGCTGGTGAAGGCCACGGCTTCGGGCCGCACGTTTGAAGCTGCCTGTCAGCGGGTGGATCGTGCGTTGCGCGAATTCCGCATTCGCGGCGTTAAGACGAATATCCCCTTCCTGGAAAACGTCATTTCGCATCCGGTTTTCCGTTCGGGCAATGCGACGACTACGCTCATTGATACGACGCCGGAGCTATTCAAGTTTACGGCGCGTCGGGATCGCGCCACCAAGTTGATGGCCTTCCTGGGCGATGTCATTGTGAACGGCAATCCGCAGGCCAAGGGGCACGTATTGCAAAGCGCCCTGGCGCCGGTGCCGCGTCCCAAGTACGACGCCAAACAGGAACCACCGGCCGGCACCCGCCAATTGCTGCTCAAGCTCGGCGCCAAAAAATTCGCCGAGTGGACGCTCAAGCAAAAACAATTGCTCATCACGGACACGACCTTCCGTGACGCGCATCAATCGCTCATGGCCACCCGCGTGCGCAGTTACGATATGCTGGCCGCGGCAGATGCCGTGGCGCGCCGCACACCGCAGTTGTTCAGTCTCGAAATGTGGGGTGGGGCGACCTTTGATACCTCCATGCGTTTCCTCCACGAAGACCCGTGGGAACGCTTGCGCCAGTTGCGCGCCAAGGTGCCGAACATCTGTTTTCAAATGCTGTTCCGCGGCTCGAATGCTGTCGGTTATTCCAATTACCCGGATAACGTTGTGGCTGGTTTTGTGAAGCATGCCGCCGCGCAAGGCATTGATATCTTCCGCATTTTCGATTCGCTCAATTACACGCCGAACCTCAAAGTGGCTATGGAAGCCGTGCAGGAAACGCACGCGATTTGTGAAGCGGCCATTTGTTATACCGGTGATATTCTTGACCCGAAACGTTCGAAGTATTCGCTGAAGTATTACGTCAACCTCGCGAAGGAACTGGAGAAGATGGGCGCGCACATGCTGGCCATCAAAGACATGGCCGGTCTCTGCCGTCCCTATGCCGCGTTCCAACTCGTCAAGGCGCTCAAGGAGGAAATCGGCATTCCGATTCATTTCCACACGCATGACACGAGCGGCATCAGTTCGTCCTCCATTCTGCGCGCCAGTGATGCGAAGGTGGACGTTGTTGATTTGGCGCTCGCTTCGATGTCTGGTTCCACCAGCCAGCCGAACCTCAACTCGCTCGTCGCCGCATTGCAAAATACGCCGCGGGATACGGGCCTGGATCTGGAGGCGTTGAACGAATTTTCCGATTACTGGGAACAAGTACGGAATGTCTATACGCCGTTTGATACCGCGCCGCGTTCCGGCAGTGCAGAAGTTTATCTGCACGAAATGCCCGGTGGCCAATACACGAACCTCAAGGAACAGGCCGCCAGCATGGGGCTCGGCAGCCGCTGGCCGGAAATCGCCCGCACCTATGCGGAGGTCAACCAGCTCTTTGGCGACATCGTCAAGGTTACCCCCAGCAGCAAGGTTGTGGGTGACATGACCATGTTCCTCATCACGCGCGGCATCAAGCCGTCGGACGTGGTCAATCTGGAACCCGGCACTGCCTTTCCGGAATCGGTCATCGACATGCTCTCCTGCGGTCTCGGCCAACCGGTATGCGGCTGGCCGGCGGATGTGCAACGC
>JBEHZA010000443.1:0-4593 GCA_048497895.1 Verrucomicrobiota bacterium
TGAGATTTGCGGCGATCCCTCCATCCCAAGGATCAAAATTTGGAATCGAAAATTCCTGGCCCATTTTGGCACGGAGAGAATGAACGAATTCATTCAATGGTGCCATGTGAGGAGCGTTGAGGTCGGCGAATCGTTGGTTTTGAGCTTCGCGATTTCCCAGCATTTTTGGACTGTCAGTCATTTCGATCAGGTTGCGCCCAGCTGATGAAGGGTCAAAGACAGGGCAGTATTCCAATCACTCTGTTTCGCCGCATTTTCTACCGCCTGTACCCGCTCACTCTCTGGCCAGATGGTCCAACCGCTCATTGGAGCGTTAAAGCAGTTATGGAGAAGCCGAATGTTTTCCCAAGTGCCAGCAAATCGCCAGGGCTCTTTCGGAAAATCAATCAAAAACGCGGCACGGTGGATTTGAATTTGTGGAACCGCAATCGCACTAAATCCCGTTTTGGTGATTTTCAGGTTGTCCAGGCAGGCGATGCAGATGAACCGCTCTAGGTATACAACTTTGCCTTCGAATAAATTTTCCAGGTAGGGAGAGAACGCTTTGTAGCGAAGTGCTCGCTTTCCTGGAAGGTACGATAATTCGTCATTGGTGTGAATCGGCCGAAGATCATCCAGTCTCATATAACAAGATGCTCCTCCATCTGATGGGCGACGGGGGTGATTTTGGTGCTTTACCGATGGATTTTTGCCCTCGAATTCCATGGCAAAAGTATACCTGTTAGGCTTCGGAAGTCGCTGTGTTTCCCGCCAAAACTGACGTGGTTGGTCTCTAAAAGTAGTTAGTTGTCATGACTGTTTTAGAGGTGCCTAAAAGAGGTGAGTTGTAAAATTTGCACACTGACTTCTGTTTCAGGGAATTCGTCCGGCTTGCTCATTGGGAGTGAAACGGTTACGATGTAAATGTGACGACGATCTCTTTGGAATTACCAGATCCGTTGGCTCAGGCCCTGAAAGAGGCCGAAGCGGAAACGGGGTCGAACGCAGGGGAGTTGGCCTTGGCCGCTCTGCGTGATTTCCTTGCCCGGAAGCGGTATCAACTCATCGAGTCCCAACAACTCGAAGACATCGCATGGGTGCGCGGACGGATGTCGAAGTAACCCGCGCTGTTGTTGATACCGGGCCACTGCTTCATCTGGCGGAAGCGGAAGCAGGTTTTCTCCTAGGGCGGCTGCTGGCTGCGGTTTGTCCTTTCAGCGTGGCGGAAGAACTGCAAAGGCATTCTCCCAATATGTGGCAGACCTGCGAGGAACAAGAGTGGATTAAGGTGAATGCCTTGGGCGACGTAGCGACCGCGCAATCCCAAGCATGGCAAATGGCTGGTTTATTAGATCGTGGCGAGGCGGATGCCCTGGCATTAGCGCAGGAATTGGGGATTGGCTGCCTGGTTACCGATGACGCGGCGGCGCGGTTGCTGGGGGGTTCGTTGGGATTAACTGTACGGGGTTCGCTCGGTCTGGTTTTGGAAGCGGCCCGCCTTGGCGTGTTAAATCGTCATGAGGCAAAAGCCAAACTGGTCGCCCTGCGCGATTCCTCGTTGTGGGTATCGGAGCGGGTCTATGCAGAAGCCTTGCGGTTGCTGGAGGACATGCCGGAATAGGAATGGGGTTGCTCTCTTCAATCGTGATAGCGGTCAGTTCCGTGGCCGACGTCAGATCACTGGCGGCCGCCAGCAGGTTTGTTCCTTCCTTTACATGGCCGCTCTGGTCGCCTCTCGCCATAACCCTCTGCTTAAAGCTCTCTATCAACGTCTCATCACCCACGGCAAAGCCAAAAAACTCGCGATCACTGTTCTCATGCGCAAACTCATCATTCTCGTCAACCTCCTCTTAAAAAATCCGAACTTTACCCTTGCGACTTAAGACAGTGCTGACTCCCATTCCCCCCAACAATACCGCCATCCCGAGGTGAATAGCTTTGCCGTCGTCGCCGTGCCCGAGCCTTCGACCGTGGCCCTGGGTGCCCTCGGCCTCGCCGCTATCTTCTTCCGCCGCCGCGCCCGCCGGGCGGAGGCGTTATTTACAGTGGGCCGCTAAAGTGACTGAAGTACATCCTTGATGCTGAGGGATGCGCCGCAGACCACCGAGTCCGAGGCTCCATAGTAGAGGATAATTTTTCCGTCCTCGATCACATGACCGTTCGTGAAGACGACGTTGCCGAAAAATCCCTTTTGCTCATAATCCGCATCGGGTGTCATCAACGGATCCTGAGACCGGGCCAGCACGCGGGTTGGATCTTCGAGATCGAGCAAAAGAGCGCCAAGGCAATACCGGGACTTTTCGTTGGCCCCATGATAGATTGCCAGCCAGCCGCGGTCGGTGCGAATTGGGGCGGCCCCGGCTCCAATCCGTTCACTGTCCCACGCTCCGGGGCGGGTCTTAATCAGGCAGTGGTGATCCCCCCAATGCAACAAGTCCGGCGATCGGCTCACCCAGATGTAGTGGCCACCGAGTCCGATGCCGCTCGGACGGTGAAATGCATAATAAGAGCCATCAACCTTCTCCGGGAATAGCGCGCAGTCCTTGTTGTGCGGCGGAAAAATTATGCCGTGCCTGGTGAATTGCACCCAGTCAGCCGTGGAAATCAACCCGACGCAGACTCCGCAATCGGAGGCGGCGCTATAAGTGAGCCAATAGCGGCCCTCAATGAATTCGACACGGCAGTCCTCGATGCCAAAACCCTCGTGAGGACCGGCCCCCATCAGCGTGGGTTTGTCCTCGGCACGGAAGGCCACTCCGTCATCACTCCAAGCCAGACGCAAATGCGAGAGAGTCGTCAGGTATTCCCGTCCCTTGTAACGAAACAAGCGCGGGTCGGTGCAGACCAGGTCCGGATCCTCCTCGCGCACCCGCAATATCTGGATGCCTCCTTCGCTTTCGGGGTCCAACCAAAAGATGGAGACCCAGCCCTTCTCTTGACGAGGACGCTCGGCCACTCGTAACAGCAATCCGGTTTTTCCTTCGAACCGGAAGGCCCCCGGATTGAGTAAACACTCCACCACCATGTCAGGACGGGTTGGCTTCACATCGGCGGGCGTGAGAATCGGGTTCTGTGGAAAACGTGTGATCATCAAGCCTTTTATGGAATAATATGTTTCACCTAAAGGCCAGTTATTTTCCCGTGCGAACAAGCCCTTCACCGGAGCCTGACCCACATCACGGTCCGGGAAAATGCCGAACTCCACATGTTCCAGGTCCTGGAAGCGGCCTTTGCCCATTGCGACCTGACCCGGGATCCCGAGGAAAAGCGGATCCATCTCCTAGCCGCGACCCGCTACATCACCGCGCAAAAGGTCATGAAAGGCATCCTCTGGTCCACCGAAAACGCCGAACACCTTCAGCAAGGCCAGTCGCTCAGCGAACGGGAAGACAATAATTAGGTGTCAGGGTGCACGAAGCGCGCAAGATAAAAGATTGTTGTCTTCTTTAGACTCAACCTTAGAAGAGCTTTACGAAATTCATACATACAATTTAATTCGTTCAGAATGCGAATTGTAACGATGGCACTCATGGATGGTGCGTATTACCTGTTGGCAGCCCTTGCGTTCATTGCAGCCATGCTTTCGGGCTATATAACCGTTTTGGCGTATTTCGCGGCGATATGTCTGGTGTGTATGTTTGTCCTATTGGTTTGGAGTATACCGTTGAAGTTGAATTGGTCATCTAATCTGTATGGACACCTTCTTCGAAGATTCCTCGTTTTTCTGGCATTCATGATCGTCATTTATGCCACTTGTTATCACTTCGTCGGATTCGAACGTCTAGATGGGCGGCGTCCGTCATTTTTAGAGGCGATTTACTTCAGCATTACGTCATTTACTACACTTCAGTACGGCGAGTTTCGTCCTACTCCTGAAAGTAGACTGCTTGTCTGTGTTGAATCGTTGATGAACGTTATTGCGTTCATTCCATTCTTCGCTGCTTTCGGGTGGTTGTATTGCCAAAATCGTTTGTGGTCACGTTCATTGGAGGAGCAATCTTTGCCAAGTGACTTGCAGCTGATTCGTAACTCTGAGGTTGGAGGATGGAAAGAGGTCGAAACTGAAGAAACCAAAGCTGATGCGGTGAAACGAAACAGCTCAATCTCCTTAGTTCCTTGTAGACTTTGTGGAGCGAAAGCAGGTCGAATCGAGAAGATTTACGATATAATTGGACGAACTACACCGTTAGCGCTTTTTGTTGCTTGCTGCCCATGCGGCGCGATAACCAAGCCAAGCACAACTGCTTTTATGGCAGCATGGAGATGGAGGCGAATTAGAGAAAAATGCCATTCCAAAAAGCCATCACCACCTAAGCCACCCAAAGAAGGTGGTGGGTAGTGTCACTCACTACTGCTGCTCTTTTTACGTAATTCTTGTATCTGACTCCTGGTTCTTCGCTGAGCCCTGTTTTTAAGATGCTTAATCTAAAGGATAAGATTTGCAGCCAGATTCAATTGTTTTTATCGGTGTCCGTACAGAAGAGACGAGCCTCCAACTCTGATTGAGATGGGACGTGCCGCCTATCTATCATCTGAAATAGTGCGTTTCGCATAAGCACGTAGGTTTCGATGAGAGGAGCCGTTTCAACTTCATTTGCTGTATGTGCGGCTATG
>JBEHZA010000444.1:0-4587 GCA_048497895.1 Verrucomicrobiota bacterium
ACGACGGAGCTGATGATTGCGTTTCATCGTGCGCTGCAGATAGATGCGGCGCGAGGATATTGGTGGTCAGAAAAGCCGCGGACGTGCCGATCATACGGCCACCCACGTTGGTCGCAAACCCGCCACCGGTGCCACGCAAGTGCAAGGGAAACGCGCGCGGCAGGTATTCACCGAAATAGCTGAACTGGGCCACGGTCAAAAACCCGCAAATCGCCATGCCCCACTTCATCATATCGGGCTCGTGACTGAAGAAGTAAAGGTAGGTCAACGGGAAGGCGATCAAACCCGGCACGAGGAAAAGGCGCAACAAGGCCCGGCGGGACAGAGCCGTCACCAGCAAAACAGCCAGCGCAATCCGGCCAATCAAACCGCCGGTTTCCTGATACCCCTGCATCTCATTACCCTTCGCTTTTACCACTACATCGAACGGCTCCTGAGCTTTGCGATTGGCCAGGATCTTTTTGACGATTTCTTTCCGTTCCGGCCCCGGTGCGGTCTTGTTAAATTCAGCATTCAACCCCTTCGCTTCATCCACCAGCGGCTTCAGGGCTTTGCGTTGTTCGGCCAGAGTGGAGACGCCCGGCGCAATGCGCGTAGGCGTCAATTGCAAGGCGCCGAAAGCAGCAGCATAACCGCAAGCGGAGAGGGCCGCTGTGATCAAGGTCACCCGGCGCAATTTAGGAGTGAACAATTCACCGATGCTCGGACGGGCCAAAGTCCCCGCTTTGCGCCGCTCCAGCCAGGCTTGCGATTCCGGCACAAACGGCAACATCAAGGCAATCGGAATAGCCGGCAACAATCCGGTAATAAGTGTGTAACGCCAACTGGCATGAACATTGAACGGCTCCGGAATCGGCAACGCCGCCAGCGTCGCCGCGTGCTTGATGGCCCAGACGTTCGCGCCGGTCACCAGCAATCCGCCGATAGAGGCAAAGGCCTGGGTTACTCCCAGCACCACCTCTTTCTGACGTTTTTCCGGAAATAATTCCGCCAGCCACGTAATCGCCGCAATGAATTCCACACAGACCCCGATGAATGTGGTGCAACGAAAGAAGACGAAGGAAAAGACCGAGGTGCTGAGCGCCGCCGCCACGGGGGAAAGCGAATATAACAGAATACTTCCAGCCAGCACTTTCTTACGGCCAAACCGGTCTGTCAGCCAACCGCCCATGAGGCCAAAGATACCGCCGCACAGGGCCGTAAGCCAAAGTGTTTTCCCCAGCCATTCCGTCACTAACGGATGTCCGGGAGGCACCTGCAACAACTCCGACAAAGCCGGGCCACCAATGAGCGGCAGCATGAGCAATTCATAAGTATCGAAAGCGAAGCCGATGATGGCAATGAGGATGACCAGCCATTCTACGACCGTCAGTTTCCGTTGCGTGGAGGCAGAGGAATTCATGGCTTGGTGTTATGCCACCAAAGCGCGGAGGGAAACAAGTAAATTATACGTGTCCGTATTAAATCTCCAGAGCGCGGCTGTGGCAAAGCCCAGCCGCAGAAACAACAGCTCAGATACCTTGGAACATTTTCACCTTCCCATCCAGAGGATGCGCTGCGGCTGAGCTTCGCCACAGCCGCGATCCGGGAACGAGAACCGTTAATTGCGGTTTGCGGTTGCCGTTAACCGCTTTCGGGGTAAAAGTAAATCCACGCACAGAAAGATTGGAATATGGACCGGACCGCTGGCATCGCACAAATACGACAAGCCTGCAAAGGCATTGCCCTTGAACTCATGAAGATTCATCCCGCTGTTCCGGCATTAGCCGATAAGGAAACGCAGGATGAAATCTACAAAATGCTCTTTGAATTGACCCGCGAGGTCGAGGTCATCAAGAAACGGCTCGGCAAGCTGGAAGCAAAAGATAACAGCACTGCTCTCTAACCGCCACGCGCACTCCTCCATCCCATGTCTATGCTCTCAAACCTTCACCGCGCCCGCTGTCTGGTAATCGCGTTCCTGCTCTGGAATGGGACTCACGCAATCGCTACGGCGGCAGAAACCAACGTGACTGCGCTGGTCAGTGAAGCCCGACTGGCCTATCAACAGGGCCAGGCGAAAGAAAGTCTCATCCTGATCAATAAGGCTATTGAGGCCAATCCGAAAAGCCCGGAGGCGCGCTACTTCCGCGGCCAGTTGTATGTGCAGTCCCGCCAGTTCCAAAATGCGATTCAGGATTTCAGTGAAGCGGTCAAGCAACGCCCCGACTTTGCCGATGCGTGGGAGCAGCGCGGCGAAGCTCAATTCCGGTCAGGCAAAGTGGCCGGTTCGATTGAGGATTTCGATCAATTCCTGAAACTTGAGCCGGCGAAAAAACCTTATCTCTGGCAGTTGGGTCTCTCCTATTATTACGCGGGCCGTTACGAGGACGGAAAAAAGCTGTTTGAATTGCACCAGACCGTCAACCGCCACGATGTGGAAAACGCCGTCTGGCATTTTCTGTGCGCGGCCAAAGTCATTGGCCTCGAAAAAGCCCGCGAACAATTGATTCCCATTGAAGGCGATCGCCGGATTCCGTTGATGCAAATCTATGCCTTATTCAGAGGCAAAGGAACAGTCGATGACGTGCTGAAGGCCGCGCAAGCCGGTGATCCGGGAAAAGCCGAGCGGCAGGAACGGCAATTTTACACTCACCTTTATCTGGCACTCTATTATGACGCGACTGGCAACGAAACGGCGGCGCGGGAAGCCATCGCCAAAGCGAGTGGCGAATTCGCCGAGGATGGATATATGGGGGACGTGGCGCGTGTGCACGCCTTGTTTTTACGTGACAAGCCAGGTGCCAAGCCGTCGAAGTAAAGCACTCCGATACAGCGCGTCACCGATGACCGCAATTCAAGATTTGAACCAGTTTCTCTGATCGTGCAGCCAAGCTCCCATGAACGCTGAGTCAACCTCACCCGCAATGCAACAAGGCTGGCGGCGGGTTGTCCTGGGGAAACGTCCGCTCTGGACATTGCTCCGCATTCTCGCGCTGGTGCTGACGACGTTCATTCTGCTGAAGTTCGTTTTCTATCCGATTCGCGTCACCGGCATCAGCATGGAGCCGACTTATTTTGACGGCACGATTAACCTGATTAACCGGCTGGCCTACCATAAGGCCCCGCCAGAACGGGGTGACGTGGTGTTAATCCGGCGTTCTCAAAAGGAATATCTGCTGAAACGCATCGTCGGTCTTCCGGGTGAGCGGGTAGGCTTCTGGGAAGGCACACTCTACGTTAATCGAAAGCCGATGGATGAACCTTATGTCAAGCGCCGCCAACCGTGGATCGTCGCCCCGGAACTGCTGGGCGCAGATGAATATTATGTAGTGGGAGATAATCGCGGCATGCACCCGCGCAACCACGCCTTTGGGATTATTAAAAAAGAGCAGATTCTGGGAAAAGTCGTGTTTTAACGCGGCTGAATAGCCGTTTCCTGATGGGCCTTCGACTCACGCCGGTTCCAAAGCCTGAAAAATCCCGCTTGTTGTGCTGAGTCGGCAGGTGCTAAACATCCTCCATGGCCAAATCAACGGACGTAAGTTGCATCTCCGCAGCACTTTATTTTTTACCGGTGCATACCCGGGTGCCGCTCAAATTTGGAGTGGAGACCGTCACCTACGTGACCTGCGCGCGCGTGCGGGTGCAGGTAAAGAATGCGGCGGGCCGCGTGGCGGAAGGCTGGGGCGAAACGCCGCTCAGTGTCACCTGGGTCTGGCCCAGTGCGCTTTCCTACGAAACCCGTCATCAAGTGATGAAAGATTTCTGCGTGGAACTTGCGCAAGCATGGAGCCGGTTCGACGTCAGCGGACATCCCATTGAATTGGGCAATGACTTTCAGGAAGAGATTCTCCCCGGTCTGCTGGCAAGCTTGAATCGAAAACGCGCGGGCAGCGAGCCCATGCCCTGGCTGGCGGCATTAGTGTGTTGTTCGCTCTTCGACATCGCCATTCACGATGCGTACGGGAATTTGCAAAACCTTCCGGTTTACGACACTTACGGCGCCGCCTTCATGAACCGGACGCTGGAGGATTTGTTAACGCCCGCCGCAGGCAGCAGCGTGTCATTCCGCGGCCTTTACCCCAGCGATTTCCTGGCCAAGCAACGGCCCAATCAACTGGCCGCGTGGCATCTGGTCGGCGGTTTGGATTTGCTGGATGAGTCCGAACTCAAAGGCACTGAACCGAAGGACGGTTATCCGGTGCTGCTGCCGGAGTGGATTCAACGGGACGGATTGAAGTGCCTGAAAATTAAACTCAAAGGCAATGACGCCAAGTGGGATTACGAACGCGTGGTCGCCATCGGTAAAATCTCCCTTGCCCAGGATGTTCAATGGTTGACGGCAGACTTTAACTGCACGGTGACCGATCCGGCGTACGTGAACGAAATTCTCGACCGTTTACGGGATGAACAGCCGCGCATTTACGGAATGATTCTTTACGTCGAGCAACCGTTCCCGTACGAACTGGAGCATCATCGCATTGATACGCACAGCGTATCCGCGCGCAAACCGCTCTTTCTGGACGAGAGCGCACACGATTGGAAGCACGTTAAATTGGGCCGTGAATTGGGCTGGAGCGGCGTGGCACTGAAGACGTGCAAAAC
>JBEHZA010000445.1:0-4574 GCA_048497895.1 Verrucomicrobiota bacterium
TCGCTTAGCTGGTAGAAATCAGTCAGGCCGTTTTCGGTCAGTAACTCAAACACCAGCACGCAACCTTGGCAGCAGAACGCCTTCTCCGCCTTCAGGATGGGGCCATCACCGCACGCCGTGCCGCAATGACAACACGCCACAGTTTTTGGCAGTGTATCACTCGCTGAAGAACCGGTTGATTCTCGTGTTATGAGTTCCATCGTCATTGTTTGACCTTCGACGGCTGACACATGTATCGGAGAAAAAAACGGGAAGGACTCACCTCATCTTGCTCACCACTTAACATTTATTCTTCATTAGATACACTTAACAAACAATCTAGCTCCAAGAAGAATTATTGATGTTTTGGTATAGAGCGGATCTTTATGGTGGGCAGAATGCCTGCCGATGGCGGTGGGGGGCCTGACCGAAACTTTGCGCGATAGATTCAAAGCCAGCGATCGGGTTTTTCCGCCAGTGGCGTGGCCGACGAGCACCCTTATGCAGGACAAGCCAGCGGACTAGCCAGAATACGGATTTGACTTTTCTGCTGCCTCCCTCCTTAGCTCTAGGCCCTTATGTGTGGTAAGAGATCACTGTTGTTATGGGTGATGTGGCTGAGCCTCTCGTCACTTCAGGCCGGCACGTTCGTGCAGTTCCGCACCCCGATTGGGGACATTGAGCTGGAGCTTTATGATCAGGACAAGCCGGTGACGGTGACGAATTTTCTATATTACGTGAAGCAGGGTTACACGAATGACATGATCATTCACCGGTTCGTACCCGGCTTTGTCATTCAAGGTGGGCTGGCTTACACCGCAAACCGACAGACTGCACCTTCATTGAACTACATCTCCACCAAGCCTGCGATCACGAATGAATACAGCGTAGGCCGGACATTCAGCAATACGAACGGAACCATCGCTATGGCCCGGGTGGGTGGCGTGACCAACTCCGCCACCTCGCAATGGTTCATCAACCTGAGCAATAACAACTCAGCGCTCGGTGTCGTCGATGGCGGCTTTACGGTTTTCGGGCATACGATCCGAGGCTTTGATGTGCTCGCATCATTTTCCTCCACTTCACCGCAAAAGATTTGGCGGTACAATCTTGGCAGCGATCCGTTTAAAGAGCTTCCGGCAACTGTGTCTGCCAACCCAACCTACGATGACCTTATCTATGTGGACATCACGCTGCTGAACATCCGCATCACGGACATCGGAACGGGCAAGCAGATCGTCTGGCGCAGTGTGAAGGACAAGAGCAACATCGTGGAATACACTACGGTTTTTCCGCCCGTGTGGCAGACTTTTGCCACGCCGACCGGCACGGGCAACGATATGGCCGTGACAGATACTTCAGGCGATACGAAGCGTTTTTACCGTATCCGGGTGGATTATCCCTGAGTTTCGCTTTCTACCGGTCAAAATCCACGCTTCCCCTATTTGCCCAATTGGTGTTTAGTTTGCGCCCAATTATGAGCAAAACTGCTTTATTATTTGCCGGTCAGGGTGCCCAGGCCGTTGGTATGGGCAAAGATCTGGCCGAACAGTTCCCGACCGCCAAGGCCTTGTTTGAAAAGGCCAATACCGTGCTGGGTTATGATCTGGCCAATATCTGTTTCAATGGTCCGGAAGCCGAGCTGACCAAGACGGAGAACGCGCAGCCCGGTATCTATCTGGTGAGTTGGGTCGCCCTGCAATTGCTCAAGGAGAAGGTGCCGACGTTGAAGTTCGAAGCCACTGCCGGTCTTTCTCTCGGTGAATTTACTGCGCTTGCTGCCGCCGGTGTAATGAGTTTTGAAGACGGTCTGAAGGTCGTGCAGCAACGTGGTCGCTTCATGCAAGAAGCCTGCGAGGCGACGCAAGGCGGCATGGCAGCGATTATCGGCTTGGACGAAGGTCCGACGCGTGAAGCCTGCAAGGAGGCCGGTGTCTCACTGGCGAATCTGAATTGCCCCGGCCAACTCGTCATCTCGGGTCCGGCGGACAAGATCAACCAAGCCTGCGAGCTCGCGAAAGCCAAAGGTGCCAAACGCGCTATTCCTTTGACAGTCGCCGGAGCTTACCACTCCCCGCTCATGGCCAGTGCCCAGCCGAAGTTGCGTGATGCGCTCGCGCAGATTCCCATCAACCGCTCCGCGGTGCCGGTCATCGGTAACGTCCGCGCGCTGCCACACGCTGAACCGGCGGAGATCCATCAGTTGCTCGTCGATCAGGTCACTTCTTCCGTTCGCTGGGAGGAATCCATCCGGTATCTGCTCGCGCAAGGATTCACCCGCTTTATCGAACTGGGACCAGGCACGGCCCTGACCGGCTTCATGAAGCGCATCGACAAAACGGCGCAGGTCTTGAACGTAGCCGATGCGGCCAGCCTGGAGGCCACGGCGAAGGCTTTGACGGCCTAAGCGAAAGACATCGGGTTTGATCATAGAAGCGTTGAACGAACTTCGTTCAACGCTTCTTCGTTTTATGGCGGCGTAAATTGGCTTGGAAAGCGTCCGGTCTGAGGGAAGAGTGTCCCTGCAAATGAACCCGTGGAGACATAGGCTGGCGCAGAATTTCTGGTCCCTTCAGCCCACTCGTTTTGCTTCGGCGTTGATCGTGCGTCTGCTGGTTCTCGGATTGTTCCTCACCTGCTTGCAAAGCACCGATGCCTACGAGATCAAGTATGCCAACACCGGCTTTCAGGTGACGAGCGGGATGGATTACGCGATCAACTATGAGTTGAAGAAGCTCATTGCCCGGCACGAAGCCGCATTCAAGCGACAGGCTCCGGCGGATTTCAAGATCACTTACTACGTCTTTGCCACGTATGAGCAATATCGGGATTACGCGGCGAAGAATCAACGCAAGGTCACCCCCAAACTGCTCGGCTATACTACCTCCAAGGCGGCTTACGATCCCAAGAATGGCACGATCGTCAGTGCCGAAATGCAAGTGGTGTCGTGGAAACAGGCGCAACCGGCCATCCAGCTTTCCACCCTGCTCCATGAGAGCGCGCATGCAGTGACCCACGCCTTTCTGCTGCAAGTGCCGCTCTGGATGAACGAAGGCAGCGCCGATTGGTTCGGCCAACCGGCGTGGGCCGCCAATGGCAATGCGCAAAAACTCGACCGCTTCCGCCGCTGGCAGACGCTGCAGATAATGCTCGAGGAAAAGAAACTTCCCCCCATCCGCCCTTATCTGGAATCCGAGGAATACGATGATTGGGCCCAGATGTTTCAGGGCAACGTGGGCATGGGATATGTAGTGGGGTATTCAATCTTTGATTTCTTCATGTCCCATGCGAATGCCCAGGTGTTTCTTAACCAGCTGCTAAAATCAGACGCGGTAGAAAAAGGCGATGACCCCGGCAAGGCCTTCACGAAAGCGATCGATAAACAATGGCCGGGCGGTCTGGCTGCCTTTGAAAAAAGCTGGCACCAATGGATTCTGCGGAAGGCGGAAGCGGAAAGACAGCTCGCCGCCAAGGACATGAAGGCCAAATGACTTTTTGAATCCGCAATTTTTCCCTTGTTTGATTCGATTGACAACCTCCCCCCCTTCACGGGCAAACTAGCCGTCTCATGAGTCAACTGACCAATCAAGTCGCGGTCGTCACCGGTGCCGGTCGGGGCATCGGTCGCGCCATCGCGTTGAAGTTTGCCGCCGAAGGTGCGGATGTGGTGTGCGTTTCCCGCACGCAGGAAAATTCTGATAAGGTCGCCGCCGAAGTGCGGGCGCTCGGTCGCAAGGCTTGGGCGGTCGCACTGGATGTCTCCGATTCCACCGCCGTCGCTGCGGCCGCCGAACAGATCCTCAAGGACGCTGGCAAGGTGGACATCCTCGTGAACAACGCCGGGGTGACCCGCGATGGTCTCTTGATGCGCATGAGCGAGGCGGATTGGGATGTGGTCCTCGATACGAATCTCAAAGGTGCTTTCACCGTTACCAAGGCTTTCACCCGCGCTTTCCTCAAGCAACGCTCCGGCCGCATCATCAACGTGGCGTCCGTCATCGGCTTGATCGGCAACGCCGGCCAGGCCAATTATGCGGCGAGCAAAGCGGGCCTGATCGGCTTCACCAAATCGTGCGCTCGCGAGCTTGCTTCCCGGGGCATCACCGTGAATGCTCTCGCCCCGGGCTTCATCGAGACCGACATGACTGCGGTCTTGAAGGATGAACAGAAGGCTGGCATATTGACGCAAGTCCCGCTGGGGATGCTTGGTTCCACCGACGATATCGCACACGCGGCTCTGTTTCTGGCCAGTCCAGGAGCACGCTACGTGACCGGACAAGTGCTGGCCGTTGATGGCGGTATGGTGATGTAAAAACGGTGCTGGCATCGGCTGGCGGACAGACAAAAGAAAAATCGCTGAAAAGTAGCGCTTATAGGTAAAAGAAATTCGGTATTCAGGGCTTGACGCTCTGTTACTCACAGCTTAGACACAACCCAACAATTAAATTAAGAATATCATGGCTGCCGAAAAATCGATTGAAGAAAAGATTCGTGACATCATCGTAGAACAGCTCGGTGTGAATGCGGATCAGGTCACCCCGGATGCGAAGTTCATCGAAGACCTCGGCGCGGACTCGCTCGACACCGTCGAACTC
>JBEHZA010000446.1:0-4567 GCA_048497895.1 Verrucomicrobiota bacterium
AACTTTCCAGCCAGTCCAGTTACACGAATCAGGAGGACCAACGAAACTTCTCGCACGCGGCGGTGCGCCGGATGCGAGCGGAAGTGCTGCTCGACGCGATTGATCAGGTAACGGAATCGGAAGAAAAATTCCGGGGCCTGCCGAAGGGCGCGCGCGCGGTGCAAATCGCCGACGGCACGGAAAGCAGCTATTTCCTGACGACTTTCGGGCGGGCGACGCGGGAAACGGTTTGTTCCTGTGAAGTGAAAATGGAGCCGAATCTATCCCAGGCGTTGAACTTGTTAAATGGCCGCACGGTGAATACTAAAATCAGCAGTGGCGGCGTGGTGGCAAAGCTGATTAAAGAAGGCAAGACGCCCAAACAGGTGATTGAAGAGTTGTATATGCGGGCTTTTTCGCGACAACCGACGGATGAGGAAATGGCGAAATTACTGGCCTTCGTCAAAGACGAGAAAAAATCACAGGAACCGCTGGAGGATCTTTTCTGGTCGCTGCTGAATTCGAAGGAATTTTTGTTCAATCACTAAACTTTTGAGGATTTCTAACGGACGCAACGTCATGGCAACGCGCTTGGTTAAGTTTACGGCAGTCAGTTCAGGAGTGATTTCACTGCTCATGGCCAATCCGGTTGGGGCGGCGGACAAGGTTACTTACGAAGATAATGTGCTGCCGATTTTTCGCAGCAATTGTCTCAAGTGTCATAATCCTGACAAGGCCAAGGGCGATCTCGATCTGAGTGTTTTCCCGGGAGTGATCAAAGGCGGTGGCTCCGGCGCGAGCGTGGTGAGTGGTGATCCGGACGGCAGCAAGCTGGTCAAGTCGATCACGCATGCGGAAGAACCGAACATGCCGCCGAACTCGAAACTTCCAGACAAAGATATTGAAGTAATCAAGAAGTGGATTGCGGGCGGATTGCTTGAGACTTCCGGCAGCAAAGCGATTGCGGCCAGCAAACCCAAGGTGGACCTGACCTTGAATGTTTCTGCTGTGGGCAAGCCGGATGGTCCTCCGCCC
This sequence comes from Verrucomicrobiota bacterium, assembly GCA_048497895.1. Classification (GTDB taxonomy): domain Bacteria; phylum Verrucomicrobiota; class Verrucomicrobiia; order Limisphaerales; family JBEHZA01; genus JBEHZA01. The sequence goes on from JBEHZA010000446.1 coordinate 1,015, forward strand.
ATGCCTGCTGATCTGCTGTTGGAACCCAAAGTGCGCACGGAGAAAACGAGCGTCATGGTGGGATTGGCGAACAGTCCGTGGGCTCCGTTGGTGGCATTAGGCGGTCAACATCAGGTGTTGCTCTACAATACGGATACGCTGGAACTGGCGGGAGTCTTGCCATTTCCTGAGGGGTATCCGATGGATATTAAATTCAGCCGGAACGGCAAGCTGGTGCTGGCGGGTGGGGGACATGCGGCCAAACTGGGCCTGGTAACCGTGTGGGATGTGACCAATGGCGAACGGATTATTACCGTGGGTGATGAGTATGATTCTGTGCTGGCGGCGGACATCAGTGGAGATCAGAAATGGATTGCGCTCGGCGGACCCAGCAAGCTGGTGAAAATTTATTCCACGAAAGACGGGCAGTTGGAACATACGATCAAGAAGCACACCGATTGGGTGACGGCGTTGGAATTCAGTCCGGATAGCAAATTGCTTGCGACCGGCGACCGCAACGGAAATCTGCTGGTCTGGGAAGCGGCGACCGGGGAAGAGCTTTACACGCTCAAGGGGCATCGGGGTGCGATTACGTCGATCAGTTGGCGGGCTGATTCCGAGTTCGCGCTTTCCGCGAGTGAAGATGGTTCGGTTAAGGTCTGGAAGGTGAAAGATGAACAGGCAGTGAAGACCTGGACCGCGCATGGCGATGGTGCGCTCTCGGCGCATTACACGCAGGATGGCCGGATTGTTTCCTGTGGCCGTGATAAGAGTGTGGTGGTTTGGGACATGAATGGAGCGCGGAAATCCTCTTTCAAAACCACCAACGACATTCCCGTGCGGGCGACTTTCAGTTACGACGGTGCGCGGGTAGTGGCGTCGGATTGGGTCGGGCGCGTTTATGTTTTCAATTCGAATGACGGCAAAGAGATTGGTGAACTGGCTTCCAATCCGCCGTCGTTGACGGAGCGCATTGCGAGTGTAACGCAGGAGATTACAAGGTTGGAATCACAGGTGGAGCAGAATGCGATGGCTGTGGCAGCAGCAGAGGCGGATCTGGCCAAGGTGGAAGGCGCGCAGACCAATTCAAAATTGGTGGATGCCGCTAAAAAGAAGATTGAAGAAACTAAAAACACGCTGGAGCAGTCCAAACGCACGCTGGCACAGACGCAATTCAACCTCGCGGAATTGAAAGCGGCAGAATTCAACGTGAAGGTGTATCAAGCCAAAGATGAATTGGCCAAATTGCAGCGGGATTATGAAAAATTACTTTCGGTGACGAACGAAACCCGGACGACGGTTACGAAGGCAAATGCGGACATTATTCAGGCGAAAAAAGATTCCGTAACGGTGGCCGGTAAAATTCAAGAGCAGCGGCAGGCCGTGAAAGTGCAGAAGAAACTGGCCGATAAAGTGGGGGATGATTTTAAGAAAGCCGATAAAGATACGGCGAAAGCGACGACGAAATTAGAGAAAGCCTCGGCAGATTTGGCGAAGTTGCAAGCCGATGCCGGGAAAGCGCCGGAAGACAAGAAACTGGCGGAGAAGCTCGCCGCGTTACAAAAAACGGTGGAGAGTCTCAAAACTGAACAGGCGGCCAGCAAGAAGATTTCCGAAGAGAAACAAGTTGCGGCTGATAAAGCGACGAAGGATCTGGAATCGGCACGCAAAGAATTGGCCAAAGCGGAGACAAGCGCCGGGGATTTGACCAAGCGCATTAAATCATTGGGTGAATTGATCAAGAAATCGGAAGCCGAGGGGATTGGTGCGAAACTCGCAGCGGAAAAGGCAGCCAAAGAACTGGCCAGCACGAAAGACCGGGTGGAGAAGCTGGTGGCGGAATACAAGCGATTGAAACCCACGGCGCAGGAATCCGGCAAGACGGCCAAACTTTAATTTTATTTCGGTTGGATTTGACCTTCACGGGCACGACCTTCTCGTGCGTCCTTGCTTTTCAGCCCTTCATTGGCGATAGTTTTATTGAATGAACATTCGTTTGAGTATTTTTAGTTTCGCCTTTGCGGCCTTGATTTTATGCGCCAGCAATCCGGCTCAAGGTCAGGAAAAACCGGCGGCCGCTCCGGAAGACGTTTCCGCGAAGGACAAATTTCAATTGGGGTTGAAATATCTGGATGGAGCGAAGGGAGATGCCGATTTAGCGGAGGCCTCTAAATGGATCACCCGTGCGGCGAGCGAAGGTTATGTGCAGGCGCAGTATTTCCTCGGGTTGGTGAAGGAGGCGGACAATATCGATGAATCCATCCGGTGGTACAAGCAGGCGGCGCAAGCGGGCTACAGTAAGGCTCAGACGCGCCTGGGCTGGTTGTACGCCCATGGCCGTGGTGTTCCGTTGAATCCGGCGGAATCGCTCAAGTGGTATGAATCGGCAGCGGAAGGTGGGGATGGGCAGGCTCAAATCGCGGTGGCGCAAGCTTATGAAAAAGGCAACGGGGTTACGCAAAGTTACGACGAGGCGATGAAATGGTATCTGAAGGCGGCCATCGGCGGCAATTTGGAAGCCCACCTCATTCTGGGCAACCTGATGCTGTCAGGCAAAGGAGCGAAGCAGAATTATGTGGAAGCGGTGAAGCATTTCCGGTCTGCAGCCTATGGAAAAAATCCGGAAGCGGCTTACAAGCTGGGCTTTTGCTATGAGCGCGGTTACGGAGTGCAACAGGACAACGGCGAGGCCTTGCGCTGGTATCGCAAAGGTGGAGAAGGTGGCGATGTTTTATGCCTGACGAATTTAGGCCGTTTCTATGAGGAAGGGATTACCGTTCAGCCGGACCTCGAAAAGGCGGCGGAATATTACAAGCAGGCGGCGGAACGCGGTGAAGGTTTTGCGCAGTTGAGCCTTGGCTCAATGTACCGCACGGGCAAGGGAGTTCCTAAAGATTATATCGAGGCCTACAAATGGCTCACGCTGGCGGCTCAGCATGGCTCAGGTGCCGACGTTCGTGATTTGCTGGTGAAGCAAATGAAGCCGGAGGAAATTGCCGAAGGTGACAAGCGCGCGGCTGAATTTCAGCTTCGCAACAGCGGTGCCAAATAACGTCCGCTCAATGGTGAGCGGGCAGTTTTAAAGCCGCGCGCAAATAAGGCTCCAAGCCTTTCGCGCAGAAATAAAAGCCCGTCGTGTTCGCATGACGGCCATCGATCAAGCCATCCGCTTGTTCACGGGAGATCATTTCCAATCCATCCACATGATAGATGTTTTTATCGCCTGACTCGCGGCGTTGCTCCACAAATTCACGGCAGATTTTGCGTTTCTCCACTTGCTCTACGCCTGCTTGATTGCCGATGGTTTCCGACGTGTTGTAATACGGCCCCGTGAGAATGATTGGCGTAGTCGGATATTTTTGACGCAGAATATCCACGAAGCCCGGCAGCGTTTGTTTATAGACGTCCGGTTTCGGGTTCGCCCAATAATCCAGCACGAAACACGAGGCATCGATTTCGCTGAGCGCTTTCGCTACGTTCCTTCCGAAGCGGTCCGTCAGGACCGACAAGATGTGACTGCCCTACGAAATCATCTAATGTTTTTGGGCGAATAGTGGCGGCAAGGGGTTCCGGA
>JBEHZA010000447.1:0-4564 GCA_048497895.1 Verrucomicrobiota bacterium
GTCGGCGAAACCAGCCGCAGCAATAACAAAAAAATACCACGCGCGACTATTCTCAAGCCGCCCGGCTATCTGAACCTGCTGCGGCTAGTCTGCGACATAGCCGCGTTCCGTTAGCTTTCCGACATGCGCAAGCGAAGGTATGGAGTCCCGTCTTTAGACGGTTCAGGGTTCGCTAAGGAGAGGGTCGTGAAAATCTTTGTATGTGCAGGCAAAACGTATGCGCAACCGCATGAATGCGGAACTCCATACGGGGAATGGCGTTAGATCAGCGGAGCAAAAACTTCAACCGTATCGGCGATTCGGAGATTGCTGCGGCTGGTTCTGCGAACACAGCCGCGGTCCGCTTACTTCGGCAGCCACTTTTCCCAGTTTTTGGAAAAGGCTTCGACGTTGTCTTTGCCGACGAGCGTGAGGGGCGTGTTGTCTTCCGCGTGGGCCGGTTCTTTTTTGAGGTGAAGTTTGTTAATCAAATGTTCGACGGCGTGATAGCCGTAGCCGTAAACGTCCTGAGACAGCAATAATTGCACGTGGCCGCTACGGACGTATTGCAGTTCCGGAGGCAAGGCGTCCACAGCGACACATTTGACGGTGCCGGGTTTCCATTTCAGAGCGTTGTCGGTGAAGAGCGGCCAGCCACCGAGCAATCCCCAGCCGGTAATGTCGGGATTTGCCTGCATGACTTGCTCGATTTTCGCCACGGCGTCTTGCGGGGTTTCTTTGTGGTAATAAATATCGAGCACTTTGATGCCGGGATATTTTTTGGCGGCACTGCGGAAGCCAGCAGCGCGTTGTTGGAGATTGGCGGCATTCGGATTACCATCGATGGCGGCGACAACGCCTTTGCCGTTCAGTTGCTTGGCGAGTTCGATGAAAGTTTGCTCGCCGCATTTAAAATCGTCGATGCCAAGCGAAACGAAACGTTTGCTGGCAGCGGCGTCACCGGAGAACGTCACCACGGGAAGGCCCTGGCGCACGGCTTTGTTGATCGCGTCGGTAAGTTTATTAGCGTCGGAGCAACTGATGATGATACCGTCCGCGCCGTTGAGGATGAGTTGTTCGATGAACTCGGCTTGTTTTTGGGCGTCCTCTTCGTTGGGTGTGCGCCAGTCGAGTTTGATCTTGATCCCGTATTTCGCGCTAAGATCGCGCACGGCATCGTTGGCGCCGGAATGGGCGGCTTCAAAGAACTGATTGCCTTGCGACTTGGCGATCATGCCGAGGGTGTAACTCTTTTGGGCATGGGCCACTAAAGGCAGCGACATAAACGCGATGAGGAGCCAGCGCAGACAGGCGAATGGTTTCATGCGGGAGAGTTTAATGATGGATGGGCAATGGGACAGAAAAAAATCGGAACCATGAAATCAAGCTCTGCTCGATCAAGCGTCCTCTCATTAACCCCCTGCTTTAGCTGGGGGGATGTAGCACAGATGTAATTGCAGCCAGCCGTTTCAACGGCTTTCGTCCTCACGCCACTCCAGCCCGTACCGCTTGACAAACGTTTCATATTCTTCTGCAAACGTCTTGACCCGATGATGCTCTTCTTGATTAGCAATATATTTTGCTACTTCGGCCACATTGGATTGGGATACCGAAAATGCGCCATAGCCACGGCCCCAGGCAAACTTGCCCGGCACGAGGTTATTTTCATTAATCCAGTGCGAAGAGCTGCCTTTGAATAGTTGCAGCAAATCTTCCATGGAATAGCGGGTGGGCAAATCAACAAGAGCATGTACATGATCCGGATTCACAAAATTGATCTTCATGTAAATATTCTTCTCCGAGGCGTAGGCAGATAGATGTTGAGAGAGTCGTACTGCCGCAATTTTATCGAGCAACCGTTCCCGGTTTAAGGTCGCCCAAATCACGTGCAGCCAGCAGCGTGTGTAAGAATGTGCGGACATAGTTTGCTCCTTAATTGTAAACCGTTAAAACGGTTTTGCGTGTCGGTTCATCTGCTTAACCCCTAGCTGAAGCAAGGGGTTAATGAGAACGCGGACAACGTGTCAAACTTCCAACGGCCTGACAATTACTAAACGCGCTACCGACCAGCTTTTGATTGATTCCGTTCCTCTCATTTGCCAGCTAAAGCTGGAACTCCATACGGGAAGGTGGCATTGCGAGACGATAACGGATTGGCATATACTGATACGATCGTTGGTGCAGACGTGGCTGCGACCGGGGACGGTCGCTGTCCGGGAAGCGCAGGGAAAATTCGACTTTGGGTGGGGCATGGTCTAGTCTTGGCATTACCGGAGTTTGATTTTAATAATTCAATTGCTTTGGCCGGGGTTATCAGCCCGAATAGCACACGAACAATTTTATGAAGCTGGATGACGCACAGAAGAAGAAAGTGTCGGAATGGATTGAGCAAGGGCTCAAGCTGGCCGATATTCAGAAACGCATTGCCGAAGAGTTCAAGCTGAGCTTGACCTATATGGATGTCCGTTTTTTGGTGGATGATCTGAAGTTGATTCCCAAAGAGCCGACGCCACCGCCCACACCGGTTCAACCGCCGGCAGCAGCACCGGCAGCGGGCGCTCACGCAGCGGACGAAGTGGTTCCTGAAGCGTTGCCAGAGCCAGACGCGCTCCCGGCGGCAGCGGGCAAAGTGACAGTCACAGTCGATACGCTGGCCCGACCGGGCGCAATGATCAGCGGCAAGGTCACATTCAGCGACGGCGTCACGGCAGAATGGCATTTGGATCAGATGGGGCGGCTCGGATTGGGTGGAGTTAAGCCGGGTTACAAACCGTCGGCGTCAGATATTCAGGAGTTCCAATTGTCGCTGCAAACGGAGCTGCAAAAGATGGGCTTCTAAAGAATCAGCCTTTTTCAAAGCCGCCGGACTACACAGTCGGCGGCTTTTTTGTGTTCACAAAAAAACGCAGTTTCCAAGATGGCGAAGGAAACGCATATTAGAGGAAACAAACGGGGCGGTCGAAAGTGACCGAAAGCGCCTACGGACAGGAGCGCGGCATTTATGCCGCTTCCATGTCTGGAGGTGACGGCGCGATCGAATGCCGGTGGGTGCACGGATGGTGAAGCGGCATGAATGCCGCGCTCTGATAGGAAGCCGGTCGCGTTTCTGGTGGCTGGCTAGTGTAAACTTTGGTTGATTTTATACGGCGTTGAACGACAGAATTGGTTTTTGATTTATGGAACTAACTCGCACGGCATATGGAACGTGGAGCGGCGGACGCTTCATGCACTTCGGCGAAGCGCTGAATGACGAACATTTTTTGAAGGTTATCCGCTATGCGTATGACCGGGGCATTCGCACGTTTATGACGGCGGATGTTTATGGCAATGGCGCGGCGGATGAATTGCTGGCACGCGCCTTAGCCGGTGTGCCGCGCAATACCTACTGTCTCGTGGGCGCGGTGGGACATGACTTTTACGAAGGGAAGCGCGAGAGTTCCAAGGGGTATCCACGCTTCACTGATCCGCGGTTGCGCGATGCTTCCAAATATACGGATTACCTGAAGATGGCCACGGAGAAATCACTGGCCCGTTGCGGTACGTCCAAGTTCGACCTGTTGTTGCTGCATAACCCGGATTCCATTGGTTACACGAGTGAGGCGGTGTGGCAGGGCATGCAGGCAGTGAAAGAGGCGGGATTGACAGATCGATTGGGCATTGCGCCGGGGCCGGCGAATGGGTTCACGCTCGACATCATTCACTGCTTCGAGAAGTTCGGCTCGATCATTGATTGGGCGATGGTGATTTTGAACCCGCTGGAGCCGTGGCCGGGCGGTTTATGTCTGCCAGCGGCGCAAAAGCATAATGTGAAAGTCATCACGCGCGTAGTGGATTACGGCGGCTTGTTCCATGACGATGTGAAACCGGGGCATCAGTTCGGACCGCAGGATCATCGCACGTTCCGGCCAGCGGGCTGGGTGGAAGCGGGTAATGAAAAGCTGGAACATCTGCGTAAGTTCGGCCAGGCGCACAATTTGACACTGCTGCAACTCTCGTGCATTTGGAATCTCTCGCAACCGGCGGTGGAAAGTGTGATCCCAACCTTGATTCAGGAAACGGGCGCAAACGCGAAGCCGATTGAACAGAAGGTGGATGAACTGGCCACGTTGCCGGATTTGCGGCTCAGTGCCGAAGAATCCCGTGAAATGCTGGAAATTGGAAATAACAAGGGCTGCATGTTGCTGAAGGGTGGCAATCCGGAGCATGCGGGTGAAGCGCAACCGGATCGTTGGGCGCTGAATTCAGAATTGGAAGAAGTGGGACGGCGCTGGGGAATTGATCCGAAGCAGGATTTGATTTGCACGCATCATTGAGATGCAGAACGCGGGGATAAGAGTTTCAAGCATTTTTGAAACGACGGCTGCCTCACAAGGGGAGCCGACGGGACGTCGGCGGTACGGCAAGCCGGAGGCTTGCGCTACGACGTAGCGCCTGCGTCTCGCAGGCCGTACCGCAAGCCTCCGGCTTGCTTTGTCTTCGGAGAACAGGTTTGGCGCGATCACCCTGCGGTTTTTTCTCCTGTTGCAGAGATGGGCGCGAGCGGCCACAGGAATGGGCGAAATGAAGAGCGAAGCGATCAGGCCCG
>JBEHZA010000448.1:0-4543 GCA_048497895.1 Verrucomicrobiota bacterium
GGTTTTAAATCCGATTGAGAATGGGGTCAATATTTCTTACGATAACTAATGCTTTTTTAATTATGTCATAGATATTCTTAGAGTTATCTAATAGCGACATTCGTTATCTAATGACGACATTTGTTATCCATTAACGACATTTGCTGTTTTTACAATCATCCCGGCCCATTACTTGCTTACACGTTTTCAGCAGTTTGCCTCAGAGCAGAACGGGGAGGTTGCGAACATGTTTGGGAAATAAAATTTTGCGAACGCTACAAGGTTTAACAGCCGTGACTGTCAATGCAGCCAGGATATTCTGACTCTATTTAGCCCGGCCGAATTTGTCGTTAAGGCCAATTGCTTCTGATTGGAATTAACCGCGAAGTCCCACCAGACTTCAAGGGACCAGCCTTCACAACCACATGACAATTGCAGAGCCAGAGCTGCCAAAACGAAACCATTGGTTTCTTGATTTTACACCCTTGGAATCTAAACGCTCACGACTCGAACCGCGAATCGCAACAATGGAACTGACGGCGTCAACGGCGGTTATCTGTGGCGATTTAGGCGACGCGTCCGTAGCCAATGCCGGCACTATGCCGTCGGCAATTCCGCAATTTGCTTCTGCTATTGAAAGTTCCTTTTGCTTCTGCAAGCATCACCGCGCTGGGCCTGTAGCTCAATGGTTAGAGCAGAGCACTCATAATGCTTTGGTTCTCGGTTCAAGTCCGGGCGGGCCCACCAATCCAATCCGTCTCGCCGCCCTCTCAAATATCCACACGCATAGTCACAATTGGACCACTCTTTGCCGCGAATCACTTCTTATCGGTAAACAGCAGCGGGGCAAATTGGGCGAGGTATTTGCGCCAGACGGGCCAACTGTGGTTGCCATCGGTGACGTGCAGTTCGTGATTGATGCCGTGCTCGGTGCATAATGCGTCCAGTTTGCGCGCCTGCTCTACCAAGCGGTCATCCTTGCCGCAACCGATCCAGAATAGTTTTAAGCGGGCATTCGTTTGTTTGGGGTCGGCAATGATTTTGCCAGTGGTTTTATCCCAGTCAAAAACCGCCGCGCTGTAAGCGCCCACCCAGCCGAACATATCTGTGTGATTGAGACCAACGGCCAGGGTTTGCCCGCCGCCCATGGATAACCCGGCAATGGCCCGGTTTTGACTGCCTGATTTCGTGCGGTAATTTTTCTCCACGAAGGGAATCACGTCCTGCAATAAATCGGTTTCAAACGCCGTCATCGCCAGCCAGCGATTCGTATTAGGCGTGCCGGGAGGTTGCACCAGCGCGTGGCCATCGGTCATGACAATGATCATTGGCTTCGCTTTGCCCTGGGCGATCAGGTTATCGAGAATGTAATCGGCGCGACCCAGTTCCGTCCAGGTGCCTTCGTTGTCACCGGAACCGTGCAGGAGATAGAGCACGGGAAATTTGGCCGAGGCTTTCTGATCGTAACCGGGCGGCGTGTAAACGCGCAGATGCCGCAGCTTGCCCAGCGCCTTGGAATCATACGCGTGCAACCGCACCGTGCCGTGCGGGACAGCTTGAAATTCGGTCAATAACGGCGGATTGCCGGGCACTTCAACGATACTGGTAATCTGCGAGCGGGCCGGTTTCAAATAACGATTTTGCGGATCGGCCATTTTCATGCCATCGACGGAAAAGCTATAGCCATAAAGCTCCGGTTCCAAAGGCCCCATGGTCACCGTCCAAACTCCGTTCGTATCCTTCGCCATCGGCTTGGTCTGGCCCCATTCTCCGGCTACAGAAACTTCCGTGGCTTTGGGCGCGCGCAAGCGAAACGTGATGGTGTGGTCCGCATTCACTTCCGGCGAGGTCTGGGCCTGAACGAGTGAAGGCAGCGCGCTCAGCAAAGCGATGGTCAAACCGGTAAACGCACTACGAACCGGGAGCAGGCCATGCCGATGGAAAGGATGTTTCATAAGTAAAAAAGTAATCTGGCAATCGAGTTGAGTTATCCGGGTTGCGGAAAGAATGCACGATTATCCACTGGTTGAAAGCCCGGAAATTCGTTATTTTCATTCTGAGCATCCGATGAAAATCATTACCGACGAACGTTGCACGCAATACTCCGCCGCCGGTCATCCGGAACGGCCTGCCCGCATCAGCAGCACGTTGACGAAATTGCGGACGCAAACGGACCTGCCCATCACGTGGGCGGAACCGTTGAACTTCGACGAAGCGGTGCTCAGCCGGGCGCATACGTCCGAACACATTTCACGTTTACAGATGCCGGGGGATTTCGATGGCGATACGCCTGCTTACCCGAACATTTTTGATCACGCCCGGCGCTCGGTGGGAGGCGCGTTGCACGCCTTACAAGCCGCCCGAAATGGTGAAATGGCGTTCAGCCTGTTGCGGCCTCCCGGTCATCACGCGACGCGGACGGAAGCGATGGGGTTCTGCTACTTAAACTCCATTGCGATTGCGGCGCTGGAAGCTTTGGCCACGGGAGCAAAGCGTATCGCGATCTACGATTTCGATGTGCATCACGGCAATGGCACGGAAGATATTTTGCGAAGCGAACCGCGCGCGGCCTTTTTCTCGATTCATCAATCGCCCTGGTATCCCGGCACCGGCGCGACCAACGTAGGCCATAATTGTTTTAATTATCCCGTCGCACCAGAAACACCACGTAACGAGTATCGCCGCGTGCTGCAAAAGGCTCTGGCTGATCTCGCAAAAACGAAACCGGATTTGATTGGGATTTCCGCCGGGTTCGATGCGTATGCCCGCGACCCGTTGGCGCAGGAAACGTTGGAGGCGGAGGATTTTCATTGGCTCGGCCAATCATTCCGCAACCTGGGCATTCCGGTTTTCAGCGTGTTGGAAGGCGGCTATAGCGGCGACCTGCCGGAGTTGATTCTGGCGTATCTCCAAGGACTGGAAGGAAAATAGCCGTGCCCATCCGATGGATCATTTCCGGGCAAGAACCAGCCAGACGCAAATGAGCAACGGCACTGCCACCCAAACCGCGGGCACGCCCTCCGCCGCGATTATTTCTCCCTGGGTGGATGCGTTGTGCATCGGCGGCGGCTCCATCCTGCTCTTGCTCCCGATGGCACTGGCGGGCAATACCACCATTCTGCAAATCCGGCCCAGCGTGCTGGCATGGATCAGCATCTTCGTAAACCTGCCACATTTTCTGGCTTCGTATCGTCTGGTTTATGGTTCGCGTGAAACGGTGCTGAAATATCGGGCCGCGGCGCTTTATGTGCCGCTGGGGTTGATTATTTTTGGAGTTTTTGCGGTAGGCATGAGCAGCCTGACGACCTTGTACGTCGCATTCATGATTGTCGTCGCGGGCATTTATCTGGCCTGGCATTACACGGGCCAAACGTGGGGCATGATGGCCACGTATGCTTACCTGGGCGGCAATCCTTTTTCGGACAAGGAACGTTTATTTCTGCGCACCGGCTTAAGGTTGCTGCTGTTCTGGCACGTCAGTTGGTTCATCGCCAATGGCAATGCGTATCCGGTGCCGCCACCGTTTCATCCGATCGTGGAAGTAATTTCCTACTACCTGCCCATCGTGACCATCGCCGCTTTCGTCATGGGGCTGGCCGGCTTCCTGTATCAAGTCCATCGCACGCGTAAATGGCCGCCGTTAAGAGTCGTCATTCCCTGGGTAGCGATCTTCTTTTGGTATCGCGCCCTGGACTTAAATATTCAGGCCCTGTTCTGGGTGCAGATTGCGCATGCGGTGCAATACCTGATCTTCCCGTTCCGCGTGGAATTAAACCGGGCGCAACTGCATCTGCCCGCGGCAGGTCGAAAAGTGCAATGGCATATGCTCGGGTATACCGTGGCGCTGATTGCAGGCAGTTGTGTGCTGGATAAACTGATCGTGCCCGCGAGCCGGAATCAGGTGATTTCCCTGTTCGGCACCGCCGCCGGTGAGGCCGTACCGATGGTGGCGCTCGCTTTTCTGAATATTCATCATTACTTCACCGACGGCTGCATCTGGAAACTCAGCAACCCGCAAGTGCGCCGGGATTTGTTCGGACATCTCACGAAAGCAAACCCGACCAAGGCAGCTTGATTGAACACTCGCCGCCTCGGTGATCACAATTGGCTTTGGGCTTAGAACCTGCTACTAATGCCGGCAACTCAAAGTTGAGGCGATACACGTGGAACAAAGCGCACATTGGTACACACCGCAATGGAGTTGGCTGGCTCTGCCGGCAATCTATTTCGTCAGCGTCTGGATGACCAACGTGCCGGAGTTGCGGAAATCGCGTTGGCACGTGTTTTTCGCGCTGCTCGCCCTGTTCGGATTTTGCGTCATTGCCGCGCAGGTGCACAGCCCGGTCATGCTCATCGGTCTCCTGATCGTTCTGCGGCCACTGACGTTTGTTTGCGGGCTGGCCTTCAGCCGGGTGGTGGGACATCACGTGGCGCAGGGGGTTGGCTCCGCGCTGTATGGCGCGCATGATCCGGCTAAACCCAGAGCCGACTTCACACTGGCCCGACATTACCGGCAGACGAAACGCTTTGAGGGTGATCATCTCTTTCGCCATCTGCTGCACAT
>JBEHZA010000449.1:0-4516 GCA_048497895.1 Verrucomicrobiota bacterium
GGCGGCGTTACGGCTACGGCAGTGGGGTTGTCGCTGGTGTCCGCGCCCCCGTTGCTATTACTTACCGGCATGGCGCTCGGAGGTCTGGTAGGGGGTGGAGTGTGGATCACTCTGTGCGCCGCACTCTACTACTACCGCGGGGTCAATGAAACCATCAGCAGCCTGCTGATGAATTACATCGCCATCGCCGTGTTGAACCATCTGGTCAACGGTCCCATGCGGGATCCGAGCAGTTTGAATAAACCTTCCAGCTTTCCCATTCCCGATGAAAAGATGCTGCCCCGGTTGGGCGAATCAGAAGTCCATTGGGGGCTGATCTTTGGCATCATCGCCTGTATCATCGCCTGGATATTGATGGAGCATTCCACCTTTGGTTTCAAAGTCCGCATGATTGGCGGCAACATTCGCGCCGCCCGCATGGCCGGTTTGCCGGTCGCGCGGATCGGGTTGCTCACGTGCTTCCTTGCAGGCGCAGCCGCCGGTCTGGCGGGGATGGTGGAAGTGGCGGCTATTCACGGGCGCGCCAATGAATCACTCGCGGCAGGCTACGGCTATGCGGGCATTCTGGTGGCCTTTGTGGCCCGCTATCGAGGCCTGCCGATTATGCTGGTGGCGACCCTGCTGGGCGGCATTCTGGCCAGCGGCGGCATTTTGCAACGGGAATTGAAATTGCCGGATGCCACGATCCTCGTGTTTCAAGGGCTGGTTTTCCTGGTGATTTTATTCAGCGATTCACTCTACGGAAAATTCAAAGTGTTTAAGGAGCGTGAAGCATGAGCAAGCAAGCGCCGGGTTACATTGATTTTCGCAGTTTCTATTTCAGCCGGGAAAATCAGGACCTGGTGTCGGCCACGCAATGGCGGCGCGCCCTCGAACGGGTCCGGCAACGCTACGCGGCGATGCAGAAAAAAACGGCAGAACCGGCGGATCAATCCGCGTCCAAACCGAAAGCTAAATCCTCCGTCGTGCTCCGCATGACCTGGCAATCTTCCAATGAGCACTGAATCCATCGGCGGCTGGGGAGTAGTCATTGGCGTCCTGGCGGGCGCGGTGCGCGGGGGCACGCCTTTTCTGCTGGTGAGTCTGGGCGAGTGCCTCACGGAAAAGAGCGGGAAAATTAATTTAGGTTTGGAAGGCACGTTGCTGATGGGTGCCATGAGTGCTTACGCCGTCGCCTACAAAACGAATTCGCCGTGGGCGGGTGTGATTGCCGCTCTGGGAGTTGGGGCGGTCATGGGAGCGATTCACGCCTTTCTCGTTTCGCGGCCCAAGGTCAATGACATTGCGGCGGGGATTGCCATGTTGATCTTCGGCAGCGGCTTCGCCTTCTTTTTGGGCAAGCCCTACATCCAGCCCAGCGCACCGCAATTGCCACCTGTTTCGTTGGGCGGCTGGTTGAGTTCACCGCAATTACAATCCGCATTAAAAATCAGTCCGTTGTTCTTTTTGGGCGTGGCCATCGCCTTTGCGATGAACTGGTTTTTCAAATCGACCCGCTGGGGCATGACGGTGCGGGCCGTGGGGGATTCTCCGGCGGCCGCGCGCGCGATGGGTATTTCCGTCGTGAAAACGCGCTTCTTTTCGATCATGGCGGGCAGTGCGCTGGCGGGTCTGGGTGGCGCGCATTTATCTTTATTTTATCCCGGCGCGTGGACGGAAGCGATTTCCAGCGGCCAGGGCTTGATGGCCGTGGCACTGGTTATTTTTGCGCGGTGGAATCCAGTGCATTGCTTGTATGCCTCCCTGGTTTTCGGTGGCGCGCAAGCGGTGGGACCGGCGTTGCAAGCAGTCGGCATCAGCACCGGTTACTACCTGTGGAATGCCTCGCCATATATTTTAACGCTCCTCGTCATGATCATTACCTGCTCGCCTAAACGCTCCCTGATTGGAGCGCCGGGCGCGCTGGGCAGCAGTTCCTGAAGTTAAACCATGAAAAGTTACGTCGAAGCTGATCCGTATCCCTGGCCTTATAATGGCGACTTGCGCCCGGAAAATACCGTGGTGCTCGTCATCGACATGCAAACTGATTTCTGTGGTAAGGGCGGTTATGTCGATAAAATGGGTTATGATTTATCCCTCACGCGTGCGCCCATCGAACCTATCCAACGCGTGCTTGCTGCGGCCCGCGCCCAAGGGTTTCACGTCATGCACACGCGTGAAGGGCACCGTCCTGATCTGGCCGATCTCCCGGCGAACAAACGCTGGCGCAGTCAACGCATTGGCGCTGGCATTGGCGATGCCGGACCTTGCGGACGTATCCTGACCCGCGGTGAACCCGGTTGGGAATTGATTCCGGAACTCGCGCCGCTGCCGGGCGAAGCCGTGATCGATAAGCCGGGCAAAGGTTCCTTCTACGCCACGGACCTCGACATGCTCCTGCGTGGCAAAGGGGTTCAGAATATTGCGCTCGCAGGCATCACCACGGACGTTTGCGTCCATACCACGATGCGGGACGCGAATGATCGCGGTTACGAATGCCTCATGCTCTCGGACTGCACGGGCGCGACCGATTATGGCAACTATCTGGCGGCTCTGAAAATGATCAAAATGCAAGGTGGCGTCTTCGGAGCGGTCGCCGATTCCACGGCTTTCATCAAGGCTATCGCATGATTACCATCCCGCCACAACAGCGTCCCACCATGCCGTTCGATCTCGAACTGGTGGGCGTGACGAAACGGTTCGGTTCGTTCGTGGCGAATGACAAAATTTCCTTGAAGGTTCCGGCCGGTTCTTTTCACGGATTATTGGGCGAGAATGGCGCGGGTAAAAGCACGCTGGTGAAATGTATCATGGGATTTCATCAGGCGGATGAAGGGGATATTCTCATTCACGGTCACTCCAAGGAAATTGCCAGTCCCTATGATGCGTACCACTTTGGCATCGGCATGGTGTACCAGCATTTCACGCTGGTTCCGGCGATGACGGTGGCTGAGAACCTGGTGCTTAGCCGTCCGGATTTGCCTGCGATCATTAATTGGAAAATGGAGATGGAACGCTTGCGTGAGTTCATGCGGACCTCTCCGTTTCAAGTGGATCTAGACACTCCAGCCGCGCAACTGGCTGCCGGACAAAAGCAGAAAGTCGAAATCCTCAAGCAACTCTATCTCGACAGCAAATTTTTGATTCTGGATGAACCGACCTCCGTGCTCACGCCGGCCGAAGCGGATGAGGTGCTTGGTTTGATCAAGCAGAAGGTCAAAATGGGCGAATTGAGCGTGTTGATTATCACGCACAAGTTTCGCGAGGTTTTCGGTTTTTGTGATGAGATTACCGTCTTGCGCCGGGGCAAGTTTGCGGGGCAGGGGAAGGTCTCGGATCTGAATTCGGATCAGGTTGCGGCCATGATGATGGGGGGCCAGCGGGAGGCGAAGATCGTGCCGAAGGCCGTGCGCGAACGCGGTCCCGCCGCTCTGGAACTCAAAGGGCTGTGCGCCAATAAGGACAGCGGTGTGCCAGCGGTAACGGATGTCAATTTGACGGTGTACGAGGGTGAAGTCGTTGGTGTGGCCGGCGTTTCCGGCAATGGCCAGCGGGAATTAGTCGAGGTGCTGGCCGGTCAGCGTCCCGCCACCGGTGGCGAAGTGCTGGTGCATGGGGAAGCGTATCATGCTTCACGCGAAGAGGCGTTCAAACACCAGGTGTTTTTGTTGCCGGAGGAACCGTTGCGGAACGGTTGCGTGCCGCAAATGAGTGTGGCGGAGAATCTGGCCTTGCGCAGTTTTGACCGCGCGCCGATGGCTCGCGCGAAATGTTTCGTCAGCCGCAAGTCGATGCGCCGTCATGCGGTGGAGATGATCAGTCGTTACTCGGTCAAAACGCGTTCTCCGGAAACGCCGATTGGCGATCTCTCCGGCGGCAATGTGCAACGGGCGGTATTGGCGCGGGAATTAGGGACGGGCACGGCCAAAGTATTGATCACGGCCAATCCCTGTTTCGGGCTCGATTTTGCCGCCGTGGAATCCATTCACGGCCAGATTACGGAAGCGCGCAATCGCGGGGTGGCCGTGCTGCTGGTGAGCGAGGACCTGGACGAACTGCTCGCGCTGGCGGACCGCTTGCTCGTGATTTCCCATGGACAATTCGTTTACGAAACCACCCCCGCTCAGGCCGACATTAAAACCATCGGCCAACACATGGCGGGGCACTAATTGGATTGGAAGGACGCATATGAAATTGAACCAGACGCTCACCGTGGAGGCGGAACCCTACGCTTTTGAATTTTCTCCGGAGACCTGTGCGCTGTTGATCATTGATATGCAGCGGGATTTTCTTGAACCGGGCGGCTTTGGCGAAATGCTTGGCAATGATGTCTCACAATTGCGCCGCACGATCGCCCCGAATAAAATGCTGCTCGCTGCCTGGCGCGCTCATGGGTTGCAGGTCATGCACACGCGGGAAGGGCATCGGCCCGATCTGACTGATCTGCCTCCAGCCAAGAAAGTGCGGGGCCGCAGCAAAACGTGCATTGGGGATGTTGGTCCCATGGGGCGCATTCTGGTGCGCGGTGAAGCGGGGC
>JBEHZA010000450.1:0-4515 GCA_048497895.1 Verrucomicrobiota bacterium
GCCACGCCGTGAATGTAGAGATAAATCGGCAGCAGCCACAGCAGCCAGCGCGTGGCGGCCAGCCGGCGCAGACGCCATATATGAAGCGCTCATGCCCAACCGCGAACGGGTCCCGATTGAAGAATATCAGATTGGCGAACGCATTCGTTGCTACGTCAAAGCCGTCGAACACACTTCGCACGGTCCGGAAATTATCCTTTCCCGCGCCGACCCCCAATTTGTCGTGAAACTGTTCCAGTTGGAAGTTTCCGAAATCAGTGACGGCACCGTCGAAATCAAAGGCGTGGCCCGCGAACCCGGTTTTCGCACCAAGCTCGCGGTTTATTCGCGGGACGAAAAAGTCGATCCTGTCGGCGCCTGCGTGGGCCTGCGCGGTCAGCGCGTGAAAAACATCGTGCGCGAACTCAATAATGAGAAGGTGGACATCATTAAGTGGGAATCGAACGTCCGCAATTACATCACGAACGCTCTGGCGCCGGCCAAATTGAAGGCCTTTGAAGTCGATGAAAACCGGAAATACGTCAAGATCACGGTCAGTGAAGACCAGCTTTCGCTGGCGATTGGCAAACGCGGACAAAACGCGCGCCTGACGTCGAAGTTGACCGGCTGGCAAGTCGATATCGAGCCGGAACAGGTCACCACGATGGGATTCGAGCAAAAAGTGGCTCAGGCCGTCAAAGCCGTGGCCACGATTCCTGGAGTGACGGAAGTGCAAGCCGATGTGCTGGTGCATCACGGATTTTTGAGTTTGGAAGATTTATCACAGGCAGAGGTCACAGATCTGGCGGAGATTCCGCAGATCGGGGATCAGGCAGCCGCCATCCTGGCGTCGGCACAGGCCGAACTGTCCAAACGCAGTCAACGTGGCGGTCCAAACGCTCTCGCGTAGTTATGGTGAGAGCGCTTATAGTCAACATGTAGAACGCATGAAGACTTTACGGCCATTTTTAAGTTGGGAACATAATCATTATGCCGGTTCGGATTTACGACATCGCAAAGAAACTAGGAATCGAAAGCAAGGATGTCCTTGCCAAAGCTAAAGACCTTGGCATAGCCGAAGCCCGCGTGGCGTCCAGCTCTTTGGATAAGATCACCGCGGAATATCTGGAGCAGGAACTCAGTGGTAAACCACCCGCGAATCCACCCGTAGCCCCCACCGTTCAAGAGCCCATTCGCGTTGTTTCCGCCCCGGTGGAACCTCCCGTCGTGGCTCCGCCGCCGGTCGAACACGAGGCCAAACCCGCGCCCGCCAGCGTCGTTGAAGAACCAACCGCTCCGGAACCTGCGGAAGCCCAGTCTGCTCCTGAAGAACCGTCTATCGTCGTATCGACTCCTGAGACGCCGGCCGCGCCTGAGCCTCCCGCTCCCGTCGTCCAAAAAGAAGAGCCGAAAGCGCCCGCTGCTCCCACGCCTCCGCCCACCCCGCCGGTGCCTGCTCCTAAGCCGCCGGATGCTGGCCCGCAGGTAGGTGACAAGATTGGTTTCATTCAATTGCCCACCCGACCCGCGCCGCGGGTCGGCGACAAAGTGGGTTCCGTCAAACTGCCGCCGCCCCGGTCCAATCAACCTGCGCGCCCGGACCAAAATCGTGGTCCGCAAGACAACCGCGGCCGGAATACTCCCAATCAACCTTTTCGTCCGGGCAACAATCGTGGTCCAGGAGGCCCCGGTCAGCCCTATCAGCAA
Organism: Verrucomicrobiota bacterium; assembly: GCA_048497895.1. Classification (GTDB taxonomy): domain Bacteria; phylum Verrucomicrobiota; class Verrucomicrobiia; order Limisphaerales; family JBEHZA01; genus JBEHZA01. The sequence goes on from JBEHZA010000450.1 coordinate 1,687, forward strand.
TCTGCTCCGGGCAAATCGTCCACTCCGGGCAAGCCCTCGGAACCTAAATTTGTCCCGCTTTCCACCGGTGAATTGATCACCATGAAGCCGCCCATTGTGGTGCGCGAATTGGCCGAACAATTGCGGAAAAAGCCGTTCCAATTGATCGCGGACCTGATGGAAATGGGCGTCTTCGCCAACGTCAATCAGGCCATTGACGAAGTCATCGCTCAGAAACTTTGCGCCAAGCACAATTTCCGTTTTGAACTCGAAAAACGCGAACGCGGCGGCGGTGTGGTGCATGCGCCCGTCAAGAAAGTGGATCTTGATGTGGATGACAAAATCGAGGATCTGCGCCCGCGTCCGCCAGTCGTGACGATCATGGGTCACGTCGATCATGGCAAGACCACTCTGCTCGATGTAATTCGCAAATCCAATGTCGTCGCCGGTGAAGCGGGCGGCATTACCCAGCACATCGGCGCTTACACGATTGCCTTCCCTCACCCGGAACGCCCGAAAGACATTCAGCAAATCACCTTCCTTGACACTCCCGGTCACGCCGCCTTCAGCGCCATGCGCGCTCGTGGAGCGAACGTGACGGATATCGTCATCCTCGTGGTCGCAGCTAACGACGGCGTCATGCCGCAAACTTTGGAAGCCCTCAGCCATGCGAAAGCGGCCAAGGTTCCCATCATTGTTGCTGTTAATAAATGCGATCACCCGAACGCCAATCCGATGAAGGTGCGCCAGCAATTGCAGGAAAAAGGATTGGTTTGCGAAGAATGGGGTGGCGAAACCATTTTCCAGGATGTTTCCGCGCTCACCAAAGTCGGCGTTGATAAGCTGCTCGAACTGATTCTGCTCCAGGCGGAAATTCTCGAGTTAAAAGCCAACCCGCTCCGTCGCGCCAAAGGCAACATCATCGAATCCGGGCTCGAACCCGGTGGACCTACTGCTACCGTCCTCATTCGCAAAGGCACTCTCCGCGTCGGTGATGCCGTTATTTGCAGTCAGTTTTGGGGTCGCGCCCGGGCTTTGATCAACGAAGAAGGTCAACGCCTCAAAGAAGCCGGCCCTTCCGTCGCTGTGAAACTGCTCGGCCTGAACGGTGTCCCCGTGGCCGGTTCAGAATTTGCAGTCGTTGAAAACGAGAAGCAGGCGCGCATGCTCGCCGAACAACGGATCGAAGAAATCCGGGCTCAGGGAGCCACCGAACAACGCGCCAAGGTCACCCTCGAAAATCTTTTCGATACGCTGGCGGCAGATTCCACCAAGACCCTTAAAGTCGTCGTCAAAGGTGACACTCAAGGTTCCGTGGAAGCGATTGTGGAGGAACTGAAAAAGATTACTTCCGAGAAAGTCTCGCTGGAAATCGTCCACAGCGCCGTCGGCACCATTACGGAATCCGACGCCCTGCTCGCCTCCGCCTCTCACGCGATTATTCTGGGTTTCCACACCCGCATCGACAACGGCGTGGCGGATGTCGCCAAGCGCGAAGGCGTTCAGATCAAGCTCTACACCATCATTTACGAACTCGTGGATCAGGTGAAGGACGCGATGGCGGGCCTGCTGGATCCCCTGCTCAAAGAAGTGGTCATGGGCGCCGCAGAAGTCCGGAAGATTTTTGAATTGTCCAAGGGCGGAAATGTCGCCGGCTGCGTTATCAGCAGCGGACGCATCGTCAAAGGCAAGGTGCGGGTTATGCGCCGCAAAGGGCTCATATACGAAGGTGCCACCCTTTCGCTCCGCCGGTTCCAGGATGAAGTCAACGAAGTGCGCGCCGGCATGGAATGCGGTATTCGCATCGACGGCTTCAACGATTTTCAGATTGGCGATAGCATTGAGTGCTACACCGTCGAGAAGGTCGCCCAGAAACTGTAATTTCCTGACCGCTCTGTACTATGTCGTCCCTGAGAATACAAAGGGTGCGGGAGTTGCTGAAGCGCTCCATCGGTGAGATTATCCGCCGCGAAATCCCGGTGGAAACCGCCGGTTTAATCACCGTGAATGATGTGGGCGTAGCGGCCGACCTGCAATCCGCCATTGTGTTCCTCAGCGTCATCGGCAGCGCGGCGCAAAAGAAAAAGGCCGATGCCCTGCTTCAGTCCGAACGCAAACGCATTCAATCCCTGCTCGGCAAAGCCGTCGTCCTCAAATACACCCCGCAACTCAAATTCGTATTGGACGATTCCATTGAACGCGGCAACAAGGTGCTTCAGATCATCGAGGAAATCGAAAAGAACGATCCCGCTTCATGAAATCGGCCCCCAAGATTGTCCAGCGCATCATTGAAGAAATCCGCGCCCGCGAGAACTTTTGCGTCGTCGGCCACATTCGTCCGGATGGCGATTGTATCGGCTCCCAGCTTGGCCTGACTCTGGCCCTCCAGAACGAAGGCAAAAAGGTCGAATGCTGGAATGACGATGTCGTGCCGCACAAACTGGCTTTTCTCGATCCTCAACGCACGGTGAAACGCCCCCGGCCCGGCTGCAAATTTGATTGCGTCATCTCGACAGATGCCGCCAGCTTTGAACGCCTCGGCACCGTCGGCCAGCACATCAGCGACCGCGCTCTGTTCATCAATATTGACCATCATCAAAGCAATACCCGCTTTGCCGACATCAATTGGGTTTCCGCGAAGGAACCTTCCACGGGCGAACTGATTTTCCGTCTGTTGACTGCCGCGAATTGGCCGGTCACACCCGCCATTGCCGATTGTTTATTTACTGCCGTCTCCACGGATACCGGCTCTTTTCAATATCCCTCCACCCTTCCCTCCACGTATCACGTGGCCGCGGACCTGGTGAAGCGCGGTGCTAATCTGGCCCGTATTTGCAACGAAGTTTACCA
>JBEHZA010000451.1:0-4513 GCA_048497895.1 Verrucomicrobiota bacterium
TACACGTTGACGGCGCACAAACGTTATCGCGCGCAACGGGAGGCTTCGAGCGCGAGGAATGCGTTGCTGATGGATCATTTGCAGGGCATCCGCCAGATCAAGGCGTTTGGACGGCAGAAGCATGAAGATGAGCGTTTTGCCGGGCGGGCGCAGGATTTGCGCGAGGGCACGCTGGGGGTGATGCGGGTATGGTCAATGTATTCACCGGCAATGGCGTTTGCGGCCTCGCTGGGGACGGGATTGGTATTGTGGATGGGTGGTTCGCTGGTGATCGCGGATCAGATGAAGGTGGGGGAATTGATGGGCTTCGTTTTTTACCTGGCGCTGTTTTACGAACCGGTCGGGCGGTTGCACGGGTTGAATCAAATGATGCAGGCGGCGCGGGCGGCGGGTGAGCGGGTGTTTGATATTCTTGATTCTACGACGGAACGGGAGGACGCGAGCCGGCCGGAGCGGTTGCGGCTGCCGATCCGCGGCGAGATTGGGTACGAGAACGTGTCGTTTGCTTACGGGCCGGAGAAGGTGGTGTTGAAGAATGTTTCACTGCATGCGCAACCGGGCGAGATGATTGCGCTGGTGGGGCCGACGGGCGCGGGGAAATCGACGTTGGTGAACATGCTGCCCGCGTTTTATGAACTGACATCGGGCAAGGTGACAATTGATGGGCAGGACGTCAGCCGCGTTTCTTTGGAGTCCTTGCGTGAGCAGATCAGCGTGGTGAGTCAGGAGCCGTTTTTATTCAACGGCACGGTGCGGGAAAATATTCTGTACGGGAAACTGAATGCGACGGAGGAGGAATTATTCAACGCGGCGCGCGCGGCGAATTGCCATGAGTTTATCAGCCGGTTGCCGGAGGGTTATGATTCGCGCGTGGGTGAACGCGGAGTGAAGTTGAGCGTGGGCGAGAAGCAGCGGGTGAGCATTGCGCGGGCGTTGTTGAAGAGTGCGCCGATTTTGATTCTGGATGAAGCAACGGCGAGCGTGGACACGGCGACGGAAAAGTTGATTCAGGAAGCGCTGGAACATTTGATGCAGGGGCGGACGAGTTTTGTGATCGCGCACCGGTTGAGCACGATCCGCAAGGCGGACCAGATTTTAGTGCTGCGGCAGGGACAGATTATTGAACATGGCACGCATGAGGAGTTGTTGGAGTTGGACGGGCTTTACGCGAAGCTGGCGCGGATTCAGAATACGACGTTTATTGAGGAGAGTTTTGAGAAGCTGGCGGTGGAGTAAGGAAAATCTGGAACGCGCGTTATTTGCGTGAACTTTCAAGGGGCGAGCGGATTTACGGCCGGAGGTTGCGATGGACGAGGGTGAAGTTTTGGTGTGGGCGTGAGCGCTTGAAAGCGGCAGGGGACTGCCGCAGTCCAGGACGCTGGCGCGAGGTTTCGAGGGCCTTGAATTTGTGAGAGATGAGCGTTTGGTGTTGATAGACAGTCACCCACCTATGCTTTCGGAGCGTCGGTGAGGAGTTTCATGAGGTCGCGGTGGTTGATTTTGCCGGTGCCAAGTTTGGGGATTTCTTTGACGGCTTTGATTTCTTTGGGGGCGCTCAGATTCGTCAATCCTTTAGCTTTGATGACGGCGCGGATTTCGTCGATTTGGAGTTTGGGTTCGTTGGTGATGGCGATGAGTTTTTCGCCTTTGTCTTCATCGGGCACGGCGACGACGGCGATCTGGCAACGCAGTCCGTATTGAGGGAAAGCACCGGCTAACGCGTCTTCGACGGCGGTGAGACTGACCATTTCTCCGCTGACTTTGGCGAAGCGTTTCAGGCGGCCACGAATGGAAAGAAAGCCGTCTTCGTCCAGGCTGACGATGTCGCCGGTGTCATACCAGCCGCCGAGGGCGTGGAATTTGGCGTTGGCGTCTTCGTTCAAGTAGCCCTTCATGATGTTCGGGCCGCGGACGAGGAGGCGTTTGCCGTCTTCGACACCTTCGACAGTTTCGAGTTTGTATTCCAGTCCGGGCAGCAGGCGTCCGACGGTGCCGTATTTGGGTTGGAGCGGCGTGTTCACGCTGAGGCAGGGGCCGCATTCGGTGGCACCGTAGCCTTCGAGGATGCGCACGCCGTATTTTTGCGCCCAGGTGCGGGCAGTGGCTTCCTGTAATTTTTCTGCGGCGGCGAAGAGGTAACGCATGCTGCGAAAATCGTAGGGATGCGCTTTACGGGCGTAGCCATTCAAAAAGGTGTTGGTGCTAAGGAACACGGTGCAGTCGCGGTCGTAAAGGACAGCGGGAACGACGCGGTAATGGAGCGGCGACGGGTAGAGGAAGACATACATGCCGCGCACGAGACCGAGCAGCAGGCCGACATTCAGACCGAAACTGTGGAAGAGCGGGAGGCAGTTGAAGATGCGGTCGGTATCCGTGAGATCGGTGACGGCGAGCATCTGGCGGATGTTGGCGAGCAGATTGCCGTGGGTGAGTTCAACTCCTTTGGGCACACCTTCGGAACCGCTGGTAAAAAGGATGACGGCGGTATCCAGCACAGTTTGCGACGGCTTCAGTGCGACATAGTGAGAGATGGAATGGCTGACGAGAGTAAACAGTTTCTGACTGCCGGTAATGCTGGTACGGAGGTCTTCGAGGTAAATAAATTCGAGGCCAGCCTGAGTTAACGGGTCGATTTTTAAACGGGCTTTTTCGAGAAAGGTGCGGGAGGTGATAATTTGCTTCAAGCCAGCGAGCTGGGCGCAGGCGAGCATGGTAGCCGGGCCGGTGGAGAAGTTCAGGACGGCAGGGATCTTGCCAATGCCCCAAAGGCTAAGCAGGACGACGGGGGTGGCATTGATATTCGGCAGGAGCACGCCGACGCGCGGCTGACCAGCCTGGACCTCTTTTTGCAGTTGTTGCGCCATCAAATCGGCGCCGAGCATTAATTTTTTATAGGTGAGTTCCTGCAAGGTGGCGTCTTCCAGCACAATGTGGCAGGGGCGTTCCTGAGCGGTTGCGGCCACGGCACCGAGCAAGTTTTGTGCGCCGAACTGCATTTCCACCTGAAATCCCTGATGCACGAGCTGGTCGCGCAACCAGTCGGTGAGGTGGCGGCGGGCGAGAGAGGTGGAGACGTTTTCGAGTTTGGGCGATTCCAGCACATCACTGAAGTGGGCGGTGATGACCGGGAACCATTTTTTCAGGCCGGGATTGGGCGAGAGCGGCAGACGCGAGGTGTTACGCAAATGGCAGGTGATGACTTTGGCGTGCGTCTTAAAGAGCAGGAAGCCGGTGCCATCGAACAGTTTCATCAAGGTGCCGGTACGGGAGAGGCGGCCTTCCGCGAAGAGCACGAGACGGCCGCCTTTTTGGAGGTATTCGGCCATGTGTTTCACGGCGTAAGGCGAACTGGTATCAATGGGGAAGGTGCGCTTGTTCACCATAATTTTATGGTGCAGCCAACTGGATTGCGCGGTGGTGCTGGAGGTGACGAAGCGCCAATCGTCATCCAGACAGACACCGAGAAAGAGCCAATCGAGCCACGAGGTGTGGTTGGGCACCAGCAGCACGGGGCCGGGCGTTTTGAGCACGCCTTCGTTGTAGGCGTTGAAGCGGTAAAATAAACGCACCAGAAAGCGGAGGATGAGTTTCATAGTGATTTCAAGGTGTTGCGGGATGTCTTAAGAGCAGGTTGCTGAAAGAGTAAAACACCGATTTGAGAATGGGTGAGTTTTTGATTGGACGAAAATAAAAGACGAATTCAGGGACTCGTGGGAACTCGTCCTTCCGAAAATTGATTTGGGTGCGCTTGCTTTCTCCTTTGGCCCATGGAAAAACGTGGCGGCTTTTAACGGTTCAATTAAAAGGGTGATTTCCCCTCTCCCTGACCCTCTCCCCACTCCTTCGTTGTGGGGCGAGGGAATCGAGTTGCTGTTGGATGCGTTCAGCCGGCTTGAAAGATGATCGGGCGTTGGTTTTGTTTTGCGGGTGAACACTGAGGAGAATTTTAGTTTAAGTGCTGGCCATCCAAACCAAAGCGCCAGCAGGCTGGTAAGCACGACCGAGAGGCGGGCAAGCCAACGATCGAGTGGAGTTTTTCCAGCCGGCTTCAATTCGAGGCGACCGGCGATCATTTCGCCATCGCCGGGGAAGGAGGCTTGAGCGGTGACTTGGCCGGATGAATCGACAAGTTGCGAAAGTCCGGAGCTTGCGACACGGAAGATGGGTAGACCGGTTTCACCGGAACGGAGCGGCGCGACGCGCGCGTGGAGTTGATGCTGGCTCACTCCCCAGGCAGCGACGTCCATCGTAGGGACGATGATCGCTTGTGCGCCCCGGGCGACAAGGCCATCAATGACGCGGGTGTAACTGAGATCGTAGCAGATGCAGAGGCCGAGCTTGCCCCAGGGGGATTCCCAGACGTGTTGCGTGGTAGCCGGTTGGCCGTCCTGGAAGAATTGAAGGGGGACCATTTTGACTTGTTGAAAGGCAATTTTACCTTCCGGGCTGACAACATAAACGGTGTTTAAAAAATCTTTACTGGGCAAGGGTTCCTTTCCACCGGCGATCAAAT
>JBEHZA010000452.1:0-4505 GCA_048497895.1 Verrucomicrobiota bacterium
ATCGAAGCCGTCGCCATCGAGGTCGGTTTGGTTGGAATTCCAGCAGACGCCGACATTCTTTTCACCCGCTGCGTCCATAATGGTCTTGATATTAGGCAGCAAGGAAGTGTCCTTGCCATGCACTTCCAGCCGGATGACAAGATTGTATCCAGCCGCAAATTTGCCCAACTCACCCAAAGATTTACCGATTTGTTCCAAAGTCTTCTCCTTCGACACTTCTTTTGGCAAAGCGTTCGGACGAACTTTAACCCCGGTGGCGCCAACATCATGAGCGAGAACGATGTATTCTTTGGTGGCGTCGATGTCCTTGCGGAGCTTGGCCTGATCCGGGGTGTGGTAGTCAAAGGCACTGCCGAGGCTGCTTAATTCGACTTTGGAATCCTGAAAACGTTTTTTGACTTCCGCCCGTTGTGCCGGGTTCAAAGAGACTTCGACTCCATGAGCGTGAGAAGTCCGGAGTTCAACTCCTTGAAAGGCCGCTTCGGTGCAATTCTTAATGAGAGTGGCGATGTCCCAGTCCTTGCCGAGGTTGTAGGTGACCATGCCCATTTTCATATGGGACGGCTTGAGCAGGAAACTGGGAGCAGGGGCAGCCTGCAAATTGAAGTTGGAGCCGGTCAGGGCAGTGGCTCCGAGGGATAATCCCAAAGTCTGAAAGAATTGTTTCCGGTTTAATTTCATCGGGTTACTTCTGGTTGTCGGGTCCGGAGACGTTGTGCGCGCCGGCCCAGCGCATCATATGTGGCGTATTTGTAAATCTCTGACAGGGTGGGGTAATTGAAGCAAGTTTGAATAAATAAATCTGCGCTGGCCCCCATGAGCAGAGCGGTCAGGCCGATGTGAACCAGTTCGCTGGCCTGTTCACCGAGGACATGCACTCCTAATAATTTCATATCCTCTTCGCGAAAGACGAGTTTAATGAAACCGTCTTTTTCTCCAATAATTTGCCCGCGGGCATTTTGATGATAACGGGCCTTGCCGACGACGTAGGGGATGTTTTTATGCGTCAGCGATTCCTCGGTTTCACCCGCCATGGAGCATTCCGGAATGGTATAGATGCCGTAAGGCAGAATATGGGCGAGCGTGGATTTATATTTTAAATCAAAGGCATGCACCATGGCGACACGGGCTTGTTCCATGGAGGTGGAAGCGAGGGCCGGAAAGCCGATGACATCTCCGACGGCGTAAATGTGTGACAGATTAGTCTGGTAATGCTCGTTGACTTCGAGCGCGCCGCGTTTAGTTGGTTGAATGCCGATCTTTTCCAGGCCCAATCCTTCGGTGTTTCCGGTTCTTCCGGTGGCGGCAAGAATGGTTTCGACATCGAATTTCTTGCCGGACTTCAGAGTGACGTGCAAACAATCGTTGGCGACGATGCTGTCAATAGTGTCCACCAGCCGCAATTCCACACCGAGACTGGCCATGGCATCGGCGAGGGCGTACGAGAGTTCAGCATCCAAAAACCCCAATAACCGGTCGCGGCCTTCGACCAAGACGACCTTGATGCCCAGGGCAGCGAAGAGGCAGGCATATTCACAGCCGATGACGCCACCGCCGGCAATGAGCATGGTGGTGGGGATTTCGCGCAGATTTAAGATCGAATCGGAATCGTAAACGCGGGGATCATGAAAAGGAAAGTTGTCAGGCCGATACGGATGCCCGCCGGTGGCCACGAGAATTACTTCGCCAGTGAGACAGGCGGGCGTGCCCTGTGTGGGTTGCACCAGAACGGTATGATCGTCTGCGAAAGAGGCGAAACCTTTATAAAGATCCACGCGATGGCGCCTTAAATTGTCTGCAATGCGGGCCCGTTCGGCTTGCACCACTTGCTGTTCGCGGTAAAGAAAGTCCCGCGCGGTGACTTTGTCCTTCAGGGAAAAATTAATTCCGTACAAGCCGCGTTGGCGAAAACCGGAAAGGTAGAGCGCGGTTTCACGGAGGGTTTTGGAAGGCAAAGTGCCGGTATTGGCGGCGGCTCCTCCAAGAGCGGATTCTTTTTCGATGAGGGCAACTTTTTTGCCGAAGTAAGCGGCCTGGGCAGCGCCCTTTTCACCGGCGGGACCGGAGCCGATGACGATTAAGTCGTAATTTTTGTAGTCCATTGCCACTACGGGTTGAATGGCTTACGGCGCTGGGGTTAGTGCGCTCAAGGTAGCGGGTGCGGTGGGTTTGGGCAATATCAAAAGAAATGACAAATTACCGAATGAAGAAATCCGAATGAAATCCCAAAGTTGAACCGCGAAATACGCTGAATACGCGAAAAAGGCAAAACCGATTAGACCACGGATGGAGACGCGAAAGCAGGAATTGTCGAGGTGGGAAAAGGCGAATTACCGAATTTTGTGTCTCGGATTTTCAATCGTAGCCGGGCCAAGGCGTGAGAGTTATTTAAAATGGACTGAAATAAAGGATTGACCGGGGTGAGTGAAAAACCTTTCTGTAATGAGTCTTTCCAAGGGCTCTGTCTCGTCACGGGCATTTCGTGGCGCGAAGGGAGCGGCGCGGGGAATTTAATTAATCGAAAGAAATATGCAGGAATCAAATAGAGGCAAATGGATGGCGCTGGCAGCGGCGTTGCTCGGCTGGATGTTTGACGGCTTCGAAATGGGCCTGTTCCCCTTGATTGGCAGTCCCGCCCTGCAAGATCTCCTGCACGTAAAGCCCGGCAGCACCGAGGTCAGTAACTGGTTCGCGGTGATTATCGCAGTGTTCCTGGTTGGGGCGGCGACGGGTGGGGTGTTGTTCGGCTGGCTAGGGGATCGCATTGGGCGGGTGCGCGCGATGTCGTTGAGTATTGCGACTTACGCGATTTTTACCGGGCTGTGCGGTTTCTCGACGGAGGCATGGCACATTGCATTGTTCCGTTTTATCGCGTCTTTGGGCATGGGCGGCGAGTGGTCGTTGGGAGTGGCGCTGGTGAATGAAGTCTGGTCAGACGGTTCGCGGGCGAAAATTGCCGGTTTGGTCGGCGCGGCGTCGAATGTCGGCTTTTTGATGGTAGGGGTGTTGAGTTTAGTGCTGGGGCAAGTCATTGGCGGGGTGAAATCATTCATGTTAGGCATCGGATTGCCGGATGCCTGGGTGCAGTCGCTGCTGGCGAATTCGGCCTGGCGCTTTTTGATGATCAGCGGGGCGTTGCCGGCGTTGCTAACGTTTTTTATCCAGATCTTCGTGCCGGAATCGAAGAAATGGCAGCATGAAAAGGATCAGGGACGGACTTCCCATTGGGTAACGCAGGATTTGTTAGGCGTGTTTGTGGGCTGCATTGCGGCTTTGGTGGTGATTTATATGTGGTCGCCGATTGGCACAAGCAAGCCGGTGGCGACGATCGGCACTTTTATTGGAGTGGGCATCGCGCTGTACGGTTATTTGCAACCGGTGAAGCGTTATATGAAGCGGGCACAAGCTGTGGGCGCAATTGCTCCGGGGCAGGAGAAGATCATTGTTAAACGAATGTTGCTGGGGGCGGGACTGGCGGCGGTGGCTTTGCTGGGAACCTGGGGCTCGTTGCAATGGGCGGTCAAATGGGCTTCTGAGCTGGCACCCAATCCGGCGTTGCATGCCAAAGAATACACGCAAATCTGGCTGGCGTTGGGGGCGATTGTGGCCACGCTGGTTGCTCCGTTGGCCGGCGATATCATCGGACGGCGCATGACCTATACGTTGTTGTGCCTGGGGTCGATTGTTACCGCGCTGCTTTTTTATAACGTCAATACTTCCTACACGACGACGTTTCTGGTGACGGTGTTTTTGGCGGGTGGGGTAACGGCAGCGTTTTATGGCTGGTTTCCGTTGTATTTCCCGGAACTGTTCCCGACCAGTGTACGGGCAACCGGACAGGGATTTGCGTTCAATTTCGGACGGATTTTGGCGGCGATTGGCGGCTTGCAAACGGCTAATTTGCAGGCGCTGTTTCATAACAGCTTTCCCAAAGCCGGGTCGGTGATGACGGTGATCTATCTGATCGGCGTGGTGATTGTGTGGTTCGGGCCGGAAACCAAGGGCAAGCCGCTGCCGGACTGAGCCCGGGGGGTTGGCATTTTTTTTCAAAAAAGGAGAGGGATTTCCCACGGTGGGAAATACAAAGTCCATTTTGTGTGGTTTAATGGGTAGTCGGAGGTTGGAAAATGACGAATTACCGAATGACGAAATCCTAAAGAACCCCCAAGCACGAAATTTCAAGGTGCCGTGGGTTTGTTCTTAGGGTTATGGCAAATATGAATGCCCAACCAGCTAAAGCTGGAACTCCATACCGGGAACTTGCGAATGGGTTTTGTCCGGCTTATTCCAAGGTATTCCGGGATAATTGGGGAAAAATGAAGAAGGTAGAATTAAGAATGAAGAACCACGCCGAATACGCGAAAAGGGGAAAGTTTAAACCACCGATGGACACGGATTTACACGGATGGGGAAAGGTCTGATCGGAAGGGAACCGGATGAGGGTGCGAAAGCGCATATGGGAGCGGTTCGAGCTCTGTCAGGACTATTCAGGCTTATTCAGGGAT
>JBEHZA010000453.1:0-4488 GCA_048497895.1 Verrucomicrobiota bacterium
ATCATTCGTGACATACACGTCTCCCGGTTGCATGGACGTTACATCTTCCAGCAAACACCGGACGCATTCACTCATCGCCCCCAGATGCACCGGAATATGCGGGGCGTTGACCACTAAATCGCCGGCGGCCGTAAAAATGGCACAGGAAAAATCGAGCCGCTCTTTCACATTAGTAGAAAGGGCGGTCTTTTGCAGCATTGTCCCCATTTGTTCCGCGATGGAGGCAAAGTGATTGTTGAACAATTCCAGTTCCACCGGATCTGGAACGGAATAATCCCGTTTTTCAACCGGGCCGGGCCGCGCTGCATTCACGGCCTGAGCACGGCTCAAAATGAGATTGTTTTGCGCGGTGACTGCGGCCAGCCATCCGGGGTCCACTACGATTGTCGCAATTTCCTCCGCAATGATTGCCGGGCCGGTGATGCGGTCGCCCGGCCGCAATTGTTCCCGCAGATAAATTCCCGCAGTTTGATAACAGCCATCAAAGAACACCGCTTGTGTGCGGCTGGGCTCGGGCTGCCGCTCCTGAATTTCTCCGGCCTCCAACGGCGGTTTTTCCGTCTCACCCGCCACCTCAATCCGCAACGCATACACTTCCATCGCGCGTTCCGGAAAATCAAAACCGTAAAGTTTCCGGTGCAAGGCGGTGAACTCACGTTGATAATCGCCGTCTGCCGGACTTGCCACCGTAATGCGGGATTCCTGCCCCACATAACGCATTTCCAATAATTTCCGGGGTGGACGAATATGCTCAGGCCGGATTCCTTCTGCTAAAATCTGCTGTCGCAATTCCTGCTGCAGTTCTTCAAACCACTTCTCCAGGGTATGCTGAACAGCGTCATACCGCTGGGCTACAGAACGCTCCGAAAATTTAACCACCTCCGCCATGCCCATCCCGAACGCGCTCAGCACTCCCGCGTATGGGCTGCACAGCACTTGCGCGATGCCCAGTTCCTCCGCTACCGCACAGGCATGTTGCGCTCCCGCTCCGCCAAAACTGACCAGCGCGTATTCACGCACATCGTAACCACGCGCCAGGGATATCCGGCGGATCGGCGCCACCATATTCGCATTCGCAATGGCCGTGAATCCCATCGCCAGCGTTTCACGCGAATATCGTTGGCCGGTTTGAGCGAATATTTCTTCGATTAATTCATCCAAACGTCGTTCGACAGCCGTTCGATCCAACGGCAAAGGGAAACGATCCGTGACAATTTTTCCGAGATAGAAATTCACGTCGGTAATCGTCAAAGGTCCGCCGCGACCATAACAAGCCGGCCCCGGATCAGCCCCGGCTGAGCGTGGCCCTACCGAAGGTTTTTGCCCATCAAACCAGCAAATCGAACCGCCGCCTGCCGCTACGGTTTCAACCGCGAGCATCGGAGCCACCACTCGCACGGCCCCGCCCGTTTTCGGGTCTTTCAATTCCATTTCGTAACGCCGCTCAAATTCTCCATCAAACCGGCAAACATCCGTGCTCGTGCCGCCCATATCGAAACCAATCACTCGTGGAAATCCGGCCCGCTGGCCAAGATAGGCCACCGCCACCACTCCGCCAGCCGGTCCGGACAACACCGCATCTTTGCCCGTGAAATTATTTTGTTCCACCAGACTGCCCGCACTCGTCATCAGCTTGATCGTGGCCTGCGGCAAACGTCGGGCCAACGACTCCACATACGAGCGCAGGATTGGCGAAAGATACGCATCAATTACCGTCGTGTCTCCGCGTGGAATCAGGCGCGGCAAAACACTGAGTTGACTGGATAGTGATACCTGCTCAAATCCCAGGGCCAAAGCCACCTCACGCACTTGTAATTCGTGCTGTGGCTGGCGATACGCGTGCAGCAAACAAACCGCCAGTGAAGTTACGCCCTGCTGCTTCAGCAACGTCAGTTTTTGCCTTACTTCGACCACGTCCAAAACGCGCAACACACTGCCATCCGCGCGCAGACGTTCGTTCAATTCAACCACTGTTTCGTAAAGGTCATCGGGCCGACGGATGTTTAGCTCAAACAAATGCGGCCGGTTTTGAAACGCAATCCGCAACACATCCCGAAAGCCCGCCGTGGTGATGAAAGCCGTCCGCGCCCCTTGCCGTTCCAACAGCGCGTTGGTAGCGCGAGTCGTACCCAAGCGAACTCGCACCACTCCAATTTTCTCGTCCAACCGCTTACCCAGCAGCCAGCGGATGCCTGTAACCGGCGCCTCTTCCCCCGACCGCAATTCATAACGCTGTCCGGGTTGCGGGCAAAACGGCAACGGGTGCTCCAGTTCCATAACTCCCGCAGTCCGGTCGAAACGCCTCACTAAAACGCCCGTCATTTCTTCGGTTGCGTTATTGAACAAAACGAGTTGGTAACCTTGAAAAAAATTCTCCGGATCACGCTGCCGTTCCGCATCCACTATCTTCCATTCACTGGAACCAGCGCCCACTCGGCCCGGATAAACGCCGGAGCTAAGCAGCTTGTGCGTGCGAATTTGCCCTCGTGGATCGCGCGCCAGACAATCCGTAAACGTGCCGCCCACATCGACCCAAAATTCCCAGGCCCCCGGCAGTGACTCTGCAGGTGGCGTTGAATGAGCTGCTGTTTCAGGCGTCATGCCGTTTACGCTTGTGGCGATTACCAGTCGAACCTAACCTAAGCCTGCAACCTGTAAACGGAAGGCCATTCCGATGTCAAATCCCGTGTCGTGGCTGAGAAAGCGCGCGCCCGAAGCCGTCATTTGCTTCCTGCTGATCCTCCTCACGTTGCTCGTGTTTGGACGCGTGTTGAATGCCGAGTTACTGCCTTGGGATGATGACATCAATATCTACAAAAACCCACACCTGGGGCCACCCACCTGGGAACGCCTCCATTGGATGTTCACCGATTTTACCTATCAATGGCGTTACCAGCCACTGAGCTGGCTGACCTGGTCCATCGTTTACGCTTTTTCTCAGTTCCAGCCTTTCGGTTATCATCTGGTGAATGTGCTGTTCCATGCCGGCAATGCCGTGCTCGTTTTCCTGTTGATCCGACAGGTGTTCCAGCTTGTGCCAGCCACTGCCAATGCACCACGCGCCAACATGCTTCTCTGCTCTGGCCTTGCCGCCGCTTTTTGGGCGTTGCATCCCTTGCGCGTCGAGACCGTGGCGTGGGCGGTCGAATTGCTTTACAATCAGGCCACGTTCTTTTGTCTCCTTTCCCTTCTCTGTTACCTGCGGGCTTTTCACTCTCCATCTCCCCAAGCTCCGCGCTATCGCTGGTATTGGGCTTCGTGGCTACTATTCGTTGTATCACTGCTCTCCTATCCGCTTGCCTTCGCTTACGTGGTTGTCTTGCTGGTGGCGGATATTTACGTTCACAGGCGGTTGACGGCTTCACCGCGACAATGGTGGCATCCGCCCGCTCTCCAGGTCTGGCGGGAGAAAATCCCTTTTATCATCGCCACCTTGCTCGCGCTGGCGGCCAACTTCTATGAGCGCACCCACGCGCAAAGTCTCTGGGGTAATCCGGCCTCGCTCGCCGAATTCGGCCTCTTCCCCCGCTTGATGCAGGCATTCTATATCTGGGCTTATTTCCTCTGGCGTCCGTGGTGGCCCTTTCAACTCTCTCCCGTTTACACGCAATTGGTCGATTTCAACCCGTTAGGCCCGCCATTCCTGGCCAGCGCTGTCCTCGTGATCGGCTTAACCTTTGTGCTATTTCGTGGCCGTCATCGCTGGCCGCTGCCGTTTGCACTCTGGATTTGTCATCTGGCATTGTTAGTGCCGGTGCTGGGGTTGACGGAACATCCGCATTTTCCCAGCGACCGCTACAGCCTGTTGATCGGAGTCTGCTGGGCCGGATTGATCGCCGCGGGTTGCTGGCAACTCTGGTCTTATCACCGCTATCGCCGCTGCCTGCTCACCCTGGCGGCGGTTTTGCTGATTTCACTGAGCATCGCCAGCTTTCAGCAAACCCGCAGCTGGCAGAATCCGGTGATTTTCTTCCAGACTTTGCTGGAGCGGCTGGGAAATGATCCATTTGGAAAATTTATTCATTACAAACTCGGCAAAGAATACCAGAAACAGGACGACTTCACTGCCGCCGAAACCGAATTTCGCAGTGCTTTGCCCGGCCTGCCTCAAGATGCGACGCTGCCTTATTCGCTGGCTAAAGTTTTGCATCTGCAAAAGAAACTTCCCGAAGCACTGGCGCAAGCTCACGAAGCCATTCAGCGCAATCCGCAATACCAGGGCGCTCACAAACTCACGGGCATCATTCTCTTTGATCTCGGTCGATACGCCGAAGCAGAGCAGGAAATTCGCGCCGAAATGCAGCTTGGCGCTCTTGACCCCGCGCTATTGTTGAACCTCGGCATCGCTTGTGCCATGCAGGGTAAAGCCCAAAGCGCCGTCACCGCCTATCAGGAAGCCACCCGCTTGAATGGAAAACCTCTGCCCCCGGATCAACAGGCCGCTTTCTTCAAAGCTCTGGCCGTGGCGGCTGAACAAACGGGCGATCA
>JBEHZA010000454.1:0-4482 GCA_048497895.1 Verrucomicrobiota bacterium
GCCCTCGTGAATGCTGCCGGTCTTGCACCAGGCCTGCACAGAAACTACCGGTGCACTGTGGTCTTCGCGCACAATAATGGTCAACCCATTATCAAGCGTGACGAGTTGAGTGCCGGGAGGAAAGGCGGGGATTTCCGAAGGTAGTCCGGTAGCTGATAAATTTGATCCTGCGTTGGCCGTCATAAAATTATTCTGAACCCGAAGGCGTAAGGCTAACCGCGTCCCCTATGACGCAATTTTCCATTTACACCACTCACTTTTAAGTTGGTTTGATCTCTGGCGCGGCCTTGGGCAATGCGGCGGAGGGGAGGAAAGGTTTCCGAAAGGCATCATCAAAGTTGTAACCTGCTTTGAAATCGTCGCGACTGTCTTGTTCCTGTTTGTTCAAGCCATTATTCTCAACCATGTTGAAAACGATCTCGCCAAAATCTTCACATTGCCGGATGCCCCAGAAGCCGAACAGCGTGATCGCCATCGGCCCATATTTTTGCAAGGCGTGCTGGCGGATGCCCTCAAGCAGTTCCTGACCGCTGACGTGGCGATGTTGCTCCTTTTCCGCCCGTTTCGCTTTGTATTCGGCCAGATCGGCTTCGGTAATGGTGGTGGAATGCGGCTTCAGCTTTTCACTGCGTTTAATCTTTTCCTGGGTGAAGTCCAGCGCCTCCCGTACAAAGTGATAAGCCTCGCGATCGTAGCGTTGATCCTTCGCCACGATCTTGTCGATTACCTCGTCAAAACTTACGCTTTGCATAGATTCAATGAGCCGCCGGTAATTTTATTTCCGGCGGGTTGGCCGTGCGGTAGGTTTTGACCGCCCAACCCGTTAACAGCAGAGTAATGACCATCGCCAGAAACCATTGCTGTTGTCTGGTTAAAGGTAACACGCGCACAGTGTAGCGCAGAACCTAAGCCACCGCAATATTGACGAGTTTCTTCGGCACAACGATGATTTTCTTGATCGTCTTGCCTTCGAGGAGCGGCTTTACGGTTTCACAGGCTAAAGCGGCGGCTTCGATCTCCTGCGGAGTCGTTGCGGATGGCACCACAACCCGCCCGCGCAATTTACCGTTTACCTGCACCGGAATTTCCAACGTGCTTTCTTCCAGCAACGCCGGATTGAACTTCGGCCAGAGTTGATAAGCCAGCGCGGTATTCACCGGTGGCAATTTGGCAAATAATTCTTCGGCCAGATGCGGCGCGAAGGGTTGCAAGAGAATCAGGAACTCGCGCAACACGGACACTGGTTTAACTTCCCACGTGATGGCTTCATTCACAAACACCATCATGGCCGAAATACCGGTGTTGAACCGCATGTGTTCCAGGTCATCCGTGACCTTTTTGATGCACGCGTGCAAGGTCTTTAATTGCGCCGGGGTGGCCTCCACGTCCTTAATGCTGGCGTTGAGTTGAATCTTCGCGAGCAGTTCCTGACCCTGATCCGGTTGAGTGGTCAGGCTTTGTTCAAAGTCGGTTTCGCTTTGTTCATCCACGAACAGGCGCCAGACGCGGCCAAGGAAACGGTAAACGCCTTCCACGCCCTTGGTGTTCCAGGGCTTCACCATTTCGAGCGGGCCCATGAACATTTCATAGAGCCGCAATGAATCTGCGCCGAATTCAGCGAGAATGTTATCCGGATTGATGACGTTGCCACGGCTCTTGCTCATCTTGAAACTACGGCCATCCACTCGAATGGCCGGATTGATCTTCAAAACGAAACCTTCGCCGGCTTTTTCGACGTCGTCTTCCGTGAGCTTCCGTCCGTAAAGTTTTTCGCCCGACTTGCGATGCGTCGCAATCATCTTGAGACCGGTCGGGGTGGCCTCTTCATCCACGTTCTTTAACTCCGACAAACTGCAAGGCGTGCCATCGGTATTCTCGAAGACAGTAAATTCCATCTCCCCGAGAATGAGTCCTTGATTAACCAGTTTATAAAACGGTTCGCGGGTCGAAACGAGTCCGAGATCAAACAATACCTTGTGCCAGAAACGCGCGTAGAGGAGATGCAATACGGCGTGCTCCGTGCCGCCGACGTAGAGGTCAACTCCGGGCGTTGCTTTCGCGGCTGGATTCGCGGTGCCCATCCAATAATTCTCGGCGGCTGAGCCTGCAAATTGGCTGGGGTTTTGCGCATCCATGTAGCGGAGATAATACCAGCAACTGCCCGCCCATTGCGGCATGGTGTTGGTTTCGCGGATCGAACCGTCCGGCAAATTGACCCAATCCTGCGCACGTGCGAGCGGCGGCAAGCCTTCTGCGGTGGGCTTGTAGTCATCCAATTTTGGCGGCAACAAGGGCAGGGCCGATTCTGGTAATGCTTCGTGATAGAGATTTCCGTCCGCGTCTTTTTTCCAGACAATCGGAAACGGCTCGCCCCAATACCGCTGACGGCTGAACAGCCAGTCGCGCAATTTGTAATTGATGGTCTTTTTACCGAGTTGTTTGGATTCGAGCCACGCGGTGATTTTCTTTTTCGCTTCGGGAGTGGGTAAACCGTTCAACGAGATTTCTGCATTCGTCGAGTTCACGGCGGTTCCGTCGTCCAGATAGCCCTGCCAATGAATCTTTTCGTCCAACGGCTGCACGACTTGTAAAATCGGCAAATTAAACTTTTGAGCGAACTCGAAGTCACGCGTGTCATGCGCTGGCACCGCCATAATGGCGCCCGTGCCATAGGTCGCGAGCACATAGTCCGCAATCCAAATCGGAATCTTTTCCTGATTTACCGGATTGATGGCATGCGCGCCGGTAAATACGCCGGTTTTATCCTTGGCGAGTTCGGTGCGTTCGAGGTCGCTCTTGCCTGCGGCAAAGGCTTTGTAGGCTTCGACAGCGGATTTTTGATCCGCCGTAGTGAGTTGCGGAACCAGTTTGTGTTCTGGCGACAGCACCATGTAGGTGGCACCAAAGAGCGTGTCCGGCCGCGTGGTGAAGACCCGGATGATTTCCGAAGACCCTGAGACTTTGAAATCCACTTCCGCGCCTTCGCTTTTGCCAATCCAATTCCGCTGCATTTCCTTGAGCGAATGGCTCCAGTCAATCGTGTCGAGATCGCTGAGCAATTTTTCCGCGTAAGCCGTAATGCGGAGCATCCATTGGCGCATGGGACGGCGGATGACCGGGAAGCCTCCGACCTCACTTTTGCCATCGATGACCTCTTCATTCGCGAGCACGGTGCCAAGTTCTGGACACCAGTTCACCGGCGCTTCGCTGACGAAGGCGAGGCGATGGTCGTCGCGGTATTTGCGTTTCTGCGCTTCGGTCGTGACGTTGGCTGGATACGGGAGGGTATCAATCGACTCCGCCTTGTTGGTCGCGGGATTGAACCAGGAATTATAGAGCTTGAGGAAAATCCATTGGGTCCATTGAAAATACTTCGGGTCCGTGGTATCGACTTCGCGGCTCCAATCGTAACTGAAGCCAAGTGCTTGAATCTGTCGTTTGAAATTGGCGATGTTTTCTTCGGTGGTCTTGCGCGGATGTTGGCCAGTCTTGATGGCGTATTGTTCCGCGGGCAAACCGAAGGCGTCCCAGCCCATCGGGTGCAGCACATTGAAACCTTGTGCCCGTTTGTAACGGGACAGGATATCCGTCGCGGTATAACCTTCCGGATGGCCGACATGCAATCCCGCACCGGACGGGTAGGGGAACATATCAAGAATGTAGAACTTGGGCAGGGCTTCCGGTGCCGTGCTGCCATGGCGTTGGGCAAAGGGATGGCTGGCGGGGACTTTTTCGCCCGGGTTCCACGCGCGGAAAGAAGATTGTGCCTCCCAAACGTTTTGCCATTTGGGCTCAATCAACGAGAACGGATACTGTTTGCGACCGATCGACATAGGGGCGGATATTGCGAAAACTGGAGCGTCTGGGCAATGGAAGAATTTCAGAAATTAGGTTGGCTGCGAACTCTCACTAGCCAGCCTGCTTACAGCCGGGAGATTTTCTCAACCAGACTGGAGGTGGATTTGCCGGGGACAATGGGCAGGATGACGATTTTTCCACCGGCACTTTCCACGGTGCGGCGTTCTTCCTGATTCAACGTTTCGAGCGTGTAATCGCCGCCTTTCACGTAGATGTCCGGCTTGGCCTGGGCCAGAAAGCCGGTGGCCCGTGATTCCGGGAAGATCGCCACCGCGCCAACGGACTCCAGTGCGGCCAGCACGACCGCCCGATCCGCTTCCTGATTGATGGGCCGCGAAGGGCCTTTCAATTCCCGCACACCTTGATCTCCATTCACGCCGATAAGCAGGATGTCGCCGAGATTGCGCGCGGCTTCCAAATAGGTGACGTGACCCGGATGCAGTAGGTCAAAGCAACCATTGGTGACCACGAGTTTGCGACCTTGCGCACGAAGGGCTTCGCGCCACGCGGCCAACTCCGCCAACGGGATGATCTTGGACCGAAAGTTCATGGCTGGAATAGTGGCGGAGGCATTTGCCCCTTGGCAGCGCGCCGCAAACAGGGACCAGCGCGGACGCGTCGCTC
>JBEHZA010000455.1:0-4479 GCA_048497895.1 Verrucomicrobiota bacterium
AGCAAGGGATCGGACGAATAAATCATTCGTTGCGCCAACTCCAAACTCCCGCTCCCCTGCCGGATCGGCGGCTGTTGCGCACCCGCAATCGCTTCGAGAAAACGGCGTGGGGCCGGTTCGCCCGGCTTCTTGTAACTACCCCGGATAAACACCGTGTCATCCACCGGCGTCCCATCCATGATGGCCAGCGCATGAGTCGGTTCGCGCAAGGCTGCTTCCGCCGCCGCATATTTGGTGAGCAATGCCGTTAGCGATTCATTCGTATGAAGATTAGAACCCGTCAAAAGTTGATTTCGCGCCAGCCAGTCGAGCATATCGCATTGCGCGGTTGTGGTTGAGCCGTTCAGGTGATCTTCCCCCCAATTTTTCAGCGCCGCCGCCAGCGAACTCTGGTAACGCCTGGCCAACGCTTCAACCGTTTCCATTTCCCCATCTCCCAGCAAAGCCAGCGCGTCCGATGCTGCCGTGCTTCGCGGCGCTTCGTAGTCGTCCGACAACAAAATCTGTTGCACGGCCAGATAGCCATTCTTATCCGTATTGACCGCGTCGTTGCTATCCGCCGGATCAGGCACCGTGCTATCAACTAACTCAACGTACGCACGGTGCCCCTGCCACATTTTCAAATCCACCTTGTACCAACGCGGCGTCTCCTGATTCACGTTCACCTTCAGGCCGCCGTAAATTGGCGCGCGGATCAAAGTGAAGCCATCAATTACCACATTCACGCGCGCCGATTTGCCGCTGGCCTGAACCTGAAGGCAATTCCGGTCGATGATAAACGATGGCGAACGCATCGTTCCCTGTAACCGCCGTGACAGCATTCCGCTATGCACCCAACCGGCTGGCACAAAGTCCGCTACCGGATTTGCCCCTTCGCCAACGATAAAATCACCCGCGCGAGTAGCGTCACTGCCAAAGGCCACATCATCGCGCGTCCACTCGTCCCATTTCGGCAAACCGTGAGCATTTCCTGCCAACGGACGTTGGCTCACTTCGTCCTGATGATGAAGTTGCTTGCGCAAAGCATCCCAGCGTAAATCAAACCGTCCACTGACAGGCGCAGTCTCTTGCAATGCCAGTTCCTCCCAGGCGAACAAAGCGTGCGCCGGTTGCTTTATCTCCCCGCTTTGCAACGCCTGCACCCACCGGTCCAATGCCTTCGCGTCCACATTGTATTTGCGGGCCACCACCTCCAAGGGCAAACCGACCGGAAGGAGTTGGTTCTGGTCATTAAAAATCGCGGCCCGATTACTGAAGACGATGTGATCGACCCCGATATTTCCCCATCCCCCTTTTTCCTGATCGACAATTTCCAATTGTGCTTCCTGGCCAATGAACTCGTTCACCTCAAACATCGCCGGGTGCATGCGATTTGAATTCAAGCCCATTTTAGAGCGAACTGCTTTGCCATTCACGAGCAAATTCAAACAGGTCTTGCCTTCATGCGCGCCGCCGCCAATCAGGAAATGAATGTACCGCTGTTGAAGGATGAATTTGCGGCTCGTCATCGTGCCCGTTAGCGCGTCGCTGGAAACAATCTTATCGCCCTGTCGCGCATTGTGAGAATTCACAAAGCCTTTACCTAGCGCGCCCACGTCTCCCTGATATTTGCCAATCGTCTGCTGCGTTTGCGGCCCCGTGCCGAAGGCGTCACCCGTTACCGTCCAGCCCTCAAAGGTCGGTTTCTCAAAATCCTCGAAGACGACATCTCCGCTCGCGGTGGAATCTGCGCCAGGCTTCCCATCACCCACGATCACTTCGCGCGCTGCTAGTAAAAAGCGATCGATCGGCGGGACGCTCTGCGTCCACTGTTTAGCCAATTCCTGGCGAAGGTCCGCTTTCAACGCCGTCAGCTCCCGCACTTTACTGCCGATTAAATCCGGCGCATCAATGACCGCCTGCCGATAGCGCGAACTCTCCATGATGCCAAACAACGAATAATAATCCTTCGTCGAAATCGCATCAAATTTATGGTCATGACAACGCGCACACGCGACCGTTACCCCGAGAAAGGTCTTGGTCAGCACGTCGATCTGGTTATCGATGAGTTCTGATTGTTCCAGACGCACATCGACCGGCGATTGCTTTTGTTGCAGCAGCCAATAAAAGCCCGTGCCGATGATTGATTCATTGGAGCCGTCAACCGGATTACGTCGTGGCCGCTCGAGTAAATCTCCCGCCACCTGTTCCCGCACAAATTGGTCATACGGCACATCGTCATTAAACGCGCGAATCAGGTAATCGCGATACCGCCACGCATTGTGAATCGGGAAGTCGAACTCGTGCCCCATCCCTTCGGCATACCGAACCAGGTCCATCCAATGCCGCGCCCAGCGTTCGCCAAATTGCGGCGAATGCAACAATCGGTCCACGACCTTCTCATACGCGTCCACCGAACGATCCTTCAGAAACGCTTCCACTTCTTCCGGCGTGGGCGGCAAACCAGTAAGATCAAAGGTAGCGCGGCGAATCAAAGCTCGCTTATCGGCTGCGGGCGCAGGCGCCAGCTTTTGCTCCTCCAGTTTCGCCAGAATGAAATTGTCGATGGGATTGCCCGGCCAGCTTTTATTTTTCACTGCTGGGGGTTCAACTGCACGGATCGGCTGCCAGCACCAATGTGTTTCCTTTCGCTTCGTCAGATCGAAAACTTTCTTGTTATCCGCCACCTTCACCCCGCTATCACCCGGCCAGGGAGCACCCATTTTAATCCACTGCTTGAAGTCGGCGATCTGTCCCGGTTCCAGCTTGCTCTTGGGCGGCATCTGCAAATCGACGTTCTCGTAACCAATCGCCTCCACTAAACGGCTCTTGTCCGGCTCTCCTGCCACGATGGCTGGCCCATTGTCTCCCCCGGTGAGCAGGCCACCCAGACTATCTACCCGTAATGCTCCTTTAAGTTTTTTGCTGGCGGCACTATGGCATTCGTAACAGCGCTCCACCAATACGGGCCGGATTTTCTTTTCAAAAAACTCCGCGCCGGAAACCTCCGTTGCCGCGCCTGATACGGAAGTAACCCAACCGAACAGAACGCCCGCCGCAAATATCGGCAGGAGTCGCATGATTTGGTTAAATTCCTTCATCTGGCGTTCGATCAAACTGGTTCACAGATTCACCGGCAGCAATGGGCCTCAACGCAGGGGCAGCCCTTCAACCGGCTTGCCATTCGTGTCGAGGATTTGCAATTCGTGAATCCCGTGCTTCTTGTCGTCTTCGTACGTCCAGACCAGCTTCTTGTCGCGCGTGACTTCAAACAACTTCACGCCCTTTTCGCGGTTGCCGTAACTGGTGATGACTGTGTTGCCATTGGGCAGGCGTTGCCCGCCGCAGGCGTCCTTGATCAAGGGCTGCGGTAAATCGCTGTTCGAGAGTTGCCACACGGTTTTACCGGCGGCATCCACTTCGATCACTGTATTGCCATAGGTGCAGTCGATGACGGTGTTGCCATTCTCCAACCGGATAGCCGTAAACGGCCAGTTGGGCGTCGCCACTTCCCAGACGATTTTTCCGTGCGCGTCATATTCGCGAACGACCTTATCGAACAGTTGCGGGATGAGATAATTGCCATTGGGCAGCTTCCGTGCCATGCGGCTTTGCATGTGGAAATTCGTCAACTGGCAGGAGATGGGAAATTCGACCGCAATCTTCCCCTCGCGCGTGACTTCAAGAAGGCGGGGCTTCGGACCGGATTCCGTCAGCAGGATATTGCCATTTGCCAACGCCTGCACTGTATTCACTTCATCTCCCGAGCCTTTGAATTCAAACACCACTTTATTCTCGCGCGTCAACTCGACGGCTGCACCACTCGGATACGTTTTGTTCTTGGACACGGCGAGCAGGAGATTGCCATTCGGCAAAACCCAGCCATCCCGCGTGTTGGCCGGGTAACTCCAAACCACCTTGCCTTCACCCGACATGATGTAGGTTTCGTTTCCGGTGGCCAAAAACGAATGCGTGATGGCGGTCTCCGCCTGAACGGAAGCCATCGACCCAATAGCCAAACAAAAGACGAGCAGGGATTTGAACGCGAAGCGAAGCGAACCCGGTTTTGGAATCATGAGCATGGGATCAGATTGCCATAAGGTTCGAATCATGTCATTGAAGGTTTGCGGATATTCATTAAGGTTTTGCGTCGCCGCGTTTTACCTCCTGATAGACGCCTTACCGGAACGGTAAATTCAGACTGGAAAAGTCAGTCGAAGATTTAAAAGAATTAGCGGAAGCCAGCTGGCAATTAACATTTTCAACCTGCCTGAACATCGGCAATAAGATTCGATTTAAACCACGGATGAACACGGATCGACACGGATAGGGAAATAGAAAAATTAAAAATTTATCCCATTCTGCTTAATCCGTGTTGATCTATGTTCATCCGTGGTAGAAAAACCCCTTAAGCCTTATCTCCGCGAACCAGCCATGAAACCAACGAAGCGCACACTGGCCGAACAACGTCCACAGGTGGCCCTGCTGATCGAATCATCA
>JBEHZA010000456.1:0-4458 GCA_048497895.1 Verrucomicrobiota bacterium
CTGGAAGGTTTGGGCGGCGGTTGGGGTGATACGGAAAATCTGCTGACGCACGGCGGCATGCAATGGGCGTACTCGGAGTTATTCCAGAATTTTTCACCGGTGCAGGTGGCGGGTTATCTGGATCACAGCCTGCGGCAGAGCCAGCGGGTGGGAGTGCTCGTGCATTACAGTGAGACGCACGATAATAACCGTCTGGCGGCGACGGGCCGGGATTGGTCGCTGTTGCGCAACCGGTTGTCGGCGCTGACGAGTTTGAGCGGCGGTTACGGTTTTACGTGCGGCGTGGAATGGCTGGCGGCAGAAAAAGTAAACGTGCATTCCAGCCGCGGCTTAGCGTGGGATAACCCGGATAATATTGTGCCGGAATTGGCGGCGCTGAACCGGTTGTTGACCGGGCATCCATGCTTTTTTGACGGGGCCGTTTTGAAGCGGTTGAGCGAAGTGCCGTCGGCAGTGTATGCCTTGCAACGTGATTCCGCCGAAGGCGCAGACACGGTGCTGGTACTGGCGAATAATCATCTGGAGCAGGCGCGGTCGCTCGAATTAATCCTGCCGGCGACGTTATCAGGTACGTTGGTGGATTTGCTGGGTCAAACACTGCCCGGAGTGGAGAAAAGAAATGACGGGCGCACGATTTTCAAGTTGCCACCGGCGGGTTGCTACTGTCTGGCTGCCACCGCGCAGCCGCGGGGATTAAGCGGAGAAGCGTATCGGATGGCGCGGTCACAGGCGGCGTGGGCTTTGAAGGCGATCAGTCATGTGCTGCCGATTGAGAAGATTGGCCCGGCGGATTGGCGGGCTCTGGCTGAACGGGTGAACCGGGATGCGTTTTCTTTTCTATCCGCCGTTTCCAACCTGAATCCGGGAGAAACGAGCGTCGATTTAAGGCTGGCTCTGGAACAAGCCGGTTCGCGCGAGTCATATCCGTGTGTGGTGCGGTGGAGTTTGACTGATTTGAGCCGGATTTTTCTGGTGCCGCACGGACATTGGCTGTTGGTGCAGGACACGGTTTCGTTCCGGGTAGCTTTAAAATTTGACGCAGAGAGCGCCCCACAATGGGTTGATTCTATTCGTGTGGCTGGAGGATATGTGGCGGTATTTCATCCACAAAGCGCAGCAGCGGATGCGACTTTGATCCTTGAGCGATTGGCTGGTGAAATCGTCCGGTTGACCGCACGGGTAGCACTGCTGGCGGCAGCGCCGGAAATGGAAATGCGGGTGGAAACATCCAACGACCCGTTTGCCCAAGCCCTCAACGCGCCGCTCGTTTTGCTGACCAATGGGATTGGCGGCATGGCGCGGGTGGGGTTGGATCTGGGGCGGATAAAATCAAAGTACGATTGTCTGCTGGGGGCTAACCTGCATGGTTCGTTGCCGGTGGACCGGCATATTTTTGCGAAACGCATCCGGGTATGGGTGAACGCGGATGGATTTATCACGCCGTTGAATGAGCAGAATCTGACCGGATTCGATCCGGGGCCACCGGCATGCTGGCAATTTGTTTCGAATGCGGGTGATGGCCGTAGCGTGCAGGTGGATTTGACCATGGACATGCTGGAAGGGAGCAACACGACGGTGCTGCATTTTGAGCGTCCAGCGCAGGCTCCCAGCGTGGGGCAGGATCTGGCGGCGGGGAAAGATGTGCGGTTGATTGTCCGGATTGATATTGAGGACCGGAATTTTCATTCGGAAACGAAACGCAACGGCGGGGCCGATTATCATTTTGGAAATAATTCACGGCCGTTGAACGGGGCGGTGGGATTTGAATTTACGCCGGCGAATGACCGCCGGTTGCGGGTTTTGGCCAGCGGCGGGCAGTATCATCACGAGGCGGAGTGGTCGATGGGCATTCCGCACCCGGTGGAGCAGAGCCGGGGACAGGAAGGAAGCGGCGATGGCTACAGTCCGGGATGGTTTGATATTCCCCTGATTAAGGGGAGTGGGGTGACAATGACGGTATCGGCGGAGGCTGGATTGCCAGCGGCGACGTTGATAGAAGGGTTTACCGGGGAGCGGGCAAAGGCGAACCGGCGCATTCTCGAACAGGCGCGGGTGTTGGAGGAAGATGATTTTGGGCGGCAATTGGCGCTGGCTTTGAAAGCCTTCGTGGTGCGGCGGGATGAAGGGAAGACGGTCATTGCGGGTTATCCGTGGTTTTTGGATTGGGGACGGGATTCTTTGATTGCGGCACGCGGCATTCTGGCGGCGGGCATGGTGGCGGAGGTGAAACAACTGCTGATTATTTTCGGACGTTTTGCGGACAAGGGAACGTTGCCGAATACGATTCATGGGGCGGATGCTTCAAATCGGGACACATCGGATGCGCCGTTGTGGTATGGCGTCGTGTGCGAAGATTTCGCGGAGTGGGTGGGAGATGAAATCTATCAGGAGAAGGTGGATCAACACGGGCGCACGGTTACGGGGGTATTGCTGGAGATTGCGACGGGGTATCGCCGGGGAACGTCGAACGGGATTCGCATGGATGAATCCTCGGGATTGATCTGGAGCCCGAGCCATTTTACGTGGATGGACACGAATTATCCGGCAGGCACGCCGCGCGAAGGTTATCCAGTGGAGATTCAGGTGCTGTGGATTCGCCTGCTGAAACAGTTGGCGCGGTTGAATGCGAAGTCGGAGGGGGAATCGTGGGAGGCGCTGGCGAAACGCACGGAGGAATCGTTCCAGCGTTATTTCTGGCTGGAGCAGGAAGGCTATTTTGCAGACGCGCTGGTGGCGAAAGCGGGACAACCGGCGCGGTCGGCGGCGCCGGACAATGCGTTGCGGAGCAATTGCCTGTTCGCAGTGAGTCTTGACCTGGTGACGGGGGAACGGGCTCGGCGTTGTGTGGAGGCCGCCGCCCGGTATCTGGTAATTCCCGGAGCGATACGCTCGCTTGCGCCGTTGCCGGTGACGCCGCCATTGCCGGTTTTTAGCGGAGACGGTCGTTTGTTAAATGATCCATCGCGGCCATACTGGGGTCGTTACGAAGGGGACGAGGATACGCGGAGGAAACCGGCGTATCACAATGGCACGGCGTGGACGTGGCCCTTTCCGTCGTTTTGCGAGGCACTGGTCAAGGCGTGGGATGGGTCGCCGGTGGCGGCGCAAGCGGCGAAGTCGTACCTCGGCAGCGCGGGGCATTTGCTGACGGAAGGGTGCCTGGGTCAATTGCCGGAAATCCTGGATGGCGATGCGCCGCATCAACAACGCGGTTGCGATGCGCAGGCGTGGGGAGTGTCGGAGGTGTTGCGGGTATGGAAGTGGCTTAACACGGGAAAATGACGAAGTCCCGAAGCACGAATTGGCCGCAAAAGAACACAGAGAGGAAAGTTCTAACACGGATCGATACGGATGGGGGATAGAACTGGAAGGTCAAGCGGGGGCGAAAATTAACGAGGCGTTATTACCCCAAAAGCCGAGCGAGTTTGACATGACGCAGCGCAGTTGAGCCGGTCGGGCATGACCAGGAACTACATCTAACGGACAATCAGGGTCCGGCGTCGTGTAGTTGATAGTTGGCGGGATGAGTTGGCGCCGCAGAGCCTGAATGGAAATGATGGCTTCGAGGGCCGGGCTGGCTCCAAGGCAATGACCAGTGACGGGCTTCGTGGAACTGACCGGAGGAGTTTTTAAGGAAGTCCCGCTTAAGCGCAACAGGGCGCGCGTTTCGGCGCGATCATTCACGATGGTTCCAGTGCCGTGCGTATTGAGGTAATCAATTTGCAGGGGCGAAACCGCGGCCAGTTCCAGCGCCGCTTGCATTACCTGATACAGTCCATCGCCATTTTCGGTGACACCGGCGCGTCCGGAACTATCGGCTCCAAGAGCCCAGCCCGCGAGGCGCGCCAGCGCCTTCGCTCCGCGCTGGTGCGCGTGTTGAGCTGATTCCAGGAGGAGAAACGCGGCGCCTTCTCCCAAAAGCATGCCATTGCGGGTAGCGTCGAATGGGCGGCACGTTTGTTTGGGGTCGGCGTGGGAACCGAGCACGCCGGCAGCCGATAATTGGGAGATGATTAAGGGATGCAGCGTCGCTTCGGCGCCTCCCACCAGCATGAGGTCGGCGGTGCCAGTGGCAATCTGCTGGGCTCCCAGAGCAATGGCGGCAGCGCCGGAAGCGCAGGCGGCAGAGACGGAAAAGCATGGACCGTGCGCGTGAAATATTTGGGAAAGCGCTCCGCTCAGGCAGGCGAGGGTGCTGTTGGTGGCCAGTGAAGGCGGGAGTTTATTGCGGGATTGCTGCGCCATGGAATCGGCCCATTTGTGCAAGGGACCGCGCGAGGTTCCCACGATAATGCCGAGGCGATCGGGAGGGACAGGGGGGAGACCCGATTGCGCCTGATCCCAGGCCTGATTCGCAGCGGCGAGGGCCATTGCATTTTATTGAGTGGCGAAGCCGGCATGGGTAAAACATCGTTGGTAAGGGCGTTTTGCAAAGAAGAGAAAAATGATTGCAAAATA
>JBEHZA010000457.1:0-4457 GCA_048497895.1 Verrucomicrobiota bacterium
GAACGCGACCGGGTGGCGCGCCGTCTCAGCCCGCTGCAACTGGCCGAAAGCCAGCAACGCGCGACGGCGACGTATCGCTCACTCGCCGCGAAGATTGCCGCAGACCGCGTGGGTGCGGGCCGTTTGGCGACGCTCATCAAGCAGCCGAAAGCTTAAGACTGATTTTATTTCAAGCCCTTGCCGGTGGAGATCATCCAGCGGCAAGGGCTTTTTTTTGTGTGAAGTGAGAGGCGAATGTAAGCGGGGAAAAGAAGTCTGTGGTCCGTTGGGACCAGAGCAATGCGCATTCTTGAATGCGTGATTGAAAGGGGAGAAATTACCTTGAAAATGGTCGGGGCGGTGAGATTCGAACTCACGACCTCTTGTACCCGAAACAAGCGCGCTACCAGGCTACGCTACGCCCCGAACCTAAGGTCCGGAGAAATTGCCGAGAGTTGGCCACAAATGCAATAGAGATTTTCATATTTCGACAAATTTTATTGCAGCGATCTGGCCAAACTCCCGGCGTGACAACTATTTCCATGCGGCATCCGACTCGTCGATGGCCTGAGCCAGAACGGTTAAACCGTCTTCCAGAGCGGCTTGAGGGATGGTCAAAGGAGGTGCGATCTTTACGGTTTGTCCCCAGGCTCCGACGGGAGCAAAGAAGAGCAGGCCTCTTTGAAAGCAGCGTTCGATAATGTCGTGGGCGCGATCGTGATCGGGTTCTTTCAGGCCGCGCTTGACGATTTGCAGGCCACCGACCAAACCGGCGGCGGTGACATGACCAACGATTTCCGGATGTTTTTGTTTAATCGCTTCCAATCCCTTAAGCAGAATCGGGCCGAGTTTGGCGGCGTTGCCCGTGAGGTCTTCCCGCACGATTTTTTTCAAGCTGGCCATGGCGGCTGCGGCGCAAACGGGATTGCCCGTGTGGGTGCTGGTCATGGAACCGGGCGGGAATTGGTCCATGATCGACTGACGGCCAATGACGGCCGATAAGGGCAGGGAACTACTGATGCCTTTGCCGCAACAGATCAGGTCCGGGGTGACTCCGTAGTGTTCAAAGGCCCAGAACTTGCCGGTGCGGCCAAAGCCCGCCTGCACTTCGTCGAAGACCAGGACGACGTTGTTTTGTTTGCACCATTCCGCCATGCGGTGAACGTATTCGACCGGGGCGAAGTCAGGCCCGACGCCTTGATAGGTTTCCATTAGAATCCCCGCAATATTTTCGGGCTGTAATCCGCGGCGTTTGATCGCGTCCAGAAAAACGTCGAAGCTGGTGTCGGTCTGCCAATAGCCATCGGGAAACGGAACGTTCAGGATGGCCGGGTCTTCGTTGACGATCCAATTTTTCTGTCCCGCCATGCCGCCAGCCTGTTGCGAGCCCAACGTGCGGCCGTGAAAACCGCGTTCAAAACCGACGATGCCGATTTTCTTTTTGCCGCCGACTTTGATGCCGTGTGCGCGGCTGAGTTTAATGGCGCACTCAGTGGCTTCAGATCCGGTGGTGAGCAGAAAAACTTTATTCAATCCTTCGGGCGACAGGCTGGCCAAAAATTCCGCAAGTTCCGCGCGCTCTTCGCTTGGGAAAACGTAGTTGTGCAGCAGGCCGCTATTGACCTGATCGATAATTGCCTGACGAACTTCCGGAACTCCGTGACCGGCATTAGTCACCAGCACGCCGGAACTCCAGTCGAGCCAGCGGTTGCCGTACTTATCATGCACAAAAATATCTTCCGCTTTATCCCAAACAATCGGCGGTTGGCCGCGCATGGAGATCGGCTCAAACTGACGCAACTTCTCGAGCGTCGGGACGGAATCCGGATGCGGAATCTCGGTGACAATCCGGCGGTATTTGGTTTCAACCCGCGCAACCTGGCGCGGCACAATGCTGAATTCTTTGCCCATAAATATTAATTACTACTGTGGCGTATGGCATACGGCATTAGCACCGTGACGGCTACTCGGTTTGTCACGAATTCTGATACTTTTATGCGAATGCCCGGAACCGATGATTAAGCCAGGCCGTCGATTTCTTTGGCCACGCGATTGGCGGAACGGGTGGCGGCTTCCATGCCGTGATTGGCGTTGTCCGCATAAGCGCCGCAGAAATGGATGCGGCCATGCGGCTGGATGATATTCGGCCAGAATTTGGCGAGTTGTCCGACTTGAAATTCATGCCGTTCGCAGACCGGCGCCCAGGATTCACGGAACCAGTCCTTGATGTAAACTTGTTCGATATCGGCGCTCTTGCCTTGATAATATTTGTGGTACGTTTCGAGTGCCTGAGCGCGGTTGGTGCCGGGCTGACCACTGGCCATCAGGATGCCACGATCGCCTTCCACTTCAGTGGCGCATTCCCACACGTTGTAAAGAGCGGAACTGTCCAGCGCCATGTTGGGGCTGAGGCCATCCTTTTTCCAAAAGCGGGTGCGGCATTGGAAAACGATGCGGGACTGCATTCCGTAAGCGACGTTGTCGAGCACCCAGCGTTTGGCTTCTGGCCATTCCGGAGTGACGGGAATCTTTTTGAATAAGGCCAAAGGAATCGCGTTGACGAGATATTCGGCTTCGAGGCTTTGTTCCCCATCGAGATTGCGATACGTGACTTTGACGCCCGTATCGCTGTGTTCAATCGCGGTGACTGGACAACCGAGTTTGACGCGCGAACCCAGTTTGGCGGCAAAGGTATCCGTTAGCCGCTGATTGCCGCCTTTGATGCGGAACAGATTCTTCGAGAAAAGCGGGCGGCGACGATGCTTCATGATCGCCATGAACCACATGCGGTACAGAGCGGAGGAGGTTGATCCACCGGCAAAACGGATTGTTGCGGGTGACGCTTTTTCGCGTTGGAGAAAGTCGGTGACGGAGATTTTATCGAGATCATCCAGGCCGACACCAAAGGGCTGATATTCGTCGGTAAATTTATCCAGGTACGGGCCGAAGTAGAGCAGAGGCAGATCGGCCCAGGAATTGTGCTTTAAGAAATCGATTTCCGTATGGTTGAAACCGAAATCGTTGAGCACTTTGGTGCTGGCGAGGTCGGCTTCGGAGTAAGGCTTTTTATCGATGAAGCGGACGATGTTATCGCGCCTCCGGTAGGGCAGTAGGGTCAGGCCGAATTTGTTGACGTAACCGCGATACAATTCGTAGCCGGGATCAGTGCATTGCTCGGCGCCGAGATCGGCGTAAAGGCCATCCGCAAAGGGATCGTGAGCGGTCATGACGTGGCCGCCGGTGCGTCCCGAGGCTTCGAGTACGGTCACATCGTGGCCGCGAGCCATTAATTCATAGGCGCAACAGAGACCGCCAATGCCGCCACCGGTGACGATGATCTTTTTGGCGCGATGCGTTGGAGCCGCTAGAACTTGTGGAACGGCCAATCCGGCGACGAGGGCGACACCGGCCAATTTCAAAGCGTCGCGACGATTGAGGTTGCCTGCGAGAGAGAATTCCGGTGACGGGACGGGTTCACGGTTCATGGTAGTTAGCGCTCCTTTATCGTTTGGCAAGGCAATATGCCTTGGAGGCATCTTAGCATGATGCCGGTGTTGGAAAGATTCTGAATCAGTTCAGAACTCATAAAACCAAATTGGTTTTATTGATATGGGCCAGGATTGTTTCCGGGTTGGACGTATTG
Source organism: Verrucomicrobiota bacterium (assembly GCA_048497895.1). Lineage (GTDB taxonomy): Bacteria > Verrucomicrobiota > Verrucomicrobiia > Limisphaerales > JBEHZA01 > JBEHZA01. The sequence continues at coordinate 3,623 of JBEHZA010000457.1, forward strand.
TCCGTCGCTTAAATTTAATTAATCTCCGGCTTTGGCACATCCATCGATGTGCTTTGCTTACTGTTTACGGAGCGCTGCTCTCCAATGGCGTATGGAGGATCACGGTGCCATCACTCCCGTAACTGACGAGATAGGGTGGAGAAATACTCCATTGAGTGCTGGTAAAGAGAACGTCGCTGCCGTTGAGGCCGGGCAGAACTTTGTGGATATAGCCGGTTTTGCCGCCGGGAAGTTTATCGTACCACCATTGTCCCTGGGGTTGATAGGGGCCTTCAAATTTATCTGCCCGGAAAATGCAATTCACGCGCCGTTTCTTTTTAAGCTCGGCAGGCACTTCAGCCGTCCATTTGGCAGGCAGTTCGGATTGATCGTGTGCGGCCCCAAAGTAGAGATACCAATGGCCGTCGTGTTGCCAGAGGCAAGGGGTTTCGGGACGTTCGAGCCATTCCGGGTAGGCGAAGATGCCAGCCGATTCCCAGGTGCGCAGATCACGTGAACGGAGCACGCCGATGCAGCCTGCAGCATTAATCGGTGCGCCGACGACCTGCGCGTTCAAGAGCATGTAATGCCAGCCATTTACGGGTTCGGGATAAAGGTAGGGGTCAGCGAGCGCACGCCATTGAAGTGGCTTGCCTTGCCAGGTTGCGTCGAACGGGTGATTGGTCACGATGGGACCGTCACCGACGATCTTCCACGTCATGAGATCATCACTGCTGGCGAGCCCGACGACGGAATCTTTGGCTCCGGTGGCGGAGAAGGCCATCCACCATTTGCCGTCATGTTTGGAGACGCTGCCGGTGGCGATGGCATTGCGCCAGGTGCCGGGCGCTTGCAC
>JBEHZA010000458.1:0-4439 GCA_048497895.1 Verrucomicrobiota bacterium
AGAAATTCTAGCGTCCTGACCCGGACAGAACTATCCTCATAACTGAAGAATGCCGCGCGTCAGAGTGATTCACTGGAAGGCTGCAGAGGTGGGTCCGCTGCTGGCAGCTCTGCGCGATGCGGGCGTCGAGGCAGAGTATGACGACTGTGAGAGCACGCCGGAGCTGAGCCGGAGAATCCGCCAGAATCCGCCGGACGTGATTGTTATCGATATTTCGCGGAGTCCGAGCCTGGGGCGGAGCGTGGCGGAGTGGTTCCATCGGACGAAGGCGCTTCGCGACATTCCGATCCTGTTCGCGAATGGTGCGCAGGATAAAGTTGCGAAGCTGCGCGAGGTCGTTCCCGACGCGGTGTGCGTCGACAACAAGACGCTGAAGGCAACGCTGGGAAAGGTTCTGAAGAGCCGTAGTTTTGTCGCTTCGCCTATCGTGCTGCCGCATGTTGAAAAGACGACTGCGCAGAAGCTCGGGATTGATAAAGGTGGGTCTGTCGGGGTGGTTGATGCGCCGCGTGGGTATTTGAAGGCGCTGGGAGAACTGCCTGACGATGCGGAGGTCATTGAGGAACCGGAGGCCCCCCCCGTGACAACGCTGTGGTTTATCCATGATCCCGAGAGCTTCCTCGATAGTTTGCCTAAGATGTGGACGATTGCAGCGCGGACGAGGTTATGGATTCTTTGGCGTAAAGGCTCCACGAATGGCCTAACGCAGGTGTCCATTCGCGAAGCTGCGCGAGAGGCGGGACTGGTCGACTACAAGATTTGCTCTGTCAGCAAGGAATGGAGCGGGATGCTCTTTGCGCGGAAAAAAGCGTGATTCTGCGGCGGAGCTTCTATGCCCGGCCGACTCTGGATGTCGCCCGCGATCTGCTGGGTAAGGTTCTGGTACACGGCAACTGCGAAGGCATCATCGTCGAAACGGAAGCCTATACAAAGGATGGCGATCTGGCGGCGCACTCGGCTGCCGGTATTACGCCACGAACGAAGGTCATCTTCGGTCCGCCGGGCCATGCTTACGTCTATCTTTCTTATGGGATGCATAATCGTCCACGACCAAAATACGGCCCTTGATTTCCATGCTTTCGCCCGGGCCTCAGGGCTGGAGAAGTAGCCGCTTATGGCCAATAAATGTTTATTGAGCGAGTGGCCTGCTAAATCGCTGCCGTGCCCAATGTGAAATCGAAACCAGTCATACTTGTTAGCATCATTGTGTTGCTATTGCTTGGCTGCATCTTTGCGTTGTTCACTGTCCCGGACTGGTATCACCGTCGGCAGCTCATTCGCCAATCGCAGCCAATTCAGATAGCGTTGGAGAGCTACCGGGCGCAGCACGCCAAATATCCTGAGTCGCTTTCTGCTGCGAAGATCTCAGAGCCGGATGAGATTTATTACCAGCGCCAGTCAGAAGGTTCTTACATTTTGTGGTTTGGTCTGCGGCTTGGTGAGTCTATGACCTTTCAGTCAACTGACCACAAATGGAGATGAGCAACAGGTCGCCTGGCACATCACTGGAGCCAACGCCGGTTGACGCTTTCAGTTCCGCTGTTGCGGTTGACATCGCCGGCCTGACGTGGCTCACCTTGAGTAGTTAGACCGTTTCAGTGTGCATGAACCATTCAATCTTTAAGGGATTTACAAAATGTTCGGGATTACTTTCAGATGTTCAACCTGTGCTTTCGAATGGCTTTCGGGTTGGTCTCACCATGTTGGCGGACAGTTTCTCATTTGCCGATCGTGCGGCACGCAGGTCCTGGCGGGCGACGGGGCTTCCTGTTGGGGACCAAAAGCCGGTGAACGGTTGCAGTTATTCTGTGATCTCGATGGTGAGTGGCAGTCATCCGGTGTTTTCATCACGGCACCCGCTAATTATATTTCAGAAGACGGTGTTTTCATGTTTGCCGATGCGTTGGAGAACATCACCTGCCCATATTGCCACACCACTAAAACCGTCGCCGACGATTTACGAATCGGCGAGAACTGCCCAAAATGCAAACACGGCACAATACAGAAGATGGGCACGTGCATTTACTAAACGCCCGCGCGGAAGGCCGGTCCAGTTCCGCTTCGCGGTTCACGGCCCAAGTCCGGCGTTGGCCGAGTTTTTCAGGTTGGACATTAACCGCGTCATGAGCGCCCGTCGTTTACTATTCGTAAAACAGTTAAGCACTTGTCCAGTGCAGTGAACGGGCATTGACCTCGTGGCCCTCTCCGCCGGTTATGGACTAACCACGCGATAATACCGGTGCTCGCCGTTGCCGACGGTGTTATCCAGGAATTGAAACGCGGCCGCACTCGCGGTGAAGCTCGTGAGATCGGTCCACACCGACAGATCGGTGGAGTACTGGATGCGGAAGGTCCGGCCCACCGGATACCGGCCTAATCCCGGTTCCTGTCACCGCGTTAAACCATTCGGATAATCCCGTCGTAACCCGCCTTTTAATCCATCTGCAAAACCGCCGCCCCGCGGAGTTGGCCGTTTCGCAACTTGGCCAGGGCTTCATTCGCTTCAGCAAGCGGATAGAGCTGCGTCTCTGTTCGCACAGGCACTTGTGGGGCCAGGGCAAGGAATTCTACCCCATCACGGCGCGTGAGATTGGCTACCGAACAGACCGTGCGTTCCTGCCAGAGCAGCTCATAAGGGAACTGGGGAATATCACTCATGTAAATGCCGCCACAAACGACTGTGCCGCCCTTGGCCACGGCGCGAAGCGCCTGCGGCACCAGTTCACCGGCTGGCGCAAAAATGATGGCCGCGTCGAGCGGTTCAGGTGGCAGAGTCCCGGCTGCGCCCGCCCAAACCGCACCGAGTGATTTGGCAAATTCCTGAGCGCGGTTATCCCCTGCCCGCGTAAACGCAAATATTTCCCGGCCCTGATGGCGCGCGACTTGAGCAACAATGTGGGCTGCGGCGCCAAACCCATAAATACCAAGCCGCTGGGCATTCCCGGTTTTGATCAATGACCGGTAACCGATCAGCCCGGCGCACAGCAGTGGCGCCGCTTCGATCTCCGTATAAAAATCTGGAATCGGAAAACAGAAGCGGGCATCCGCCACGGTAAATTCCGCGTAACCTCCGTCCAGCGTATAACCCGTGAACCGGGCGTGTTCGCACAAATTTTCCCGGCCCGACCGGCAAAATTCACACTCGCCGCAGGTCCAGCCCAGCCAGGGAATTCCCACGCGGTCCCCCGGCTTGAATTGCTCCACGCCAGAGCCCACCCGTTCCACCCGTCCGACAATTTCGTGGCCTGGCACCAGAGGCAGTTTAGGATTGGGCAATTCCCCATCGATCACATGCAAGTCTGTCCGGCATACCGCGCAGGCTTTCACTCGCACGAGCACCTGACCAGCACCCGGCTCAGGCGCCGGGATCTCGGTCAACCGTAACGGCTGGTGCGGTTGTGAAAACAACATGGCACGCATAACTCAATGCAGATGAAACTCTCAAAAACCCAGTGGGAACCTCTGGAAAGATCCAGTCCTAAGGCATTCTACACCCGGCGCCGGATTTAAGCGAATGGAGGATTTCACTTCTCATTGATTTGCCTGGCCGCCATTTGCACCGGGACCTCCAATAAAGGGTTGAAGTTCAGCAAACCTTGGAAAGCGCGTCGGCACGCCCTTGCAGTAAATAATAATCACACCCTAAAACTTATGCCTGCGAATAAAATTGCCAAAATCAGAAGCGTCGGGCGGGCGGATGTAAAAGCTGACCTTTCCAATGGGCGCTCCCTCCGTTTGCCCGCCAAACCTCAACCCGGTTGCCGCAGTCAATACATTAAGTGGTTTTCGGAAATTGGCATTGAAGACATCCCGTTAGTAGGCGGCAAAAACGCCTCTTTGGGTGAAATGTATCGCGAGCTTACTCCCCGGGGAGTTAAAATTCCGAACGGCTTTGCCATCACCGCGGAAGCTTATCGCTATTTTATCAGCGAAGCAAAACTGGATGGGCAAATCCGCCGGGTTCTCGCCCGGCTGGATACGCATGACATGGAAGATCTGCGGCGGCGCGGGAGTGAAATCCGTCACGCCATTCTGGCGGCATCTTTGCCGCCCGGCCTCGCGGATGAAATCATCTCAGCCTATGACCAGCTTCGGGACCGGCCACTGCCACCGGCAGACGTCGCCGTGCGCAGCAGCGCCACCGCCGAAGATTTGCCGGATGCCAGCTTTGCCGGGCAGCAGGAAACCTATCTTAATGTCCAGGGTCATTCCGCCCTGCTCGACGCCTGTAAACGCTGCTTTGCTTCACTCTTTACCGATCGGGCCATCAGTTACCGTGTGGACCAGGGCTTTGATCATTTCAAGCTCGCGCTTAGTATTGGAGTGCAGGAGATGGTCCGGGCTGATCTGGCCGCGTCCGGCGTCATGTTCACCATCGATACCGAGACCGGCTTCCGCGATGCCGTCCTTATCAACGCGGTATTTACTGCTTCCTGGAA
>JBEHZA010000459.1:0-4435 GCA_048497895.1 Verrucomicrobiota bacterium
CGCCCATCCGCTGGTTTCGGGTAAAATATATTCCACCGTTCCTGCACTCATCAACTGCTGCGCCTGGTGCTCCGCACACAGGCGCGCTCCCTCGCGCCATTACCCAACCTGCCTCAACCTGCTTGCCACGCTTGGCTTGCCCATCACTTCCAATCGCATCCTAACGGCGCCGAAATACGTATGCCGTTGAAATTTTTATACAGTGAAGCGGCCTAAACGAGTCTTACTTGATAACCAGATGTACGAACAGGGCAATGGATTGGGATCTCATGCGAATGCTACCGACTTGGCGAGTTCCACATTGGATATAGCTCACATTTCCGTTCCCCTCATCCCGGCCTTCTCCCGAGGGAGAAGGAGAATCATTTCCCGTTTTATGGCAAAGTGAAGGTCCGTCGTTAATCGCCAAGCCTGCAGGACAGCGACCGCATATCCCGAGAAGCGGTGATCCTTGGTCGCGGCAATATCCGCAGGCGCGAGCGGGTTTGAAATGTCTGACACTGTTTGACTGGGTCACCTTGCTGCGACCGGGGACGGTCGCTGTCCGGGGGCGACTTGAATAGCCTTATTTGGGTGCGGGTTCGCTTGCTTTCGGCGGGTTTTCTGAGGGGCGCATTTTGATGATGAGCTTCCCGTCTTTGACACTCAGGCTTTCGATCTTGCGGACTTCAGCCGCCTTTTTTGGATCTTTATTGATTTCATCCGCCAGATTGCGGGCGCGCATTTGTTTGAGAGCATCCTCCGGCATGGCTTGTCCATTGATCGCAAAAGAATCGAGGGTGACGTAAAGGACGCCATTTTCCGTATTCACTTTGAGGCCGGCATTCCCGTTCAAATAACGTCCTTTTAAACTGGGCAAATTGAGCTCATCCAAAGGAACGCTGGTGGTGCCAGTCAGTTTATCGCCTTCAATCTTCGCGTAGAATTTACCTTTCAACATGGCCAAATCCGGCTTATTGGCGATGAGCGCGTTAATCTCCTCACTGGTTAATTCCAAGGTGGGCGAATTGGTGCCTGCCTTCACTTCATCGCTGAATTTATCGGCGCGAGCCAACAGGGATTTTAATTCGTCTGCGGGCAGTTGGGTATCGGGCAATTTGAGCGGTTGGTCGCTGGTATAATGTTGGACAAAGTAATTGGCGGCGTATTTAGCGCCGAAGTAAAGGCCCACTCCGCCGAGAATGAAGACGACGATGCACGTCAGACAGCCGTAAAAGAAACAGCCTTTACCCTTGGATTTTTTTGGTTCGTCGCTCATACAAACTTCCTCGAATACCCGGAAGATGCCTGCGCACAGTTGATTGCACAATGTCAAAATCCAGAAAAGGGATTGGCGATTGCAACTTGGCCTCAATGGTGGTGTTAATGTCCTTGAGCCAGCCATGATACCCAATCAGGACAATGCGGGGACGCGAACAGCCTTGACCTTCCTTCGCTCGCTCAGTTTTGCCAGCCTGTGTCTGGTGGTAGTGCTATTTTCCGGCATCATCGCCCGGCTGGCCTGGCAGAAGCTCACGCCGGAACCGGAAACATCGACATCCCCAACCACCAGCACGCCAATGACTTTAAGAAAGTCATCCAGGCCGGCACAAACAACTCCTGAAGTCACTGCGCCAGCGGAAATCCCAGCAACACCCCAGACTCACACCGCCTTAACGGTCAAACCGACGCCAGCCCCGACACCCGAACCTATCCCCCAGGCTGTGGCCAATCCGCCGGCAGTTGCGCCGCAAACTCAGTTAGTAGTTTCTCCACCACCGGTAACTCCGGCAGCCGCGCCGAAAAGAAATTCCATTTACGGTCGCGTGATGTTGGTGGGCAATCCGCCTCCGGAAAAGCCTTTGCCGTGGGATGCGATTTGCGGTCAGGCGTATCCACGGACAAAACCCACGACGCAATTTTATCGTGTCGGCAAGGATAGAGGATTGGCCGACGTGTTCGTTTGGGTCACAGAAGGCGTGCCGAAACAGACTTATCCGGTTCCCGAGACGCCACTCGTGATTGATCAAATTGGATGTGTCTATGTTCCCTATGTCAGCGCGGTGCAGACCAAACAGACTATCCGGGTCAAAAATTCAGATTCGGTTTTGCACAACGTGCATCCCAGCCCGCAGGTGGCAGGCAATCCGGAATCCAATAAAGCGCAATTACCGAGATCATCGGATTTGGTTTATCAGTGGAGCCAGCCCGAAGTCTTCCTCAAATATAAATGCGATGTGCATCCCTGGATGTTCGCGTATGTGAGCGTGGTGGATCACCCTTATTTCGCGGTCACGGATCAGGAAGGACGTTTCAACATTGCCGAACTGCCACCCGGTGAATACACGGTGGAAGCCTATCACCGCAAAGCCGGACGCCTTTCCCGCAAGGTTACCGTTACCAAAAACGGACTGCTGGAAATGAACTTCGAGTTACCTGTGGAAGGCCTGCAACAGGCGGCGCGGTAACCGGATTTCGCTTCCATCCCAAGCATGGTATTTACTGGATAAAACCCAACCGCTTTGGTTCAATGCCTTGCATTCAAATTTTTCCGTGAACCTTGAAACGTGGTAAAACTATGAAACGCAGTCTCTCCAGCCTGTTCGCTGTTTGCTCGCTCACCTTGTTCTCTATCGCCGCTAGCGAAGGGGCCGATTACAACTGGCCGCAATGGCGCGGGCCGGATCGTTCGGATGTGTCAAAAGAAACCGGCCTGTTGAAAACCTGGCCGGACGGCGGGCCGAAGCGGGTGTGGCTTTATGACAAGGCGGGGTTGGGTTATGGCGGGCCAGCCATTGCTGGTGGCAAACTTTTCACAATGGGCGCGCGCGATGAGTCAGAGTTTTTGATTTGCATCGACGCCAATACCGGCAAGGAACTGTGGGCCTCACAAATCGGCGGCAAACTGGAAAATAAATGGGGGGATGGGCCACGCGCTACGCCTACCGTAGATGGAGATCGGGTTTATGCGATGGGTGGACGCGGGATTTTGATGTGCGCGAAAGTGGCCGATGGCAAATCACTCTGGACCGTCACCATGGAAAGTCTCGGCGGCAAGATTCCGGGTTGGGGCTATACCGAATCGGTGGTGGTGGATGGCAACCAGGTAGTATGCACGCCCGGCGGAGCGCAAGGAGCGATTGCGGCGTTGGATAAGATGACCGGCAAACCCATCTGGCAATCCAAGGATTTCACGGATGGCGCGCAATATGCCTCCATTGTTCCGGCCACGATCAATGGCGAAGCGCAATATGTGCAATTGACGATGCAGCATGTGGTCGGCATTTCACCGAAAGACGGCAAGGTATTGTGGGAATCCGCCTGGCCGGGGAAAACCGCCGTCATCCCAACGCCGATTGTGCATGATAACTCAGTCTATGTGACTTCCGGTTATGGCGTGGGCTGCAAACTGGTGAAAGTGGAAGCGGGCAACAAAGCGACGGACGTTTACGAAAACAAGTTGATGAAGAATCATCACGGTGGCGTAGTGCTGGTGGGCGATTATGTTTATGGCCATTCCGACGGTGTGGGCTGGCTGTGCCAGAATTTCAAGACGGGCGAAGAAGTCTGGTCGGATAAAGCCAAGCTGGGCAAAGGCGCGGTGAGCAGTGCGGACGGCATGTTGTATTGCCTGGAAGAAGGCAGTGGCAATGTTGTGCTGGTGGAGGCGTCCCCGAAAGGCTGGGCGGAACATGGCCGGTTCAAACTCGACCCGCAAACACAGCAGCGCAGCCCGCAAGGCCGAATCTGGACTCACCCGGTGATCGTTAATGGCAAGCTGTATCTGCGGGATCAGGAGTATATTTATTGCTACGATGTGAAAGGGAAGTAACGGCTACAATCGGGCACAGCACGTAAATCAACCGCTTAATTGACGCACCTGATTTTCCGGCTGCCTTTGCCGAACCCGAGCCTGTTTTTAGAAGCCACAGCACCTTGTTGAATGATGGAACCCAATCACGACACCACCCCCTGCCCCAGGAAAAACTTATGGCGGGTCTTTGGCGTGGTATTTTGCCTGACCCTGATTTTTGCCGCTTACACAGATCACGCGTGGGAAGATTATTACATCACCTTCCGGGCGAGTAAGAATCTGGCCACCGGCCATGGCCTCGTCTTCACGATTGGACAGAAACTGCACACGTTTACCTCTCCGCTCGGGGTGCTTCTGCCGGCGGCGCTGAGTTTCGTCACCGGCAACAATTCCGATCAATTGGCGCTTTGGTTATTCCGCATTATCAACGCGGCGGCGCTGGGGGCGACGGCGGTCATTCTGCTGCGCATTGCGCGCGCCAACGGCCTTTCGCGTTGGCCGAAGCTGTTGCTGCTCGGCTTGTTTGCGTGGGATGCGAAGACCGTAGATTTCAGCATTAACGGGATGGAGACGGCGCTGATGGTCTTGTTCCTGGCGTGGACTCTGGAGGCCTTCAATTCGCCTTCGCGCCGGCCGGCACCC
>JBEHZA010000460.1:0-4434 GCA_048497895.1 Verrucomicrobiota bacterium
ATCTGCTCGCCAGCATGCGGCGGCTGGATGGCGACAAATTCTCCGACAAGAAAGCGCGCGACATGAACGGTGTCACGGTACTCGTGCAGCAGCGGGCTTCTTGGGCCGATGCGGTGAATGTGGCCTTGGAGAAGGCGGGCAGCGCCGAGCGCGTGGATCACCGTTCACTTAAGGCGCGCGGGCTGGACAAGGTGCCTCAGCCCAAAATGGGTGTCGCCGCTATCGCCATGGAAAAACGTGGCGCGGTGAAGGACTCCAAGCGCAGGCAGGAGGTACGGTTTACCGGCATTCTTAACGAGGTCATGCCGCATTTGCGCGCGCTCCGGCAAAGCGGTGAGGTGAAACAGATGGGCCATGGCGCGACCTGGTGGGAGCGCTCCATCGTTTTCATGGCCCACGTCAAAGAGGCCGCGCGCGACACGGTCGTAGATGCGTGGGATGCCATGCGCAAAAAATGGCCGCTCTCACATGATGTGCGGCCGGCGCGCGATGCCGGGCCGGACATGGGCCGTTAGACTGAGATTTTATGACCGATCCTCTCGCCCAATTTAGAAAATCGTCCGCCGCCGCTGGAAGCGGCGGCGGTTCATCGCCCAAAGAAGAATACGCGGCGTTCGCCGCGAAAGACCGGGTGGCGCGTCTGCGTGTCCGGCGACGCGGCGCGGTCACACGCTCGCCCGGTTACTCCCATCTGCTCGATGTCGTCTATGACGGCAGCCACGGCACCAGCTTCGTGCTCGTTTACACCTTCATGATGGTGCTGGTGCGCGGGCAGAACCTGCAAATGCTGGTGGCCGCTCTCGAGGGCGGCATGGTGGATTTTATTCAGGAATTCGACTCCTCCCGCTGGGTGAAGCCGTCCGACAAGTCGGCGGCCGTCATCGAGTCGATCGAGATAGAGGTGCAGGAAAGCGGCACTTCGGTCGCTGAAGCGGAAACCCTTAAACAACAGATCGGGCGGTAAACCCGGCGGCGCCAGGTAGGCGTCTTGACCAAAAGAAAGAAGAAAAGACCATGACTGACCTACCCAAGACCGGATTCGTGCGCCTCGCACAGGTCCTGACATTCATCCCCGTTGGAAAGACCTGCTGGTGGGAGGGTGTTAAAAGCGGACGCTTCCCCCAGCCCGTCAAGATATCAGAGCGCTGCACGGCGTGGAGAGCGGAAGATATTCAACGGCTCATCACGGAAATATCTATGAAGCCTCATTCGCAATAACACGCGAATATTGCCTAAATAGCTTGCTAAATAAAAGTCGTGCGGTCGCATTGTCCGCACGACTTTTTTATGAGCCACGATCCTAACGCGCTGCTTAAAGAATATTCCGGTAAGTCCAGCGCAGCGGACACGGAAAATATCCGCCAGAATCTCGACGGAATGAAGCGCGGCCCGATCAAGAAGATCTGGGATGACGTGCAACTCCTCTGGAAGATGGTGCGCGACCCTCAGGCACCCCTTCGCCCTAAAGCCATCGCCATTGGCGCACTGGTCTATCTCGTTTCGCCCATCGACGTAATCCCAGACGTGCTACCCATCGTCGGCCTTACCGATGACGTGGGCGTCATCGCCGCTGCCATCGCAACCCTCTCAGCCGACCTCAAAAAATATCGGGAAAAAGTCGGCTAATAATTCCCCGATGATAACCGGTTCGATTTCTGTTACAGTGCGATTGCTCACGGGGTATTGAACGGGGTATTTTTTAACTGGCTTTGAAAGATAAGGACTAATTTCAATGCCTTGATAAATCTCGTGATTCCCGTAGGGGTCACCAATTTCCTACTCGACGGCGTCCGTCAGTGACCGTCCAAACCAAGATCCAGCGTCGATTTGAAGGGGTTTTCCCAGTCCGGCACACTGCCCCCGTCCGTTGACATTCTCGTCTAAAACGGGGTATAATCTGGGGTATAATTTACCAGCTTGAGAGGATACCCCGGATGACGCTGACAGATATTGCGGTACGTGCCGCAAAACCTAAGAATAAGCCGTACAAGTGTACCGACGGTAGAGGCCTGTTCCTTTTCGTCACTCCCGCAGGCGGAAAGCTGTGGCGATATAAATATACCTATGCAGGGAAAGAGAAGCTGATGTCGTTGGGTTCCTACCCCGAAATTGGGTTGGCGAAGGCACGTCAACGGCACCTAGAGGCAAAGGCCACGCTCGAAGGAGGCCGCGACCCAATGGATGAAAGAAAGCAGACGGCGCGGCTGGCGCTTCTTCAGACCGAAACCTACTTTGAGGCTGTCGCGCGTGAATGGCATGAAAGACGGAAACACGAGATCGCGGAGAATACCTCCCGCAATATTCTGAAACGCCTAGAGGAGCATATTTTTCCTGAGGTCGGCTCTCGCCCAATTGCAGACATTACCGCTCCAGAGATGCTAGCGGCCCTCCGCAAGATCGAGGCTAAGAAAATCCTGGATACCACCCATCGCGTGAAACAGGTCTGCGGTAAGGTGTTCTTGTACGCCATCGCTACGGGACGTGCCGAAAGAAATCCGGTTCGTGACCTCGCTGGCGCACTCAAAACCCCGGTCACAAAACATCATTCTTATCTTAAAGCCAACGAACTTCCCGAGTTCCTGCAAAAGCTCGAAATCTTCGACGGTGAACTTCAAACCAAGCTAGCGCTCGAACTCCTCCTTTTGACGTTTGTTCGCACCGGAGAACTTCGTGGCGCGAAGCGCGATGAGTTCGATTTCAGCAAGATGGAATGGCGCGTTCCCCCAGAGCGAATGAAAATGAGAGTGGAGCACATCGTGCCCTTATCTTCCAGAGCAGCCGCAATTGCTTCACAGCTTTTGGAAATGACGAATAGCGATTATCTGCTGCCCGGGCGGCAAGCGAAGGATTTTATGAGCGAAAACACCATGCTCTACGCGCTCTATCGGATGGGCTACCATTCAAAAGCAACAGGCCACGGGTTCCGCTCCACCGCCTCGACGATCTTGAACGAGCATGGCTTTTCACCAGATGCCATAGAGCGCCAACTCGCCCACGCCGAACGCAACGAGATTCGCGCGATTTATAATCACGCTCAATATCTGCCTGAGCGAAGGAAAATGATGCAATGGTGGGCTAACTACCTTGATAAGGCCGTAGGCGCGGCCAAACCCTAAAAAGGGTGCAATCTAGCCAGAAAACAGGCTGGCGTGGCCCGCAGGCCACGCCGTGGTGAGCTACCAACCTCGCTTTAAAAGGTCTTTGGTCTGGTCTACCACCATGTCGAGGGCGTCCTCGATAGTGGAGGTGCATACTCCGCCATCGGCGGAATCAAGCTCCTCGTGCGCTTCGTCGCTCCCGAATATGTAGAAATGATAGCCATCGTCCGAGAGGGATATCCGGAGGATGACCAACTCCCTTTCGCTGGTGATTTGGGTGTCTGCTTGATCCTTGGTCATAACATTTCCTTTCAGTAGTTGTCGGGCTACGACCGTCGCGCCCGATGGCGAAGAAGCAAAAACGCCTACAGCCGGAGCAACGCGTACCGGGCAAGCCGAGAATTGGGGGGAGACCTCAGGGGGAACCGATTCTCGGCTTGGCAGGCCAGGCGGCGGTTTTACACCGCCATCAAATGGAGCGGGCGGTGTACCGCTACGACCCTGAAACAAATGCCTAAAAGGCCCAAGCTGGATTAACAACGCCGGCGAGAGCGGACGTTACCGCTCCGGTTCCTGCAATTCTTGGCTGTCCTTGCCTGGCGGCTCGATCTTCGGGGCTTCGATCTTGGGCTCTTCGACCTTTGGCTCCTTCACTTTGAGCTGCTGTCGCTGCCAGTCTTCTTCCACGCCTTCGCGGAAGGCGGCGAAATTCTTTTCAAAGTCTGCTTGTTTCACGTCCCACGCGGCGCGCATGCGTTGGCCGAATTGGTGGAGGGCAATGTCGAGCTCAGCTTGCGTCGGTTTTTTCGGGTCTTGCATGGCTTAGGCGGCGACGAGGGAGCGGGCTTCGGTGAGGCAGCGAGTAACCTTCATGCGGGCGGCGTCGTAGGACAGGCCATTCTCCTCGGCGATCTCGCCGTAGTCGAACCCCTGCACGTAATGCGCCCAGAGCAGCGTGTGGCACTCAGGTTTGACCCGGGTGAGCAGTTGGATGGCCACCTCTAGATCAACACGCTCGCCGCGCGACAGTGGGGCCGGGGCCGGTGCGCTATCTAGCAGGGCGCGAATCGCATCTTCGCCCATCGGCTCCAATCGGTCGGAGGAGCGGCGGCGAATATGATCGGTGCGTTTATTGCGCGCGATACGGTAGCACCATGCCCAGAACTCGGCGTTGGTGCCCCCGGTAAAGCCGCGTAGACCCACCGCCACGGCCTTAAGCACCTCCTGCAACACGTCCCCGCCATCGACGACCGAGCCCGTCATGCGGGCGCAGTAGCGGTGCAATTTGGGGCGCATTTCGCCGAACAGACGATCAAAAGGCTCGCGGATTTCGCCA
>JBEHZA010000461.1:0-4419 GCA_048497895.1 Verrucomicrobiota bacterium
CTGCGGATCGCCTTTGAGAACGCTGTAGTTCGGAACTGCCATCACCGGGATTATACGCAGAAAAAATACCGGGAATTTTGGCGCGCTAATTGCAAGTCACCAGTCCGGAGGTTGGGACAATGCTGCACTGGACTCTCGTGTTTCTGATCGTTGCGCTCATCGCCGCTGCCCTTGGATTTTTCGGAGTTGCGGGCATCGCGGCCACGATCGCTAAAACCCTGTTCTTCGTATTTCTGATTCTCTGGCTCATCAGCTTCGTGACGCGCCGCCGGTCAATATAAAGGGCGGCGTGCCAACCGGAGAGTGTTCACAAATGCGCAAGGCCTCGACGATGAGCCTGAACGAGAGGAACCCAGGAAGTGGATTCGAGCTCCAGGCGCGAGAAAATGCGACGGAAGCCATGAGTTGGCGGAACAGGCGTTCAATCTCGTCGCGCTTCTTGTAAACGGCGCGATCGTAATACTCGGTCCCTGGATAGAAGCGGTTGGACTTCCCTGGAACGACCGGGATCAGGCCAGTTCAGGCGCCGGTTGGGGCGTATCGTTGCCCGCATAGGGCATGGATTAGCAGCGGCATGGCTCATGGGGGCAAACTCTGCAGCAGAGTCCTTCCGCGCTAGCGCAAAATTACGGCCCTTTTTAGCATCCGCGGCAGCTACAAGAATGTTTTCTGTTCGATTCGCCGTGGGATTTCCAGATGGCTTGCGCGCCTTTTTAAGTCCCCGTTCCGCCGGGTTAAACCTTTGCCGAATGGGAGTCGATCGAGAACCTTCAATCCTGATCCGCAACTTCTGTTGAGTTGCAACTGTTCAACAACGCGATCCAATACGCCGCTTTTTGCCGATCGGTTCACACGCATGCCGGTCGTGTGCCAACGGCCAAAACCGCTTCGGCAGTCCCCGCGACGTGCAACCCTGCTCTGCCACAAAGAAAACCGCGTTCGGCGCCTGCAGATTGCTCAGACTCACATTGCGGCGCTGCACCAGAGGGAATCCTCAGATGCGCGCATACGCGCTTCGGTGATTCCCATCTACCAACATTTTACTGGCCTTTTGTTTTGTTAGTATGAACTAGTATTGTGTCCCGCAAGTAATTGACATAAATTGTCGAAGCGCTGTAACCTGGGCCATGTCCATTGGCCGACCCAAAGACGCGCTTGATCTGACCGAGGATGAGCGCGTGCAACTCTCGAGTCTGGTTCGATCGCGCTCGTTGCCGCATACCGTGGTCGCGCGCGCGAAAGTCGTTCTATGGTCGGCGGAAGGCGCAAGTAACACCGAGATCGCGCAGCGTTTACAGTGGACCAAGGCGACTGTCGGAAAATGGCGCCGTCGTTTCCTCGAGCGGCGGGTGCCGGGCCTGTATGATGAGCTGCGCCCTGGCCGCCCGCGCTCCATTGAAGACGAACAGGTTGCGGCACTGTTAAAGCGCACTTTGTCGCGAAGACCGAAGGCAGGGACGCACTGGACCATTCGGGAGGCGGCGCGGGAGAGCGGCATCTCCAAATCCACGGTGCACCGGCTGTTTCAGGCCTTTGCGGTTCAGCCCCATCGCTCGCGCACGTTCAAGCTCTCCACCGATCCCTTCTTCGTCGAAAAGGTGCGAGATATTGCCGGGCTTTATCTCAACCCGCCCGATCATGCGCTGGTGCTCTGCGTTGACGAGAAGAGCCAGATTCAGGCCTTGAACCGTACTCAGCCCGTCCTGCCTATGGGGCTCGGCTATGTCGAGGGCGTGACCCACGACTACGTACGTCACGGGACAACGACCCTTTTTGCCGCGCTGGATATCGCCACAGGAGCTGTATTGACGGAGTGCAAGCCACGACATCGGCATCAGGAGTTTCTGGCGTTTCTCCGCCGGCTGGACGAGTGTATTCCGCCCGAACTCGACGTTCATCTGATCATCGACAATTACGCCACCCACAAACACCCGAAGGTTCGCACGTGGCTGGCGCAACGGCCCCGATACCAAATCCATTTCACGCCAACCTACTCGTCGTGGCTGAATCAGGTCGAACGCTGGTTTGCATTGATTACACAGCGCGCTATTCGCCGTGGCTCATTCCGAAGCGTGAAGGAGTTGGTGGAGAAAATCGACTCTTTCGTTCAACATTACAACCGATCGCACAGACCGCTCATCTGGACCGCCACAGCCGACTCCATCCTCCGCAAAATCACCAGACTTTGTTCACGTATTTCCGGGACACAACACTAGCCCTGATACAGCTTGGTTCGGTGCTCTGCAGCAGAGAACGCGTTCGCGGTGTTTGCCCTGAAGTGGCTGGCTTCTCCTCACAACCGAGTATCGTCCGAACCGGGCTGTTTCCTGAAATTGAGCGGACAGGAAGTCGTCTAGCTCTTTGAAACCCGGTGTATCTTGATCGAACCGCGGCTTGATCAGGGCTCCATTGAAGTCATAGAGAATAGCCCATTCCGTTTGCGCCTTCTGAAGTTGATTGACGATATCCAGTTGCACCCGCTCCTCACTCGTGATCGCCGAGTCGAGGTTGATGTAAGTGATTGCCGGCAGCCTTTCCGCTAACCAGTAGGCGAGCACGTCGTTCGTAAACGGGCTGGAATGATCTTTCACCCCGACAAAGATTCGTGTGGAAGGCGTGGTGCGGCGCCGCACGAATTCTGTCGCCCTTATTTCATCGGTCATCGTGGGATCGGAGCCTAACCGGCGCCGGTCTGAAATGTGCAGGCCAAGATCTCCCCTCACCAGCATCCCCGCGGCGCCTCGAGCCAGCATAACGTTGGTCCGGAGGTCAGTCTCATAGGCCTTATTGGCGATCAGGTATGTCGCTGCCACAATAGCCAGGAAAAACCTTCCTTTGAGCGCCAGCGCGCTGCTTGGTTCGGATTTCCTGTCCACAGCCGGAGAAGCGAACAAAAATGGAATCGTTAAGGCCACAACTGGAACGAGCAGGGCGGCGTGAAGGTAATCCGCCCTGCTGAGAAAGTAGTGCAGCATGCACGTATAGAGCAGCAGCAAAACCAGCGCCGCCCGATGCAGCCGAAACACAAAAACGTGCATGGCGATTACTAACAGAAAACTGAAAACAGGGAACCAAAGCGCCACTGAAGGTCTCGCGCGGCAGACCAAAGCAAACGCGGTGAGAACGGCACCACTTGCAATAGGAATTGTGGCAGCGCCATCCAGACGATCAACCTCAATGATTTTTCGCGCCGCGATCCACAAGCAGGGAAAGAGCAGGAAAAACAGTGTTGAAGTATCCGGTCCGAGGCGCTCAAAGGCGCGTGATGAACCCATTACCTGAGCCGAATACATCACAATCCGGAACGGAGCTATAACGGCGTCACTGCCGTAGACTACAACATAGAACGCGAGATTCACAGCGCCGAAAGGAATGACATAAAGTATTGCTTTCCGTAAGGCACTTCCCAGGCGAGATCCTATGGAGCTTATTGTTCCCTGGAGTAACGCCGCGAGTAAGATATCGGCCAGAATCACAAATAACACGTATGGACCGAAGTTAAATCGAACGAGAGTCGAAACTCCTCCAAAAAATCCGGCAATGACGAGCCACGATCCTTCGCGGCCGGATGGGTTTCCGGAGATTAGATACGTCAGCAAGGAAAGGAGAGCCAGAGCAAATCCCGGCCACGCCGCATAGTCAAGCAGAGGAGATCGCAGTACAGCGATCGGCATCCCCGCGGCGGCGATCGCTGCAGGAAGCGCCATAAATGGCGCCAGTCGCCGAAGAGGATAAAACGAAATTCGAAAAAAATGCGCGGCGGCAGCGATAATCGCGACGAATAACACGCACGAGAATATCCGTGCAATCAGGAAACTCGGCGCGACGAGGCGAAATCCTTCAGCGAGTGCGTAGTAATAAAAGGGAGGGTAAAAGCTTTTGAAGTCTACCCCCGGTACGCACCCGAACTCAACGCACCTGGCGGAAACGAGCGGAATGGCCTCATCGTAAGCGCCAACCGGCGCCGCCAGGCAAACCAAAATACCTGCGAAAATGGGGAGCGACAGCAGCACCCAGCCAACAATTTCGAACAGACGGCTTTCAAGCCAATCCGTTTTCTTAAGAAAACGATCCATCACTTGCGGATTAAGTCAGACCGTGCAACCAGGCTGCGCAGAAAGAAGGCTGAAATAAACATTCTGGCTTCCTCTGAAGTCAGATCCAGCTGACCGAGGCTTGATTCTAGCAAATGTTGGATTCTGAGGTTTGTTCCGGCGGACATCGGTTAAAAGGTCTGCACTTGCGATCCAGCATCGCAAGTGAACATCGCAATTGAACATTTCAGATCATACTCTTGTATCAGTATGACGCGGTGGCCCAGCGCTTCCACGTTGCGGGATCCGCCAGCATCTTCATATACAACCCGCCGACTACGGACCGCGCCTGAAATCCGCGCTGCTTCGCATCCTGCGTCCAGTA
>JBEHZA010000462.1:0-4410 GCA_048497895.1 Verrucomicrobiota bacterium
TCCGCTCCCAGTTCAAACCCACCCGCGAAGACAACGAAGCCGCCTACAAATACTACATGGATCATCCCGACGAATTCCCCAACACCCCTCGCTTTGCCAGGCATGAAAATTCAGGGGCTCTATACTCATTACGCCTCCGTGGAAGACGATGCTGAATTTTCGGCGACGCAAGGAAAGCGATTTACCGACCTCGTTGAACAACTGACGAAAACGGGGCGAACGTTTGAATATTTGCACGCCAATAACAGCGGGGCGTTGTTGCACGAGCCCGACACAATTTTCAACACGGTGCGCCCGGGCTTGTTGGTGTATGGCATTGTTCCACCGGGAAAACGCCGGTCGGCGGCGATTTTGCAGAAGAATCTCCAGCCGGCTTTGAGTTGGAAATGCCGGGTCAGTCTGGTGAAAGAAATCCGGAAAGGGGATAGTTTGAGTTACGGTCGAACCTTTGTCGCTTCAAAAAAAATGCGCGTGGCCACGTTGACGGCGGGTTACGGGGATGGTTATGCCCGCGCTGGCAGTAATCGAGCGTATGTGTTGATTTCGGGACGCCGCTGTCCTGTTTTGGGACGTATCACCATGGATCAAATGCTGGTGGATGTGTCGCGATTGGAGCAGGTGACTGCCGGTGATGAAGCTGTTCTCATTGGCCGTCAGGGTGACGAGGAAATTACCGCTGCCGCACTGGCCGTCTTATGCGGAACGATCCCGTGGGAAATCCTGACAAATATTACTTATCGTGTGCCCCGGATTTATCGGGGCAGCCAGGCTTCCTGAGCAGCAGGCAGGTGTGATTAGGGAGCGGACTTCGCTTTCAGGCGGTTGCGTTCGCGCAGAAATTCGATAATCCCCGGCAGAATCGACAGGAAGATGATGCCCAAAACGACTACCGAGAAATTCTTTTTCACCAGCGGCATATTCCCAAAGAAATAACCGGCTGAGAGCAGCAGCACCATCCACAGAATGCCGCCGACTACATTATAGGACATGAAACGGGTATAAGTCATTTTGCCAATGCCAGCTACGAAAGGAGCAAAAGTGCGGACAATGGGCACGAACCGGGCAATGATAATGGTCTTGCCGCCATAACGTTCGTAGAACTCGTGCGTGCGCTGAATATACTCGGGTTTAATCAGCTTCGGATATTTGGCCAGCAATTTGTTTCCGGCAAAGGCGCCAATCCAATAATTCAACGTATCACCCGCGATGGCGGCTACCGTCAACAGGCCCAGCAGCAACCAAAGATTTAACCCATCCGGACGGGCGGCCAAAGCTCCCACAGCGAACAGTAGAGAATCTCCCGGCAGAATCGGCGTTACCACCAGCCCGGTTTCGCAAAAAATAATGAGAAACAGAATGATATATAACCAGGGGCCATATTGCTGAACCATGGTGTCCAAATGCGCGTCCAGATGCAGCACCAGGTCAATAAATTTGTGAATGAGATCCATGCGCCGCACAAGGTAGGCGGTGAGCGGGCAGGCGACGAGAAAAAAGTTGTTCGCCGGGAGGGAATCATAGCACAGTTGAAGTAATGAATGCAGCCGTTCTCTATGGCCGTGAAGATGTCCGCGTTGAAAGCGTGGAGGCCCGGCCCTTGCAAAAGGGCGAGGTGCGCATCGCGATTCAGGCAGCCTTGACCTGCGGCACGGACTTGAAGGTTTTCAAGCGCGGATACCATGCGAAAATGATTGTACCGCCAGCCGTGTTCGGTCATGAACTTGCGGGGACGATCAGCGAACTGGGAACGGATGTGGCGGATTGGAGTTTGGGCGAACGGGTGGTGGTGGCCAATTCCGCGCCGTGCGGCGCCTGCTTTTATTGCCGTCATCAACAGGAAAACCTGTGCGACGATTTATTGTTTCTCAACGGCGCTTACGCGGAATCGATTGTGGTTCCCGCGCGACTGGTGCAAAAAAATCTGCTTCGCTTGAAACCGGATACTTCGTTTCGCGATGCGGCTCTCACGGAACCGCTCGCGTGCGTCGTGCAAGGGGTGGAGGATTGCAAGCTGCGTCCGAATCAGCGCGTGTTGATCATTGGTTCCGGGCCGATTGGCCTGATGTTTGTCGCGTTGGCGAAACATTCAGGTTGTGACGTCACTGTGGCCGGGCGTGGGGAATCCCGTTTGCAAGCGGCCCGGCAGTTAGGTGCGGGACAGATTGTAGATGTGAGTGGCAATCGTGATCTAGTCGCCACGGTTCAAGCGGAGACAAAAGCTGCATTCGATGTGGTGATTGAAGCGGTCGGCAAGCCGGAGACCTGGGAAGCGTCCGTAAAACTCGTTCGCAAAGGTGGCGTGGTTAATTTCTTTGGCGGCTGCCCTGCTGGAACGAGTGTGTCGTTGGACACCAGCTTAATCCATTATTCCAATCTCACCTTGCTCGCCAGTTTTCATCATACACCCCGGAGCATTCGCCGCGCTCTCGAATGGATTGAATCAGGCGTGATTCGCGCGGCGGATTTTGTGGATGGCGAATGTCCCTTGAGCCAATTACCGGATTTGTTCAAATCCATGGCTTCCGGAAATCGCGCCGTAAAGACGTTGATTCAGGTGAATGCCTGAGTTTATTCGCCCCGGTAAACCGCCTTCGCCGTGCAGGTCTCGGCCACGACGACTTCGACCAATAGTGGCAATTGCGGTTTCAGTTTTTCCCAAATCCACGCGGCCACGACTTCGCTGGTCGGATTCTCCAATCCGGGCACTTCGTTCAAGTAACGGTGATCCAGTTGTTCCCAGAGCGGTTTGAAGGCTTTGGAAATATCCGCGTAATCCATCAGCCAGCCGAGCTTGGGGTCGCATTCGCCCGCCACGACAATTTCCGTTTGAAAACTATGTCCGTGCAGGCGGCGGCATTTGTGGGCTTCCGGCAGATGCGGCAGCAGATGAGCGGCTTCAAATTGAAACGTCTTTCGCAATTCCATTCGCATAATCGTAATTCCTGAAATCAGTGTTCCCAATCCGTCCAGGTGACGAGGTCGCCCAAACTTGGGCGGCCATCGTGCCGCCAGGTCAGCGGCGGGGTTTGCATTTTTCCCAAAGGACAAATTCGGGTGGCTCCCCAGCGGGCCAGTTGTTGAGCGAGCTTTTGCGCCTTCGCCTGGGGAGCGGCGAGGCCAACAGTGGAAATGTGTTCCTGCATATGCCCGACGGCATGGAGAGTCTCGTTGAGATCCGTGATGCCTTTTACGTAAATGAAACGGTTCAGGCAGGAGAGTTGAAAGCGCGGTTCCGCTTCAAAAATCACCGTCCACGCGGTGGAATCCGGGCTGCTCCAGTGTTTGGTCGTCGGCGCATGGGCTGCCCGGACTTCGTAAAAGGCGCGCCGGTTGGCGATGGCGGCAGCGGCTTCCAGTGGCAACTCTCCGCGCGGCTCGATTTGTTCGACCTTCTCCAGTTCTTCTGCCAGTAATTCGGCGAAAATCATGGGCGAAAAAGCGCCATCCTTTTCTACATAGATAACATGCGGAGAGAGGCAGCCTAATTGATTCCAGGCCGTAATATCCCGGGCCGCCGCGGCAACGACTTCCCGAACCGTCTGGCCGGATAACATTTCATGGGCGACATAGCCGAAGCTGACCCGATGGCCGTAGCCGAGGAAACGTTTTCGCGCAGGCAATTGCCGGCGAATAGTGGCGAGTGTTTCATCACTGCCGGTTGCGGTCACGCAACTGGCTTCCTCAAATAATGCTTGTTCCAGATAAGCGGTGCCACCGCGCCATTCCGCGATTTCCAGACAAGCGCCCAGCTTGGGTTCCAACTCATAAATCGAATGCGCGAATAATCGCGGCAGGAAAGAAGAGCCGGAAGCGCATTTGACGAATTGCGCGGAACGGACCAATAGTCCCTGCACAATGCTCATCAGGGTCGGGTTCGGAATATTTCCCGCCGCAATGTGAACCAGCAATTCCGGCCCGATGGCCATGGCGCTCCGTTCGGCCACGCGTTCTTCTTTGCTGCCGACCATGGAATCGAGCCGTTGTGCGTGGCCAAATTCCTGAACTAAAAGTGCGTGCAGATTTTCTTCGTTAAGCTGACGGAAAAAGGCATCCAATCCCGCCGTTAACGTAGCCCGGGAAAATCCGGTTTTAGCCGGACCATGTTCCAGGGCCAATTGGCGGATATTGTAATCCGGCTCCAGCCAGCGCTCCGCCACATTGCTCAAAATCCGGACTATATTTGCCGTGGGGCGTTCAAGCAAATAGCGTTCGCGGTTGCGCTTGAGCGTTTGCGCCGCCTCCTGGATCATAGCCGCGCTGAAGCTGGCTTCCGGTGGCAGGTCCGCCAGAAAATAGTTGGGCAGATTCATGATGAGGCAGGGGGTGGCAATACGGCCTGGGTGGCCGGATCAATTTCATGACCGGCGGCATCGAACTCGCGCTTGCGGATGGCGTGCAGGCAGGGTAGCC
>JBEHZA010000463.1:0-4397 GCA_048497895.1 Verrucomicrobiota bacterium
GACGGCTGCCACGGCCTGCGCGAACTGGGCATTAAATCGCAACCGCGCAAGTTGCTCGAAAAAGTGCGCGATCTCGAATTGGTCGAGATGAAGGAGGCCGAAAGCTGCTGCGGCTTCGGCGGCACGTTTGCAGCCAAGTTTCCGATGATTTCAACCGCCATGGGGGACGTCAAATGCGCCTCCGCCGTGGAAACCGGCGCGGATTACATTATTTCCAACGACTCCAGTTGCCTGATGCAAATTCAGGGCCTGCTCGATCGACAGGGGAAACGACTTCGCACTCTGCATCTCGCCGAAGTATTGGCCAGCCGATGAATACTCCCGTTGAACAATTTCGCGACGACGCCACCCGTGTGGCGGGCAGTGACGATCATCGCCGCCGGATTTACGGGGCGCTGGGGAAATATTATGTGGCCCGCGACCGGCAGGTCGGCCGCTTCCAGAATTGGCAGGCCGCGCGTCAGGCCGCCGCGGAAACCAAGTGGGAAGCGATTAATCATCTGGACCAGCATCTCGCCGAATTTGCGCGGAAGCTGGAAGCGCGCGGCGGCAAAGTATTTTGGGCCAGCAACAGCGCGGAAGCCCGCGAATATATTCTCAATATCTGCCGCGAGAAAAAGGCGAAGTGCATCGTGAAATCCAAGGCCATGACGGCCGAGGAGATTCACTTGAACCCGGCATTGGAAAAAGAGGGTTACGAAGTCGTTGAATCCGACCTCGGAGAATACATCGTGCAACTCCGCAAGGAAGCGCCGTATCACTTTGTGTTCCCCGCCATGCACCTGACGCGTGGGGAGATTAAGGAATTATTCGACCGCGAAGTGGGTGATGTGCCGAGTGACAGTCCTGAAGACCTAACCATGGTCGCGCGGCGCGTGATGCGGAAGAAATATTGCCAGGCGGACATCGGCATCAGCGGCGCGAATTTTGCCATTGCGGAAACGGGCATGATTTCCATTACCGAAAACGAAGGCAACGCGCGCTTAACGACGTCCCTGCCCAAAGTGCATATCGCGGTGATGGGTATTGAAAAAGTTCTGCCGCGCCTCGAAGATCTTGCACTCTTCCTGCCGATGCTCGGCACCGCCGGAGCCGGGCAACCGGTCACCTGTTATAACTCGATGATTGGCGGACCGCGTCAACCGGGGGAATGCGATGGGCCGGAAGAATTTCATGTGGTGCTGCTCGATAATCATCGCACCCGCCTGCTGGCTGACCCGGAACAACGCGACGCCCTGCACTGCATCCGTTGCGGCGCGTGCCTGAATGTCTGCCCGATTTTCAAAAACGTCGGCGGACATACCTACGGCACCACGTATCAGGGACCGATTGGTTCGGTGATAACGCCGCATTTTCGCGGGTTGCAGGATTGGAAGCATCTCTCGAATGCTTCGTCGCTTTGCGGAGCGTGCACAAGTGCATGCCCGGTGAAGATTGATATTCACCATCACTTGCTGCACAACCGACGCAATGCCGCGCAGCAGAAGCCGCGTTGGTGGGAGAAGCTCGCGTTCAAGATCGCCGGTGAAGTGTTGAACAGCCCCTACCTCTACGCGTCCCTCACGAAGCTAGCGGGTGTGCTGCAAAAGCTGCATCCGCTGATCAAAGGTTCCGCACTCGATCCGGCGAAGGAATGGACGAAGACGCGTGACCTGCCGCCAATCCCCGCGCAAAGTTTCCGCGAATACTGGCGTTCGCGCAGTTCCTGACATGAGCACCCAGAAAGAAATTTTAGATCGTATCCACGAAGCGCTGCATGATCCCGCACCAGTGCCCGGTCATCACGATGACCATATCCCCGCGCGTGTGCACGAATCCAAAGAATTCAGCCAATGGTTGCCTTTCGTGGGTGACGATCTGGATGCACAACTCGCTTTGTTCGCAAAAAATTCCGCCGAACTGAAAACGGAGTTTCATTTGCTGAATGACCCATCCGAACTCAAAACCCGCCTCGCCGAATTCGCGAAAGAAAATGGCTGGAAAAGAGTCGCCACGCACAGCGGCGAATTGACGGATGAAGCGGTGCCGGCATTGGGCTTGCCAACCGTTCATACCGAGGGCGGTTATGACGTGGCGGAAATGGAACAATGCGATGCCGGCATCAGCCAATGCGATGCGCTGGTGGCACAAACCGGGAGTATTTTAATTACCAGTTTGAGCGCGGGTGGACGTGCGTTATCGGTATTACCGCCGCACCACATCGTGCTGGTGAAGCGCGAGCAAATGGTGCCCGACCTTGCCGCCGCTTACGCCGTCGTGCGGCAGAAATACGGCACTAAATTTCCCAGCCTGATCTCCTTCATCACCGGCCCCAGCCGCACGGGTGATATCGAGCGCATTTTAGTCTTAGGCGCGCATGGCCCGAAGCGGTTGACGGTATTTTGCGTGTAAAAGTAGTGGCGTGCTACGCAATCAATTCCTTCACCACCTGAGCCTCGGCGTCCACGCCGGTGAGTTTTAAATCCACACCCTGAAATTTAACGGTGAAACGGCGGTGGTCGATGCCGAGCAGGCGCAGAATCGTGGCATGGAAATCGCGCACATGGACCGGGTTCTCTACAATGTTGTAACTGAAATCATCGGTCTGGCCGTAGATGGTGCCGCCTTTGACCGAACCGCCCGCCATCCACATGGTGAAGCAGCGGGGATGATGGTCGCGCCCGTAATTCTCTTTGGTCAAGCCGCCCTGACTGTAAATGGTCCGGCCAAATTCACCGCCCCAAATGATGAGGGTGCTGTCCCACAAGCCGCGCGCTTTCAAATCGGTCATCAGCGCGGCGGTGGATTGGTCAATGTCTTTGCACTGCATCGGCAGACGGCCAGTCACATTCGAGTGATGATCCCAGTTGTTCAGATACAACTGGACGAAGCGCACACCGCGCTCGACCAATCGCCGGGCGAGCACACAGGAAGCGGCATAAGTGCCCGGCTTCTTCGCTTCATCCCCGTATAATTTATAGGTAGATTCCGGTTCTTTGCTCAAATCGGTCAGTTCCGGCACGCTGGTTTGCATGCGAAAAGCCATCTCGTATTGCTGAATGCGGGTGTGCGTTTCCGGGTCGCCCACTTTTTTATAATTGAGTTCATTCAACGCCTTCAGGCCATCCAATTGCTGGCGGCGCAAGTCACCGGTGACCCCTGGCGGATTGTTGATGTATAAAATCGGATCGCCCTGGCTGCGGAAGGAAACGCCCGCGTATTCTCCGGACAAAAAGCCACTGGACCAGAGCCGCGCGGAAATCGCCTGAATCTGCTCCTTGTTGGTCGGTTCCGCCACCAGCACGACAAAGGCGGGCAGATTTTCATTCAATGAGCCCAAGCCATAGTTGACCCACGAGCCGATGCACGGACGGCCCGGCACCATGCTGCCCGTCTGCATTTGCAGAATCGCCGGTTCGTGATTGATCGCGTCGGTGTGCATGGAGCGGATGAAGCCCATTTCATCGACATGCTTTGCGGTTTCGGGCAGCAGTTGGCTCACCCACATGCCGCATTGGCCGTGCTGCTGGAATTTATATCTTGAGGGCGCAATCGGAAACCGTTTCTGCCCGGAGGTCATGGTCGTCAGCCGCTGACCCTGGCGAATGGAATC
The DNA here is from genome assembly GCA_048497895.1 of Verrucomicrobiota bacterium. Lineage (GTDB taxonomy): Bacteria > Verrucomicrobiota > Verrucomicrobiia > Limisphaerales > JBEHZA01 > JBEHZA01. Next base: position 3,593 of record JBEHZA010000463.1, read on the forward strand.
CGGCAAATCCTTGTCATACCAGTCATTCATCACCGGCTTGTAATCGTACAAGTCCATCTGCGAAGGCCCGCCCACCATGTGCAGATAGATGATGTTTTTTACCTTGGAAGGAAAGCTTTGCACCTGCGGCTTCGCAGCGTCTTCGGCCCACAGGCGCGCGCTGTTTCCCAGCAACGAAGTAAGCGCGGCGTAACCGAGCACATTTTTGCCGCGCGCGAAAAACTGCCGCCGGGTTTCGAATCGGGTATAATCGTGAAGCAAACTCATAATATTTTCGCGCTCACTTGTTCAGCGTCTCGTCCAGATTCAACAATTGGTTCGCGACCATGGTCAGGGCCGCGAGTTCCGCCACCGGCAATTTACCAGACGGTTTGGACTCACCCACGGCGAGCAATTGCCGCGCGGCCTCCGGCTGTTTTTGGTAATAGGCCTCCATCCCGGCGAGACTGCGTTCGACAATCCCATGCTCTTCCGGAGTCAATTGACGGGATAACAACCGTTCCGCCATTTCATCCAGCGCCGCGCCTTTGTGTTTCCGGTGGCGGGTTAACACCAGTTCCGCCAGTTGTCGGGAGGCTTCCAGAAATTGCGGATCGTTCAACGTCACGAGCGCTTGCAACGGCGTATTGGTCCGTTCCCGGCGCACCGTGCAGGTTTCACGGTTGGGCGCATTCAAAATATCCATGGAAGCCGGCGGCGCCGCGCGTTTCCAGAACGTATAGAGGCTGCGCCGGTAGAGCGCCTCACCATGATCCTGCGCGTAGTAGCGGGTGTTGCTCTCAGGCATCGCCACGGCCTCCCAAAC
>JBEHZA010000464.1:0-4382 GCA_048497895.1 Verrucomicrobiota bacterium
GACACGCGCAGGCCTTCGCCCGAGAGCTCGGCCTTCGCCTACCAGCTTCTACCGCTGATGGGTGGTCAAAAATGGCTTCTCTTTCCGGTCGCGCTTCTGGCCGGAGGATTGATGGCAGCCCTGGCAGGATTGATTGTCGGGGCTCCTTCCCTGCGGTTAAAGGGCGATTACCTTGCCATCGTCACTCTGGGATTTGGCGAGATCATCAAAGTCATTTTTCAAAACGTGGAAGCGGTGGGGGGCGCGCGTGGCATGACCGGCATCCCCGGTTACTCAAACTTGTTTTGGACATTCAGCATCGCGGCCATAACCGTTTACGTGGTGTGGGCGCTCGTGAACTCCACCTATGGTCGCGGTTTCCTCGCCGTCAGTGACGATGAGGTGGCCGCGGAGGCGATGGGGATTAATACGACCCGATACAAGATGACGGCGTTCGTCATTGGCTCATTCTTTGCCGGCCTGGCAGGAGGAATATACGCGCATTTTAAACAATACATCGATCCCGCCGGCTTTGATTTCAACAAGTCGATTGAGATTGTGGTCATGGTGATTCTCGGCGGCATGGGGAACAATATCGGTGTAATCATTGCGGCCGTTCTGTTGACCGTGCTGACGGAAACACTGCGCAAGTTCGGTGATTACCGGATGATTCTCTATTCACTGCTCCTGATCGTGTTGATGCTCACCCGGCCCCAGGGTTTATTTGTGTGGCCATTGTGGAAAAAGAAGGCTTCCTGACCATCATGGATACGACCAGCCCCAAGCCGAAAACGCCGCTGTTGGAAGTCGAACAGTGCACGATTCGTTTTGGCGGTTTGACGGCGGTGAATGCGCTGGACCTGGTGGTAAACGAAAATGAGCTGGTGGGATTGATCGGTCCCAACGGCGCAGGCAAAACCACGGCGTTCAATCTGATTACCGGCGTCTATCATCCAACCGAAGGCCGGATTCAATTCTGCGGCCAGCCCATTGCCAAACGTAAACCGTACCAAATCACCGCTCATGGAATTGCCCGGACTTTCCAAAACATCCGCCTGTTCCCCTCACTGACGGTCTATGACAATGTGCGCGTGGCATTTCACCTGCATGTCCTCAGTGGAATCCTGCATTCCTGGTGGCGCGGACGTGGTTTTTTGAAGGAAGAAAAAACGATCGAAGCGAGCGTGATGGAAATGCTCGAGATTTTTAACCTGGGTCGGTTCCGTGATTTTCCAGCCAAGAGCCTGCCTTACGGCGATCAGCGGCGGTTGGAAATTGTGCGGGCTCTGGCCACCCGGCCGAAATTATTACTGTTGGATGAACCGGCAGCCGGGATGAACCCAACGGAGAAAGTGGAATTGATGAAGTTGATTCAGTTCATCAAACAAAAATTTCAAATCTCCGTCCTGCTGGTGGAACATGACATGAAAGTCGTGATGGGCATTTGCGAACGGATTGCAGTGCTTGATTACGGGACGAAGATTGCGGATGGCACTCCATTGGCCGTGCGCAGCAATCGTCGCGTAGTGGAAGCGTATTTGGGTGAGGAGAAGACTGATGCTGGAAATTAAACAACTCACTGTCGCTTATGGCTCCATCCCCGCGCTGCACGGAATTTCGGCGCAGATCAAACAGGGAGACATCGTGACCTTGATCGGCGCGAATGGTGCGGGCAAAACCACCACGCTGCGCGCCATCTCCGGCCTGTTGAAAGCCCGCGGCGGCGACATTCTTCTGGAAGGCCAAAGCATTGCCAATCTCCCTCCGCATCAAATTGTGAAACGCGGCATCTCGCATGTGCCGGAAGGGCGCATGGTCTTTGCCAATCTGACAGTGCAGGAGAACTTGCGCATGGGCGCTTACCTGCGCTCGGATAAAGCCGAAATTCAGGCGCAACTGGAGTATGTCTTTGGAATTTTCCCACGCTTGAAGGAACGCCTGCAACAGATCGCCGGCACATTATCCGGCGGAGAACAGCAGATGTTGGCGATTGGGCGCGCGCTAATGAATAAGCCGAAATTCCTGATGCTGGATGAACCCTCCCTGGGAATTGCGCCGTTGCTGGTGAAAACGATCTTCGAGAAAATCGTCGAGATCAACCGTCAACATGGCATCACCATTTTACTGGTGGAACAAAATGCCAATCTCGCCCTCGAAATTTCCCGCTACGGTTACGTGTTGGAAACCGGCCGCATTATTCTGGAAGCAGAATCCGCCAGCCTCCGGCAAAACCCGCAAGTGAAGAGCGCTTATTTAGGCGGTTGAGCTTATTCCAATTCACTCAGGAGTTGTTCCATTTCAGCCTGTGGGCCTTCGTGGTGCTGATCGATGGCCAGTTGCAGGGCGCGGGCAAACGCCAGTTTCGCCGCTTCACGATTTCCCTGCGCCAATTCGCATTTTCCGATTAAGATTTGCACAACCATCCAATCCGGCTTGCGGGCCAGTGCAAGCTCAAACTGCACCTTCGCCAAATCCATCTGGTCCGCATCGTAATACGCTTTGCCCAGACTGAACCGGGCTTGTTCCTTGTCCGGATATTGCTCTACCAGCTTCAGATAGCGTGCGATCAATTCGTTCATGGAAACAAGGTATCAAGGCGGCGTGTGCAACCGGTAGAATTTATTTCCGGAAGCCAGATTCAGAATCACACTGATTTGCCCATTGGCTGAAGTACGTGTTGCCGTCACCGGCGTCCACTGAACCGGATCGGACAGGCTATCAGTCGCTTCCAGCACGTAATCCACGCTGCCCGCTGGCCAGGTAATCGTTATCTGCTGACTGGCATAGTTGATATTTACCTGTGGTGACACCACCGCGAAGGTGATTTGCGGCGAGACCCCCACCCCACCCTGATTATCGGTCGCTTTGGCAACCAATTGATGCGTTCCCAGCGGGACATTATTCCAGACCAAAGTATAGGGTGCGCCTGTGCTTTCGCCTAACTTCGAGTCATCGCCGAAAAACTCAACTTTCACGACCTGGCCATCGCTATCGCTCGCGTTGACATGCAGAATTAAATTGGTGGGCGTGATGAAAGAATTGCCATCCGTGGGACTGACGATTTGCAGCAACGGCAATTGGTTAATCGTCAGCACTGCACTGGCGGCAATGCTGTTATCGAACCCGTCTTGAAACGCCTTCACCGTGACCGTGGCATTCGTCGTCAGTAAAAAAGGCCCGCTATACAGCAGCGAAGCATCGTTCGGCAATGAGCCGTCCAGCGTGTAACGCAAGACCGCGGTCGGATTGGGCGATTGGAAACTCACTTGCACCGAACCGTTAAATAAACCTGCCGTCGGGGCAACAGTCGGCGGTGGCAAAGCAGGCGTACCGGGCAAACTGTTAATCCAACCGGCCAATACCGCTACGGCATTTGTATCGATCGCGTTTTTGGCCAGGGGCGGCATTTTGACTAACGGGTCCACCGTGTTGACGCGCTGATATAAAACCGAACGCCAAATGTCTTGTGGCTTAATAACCATGGCCCGGTCCACGCCCAGACTGACCAGAGCTGAGACATTGGTCAGGTTCTGACTGCTGAACGGCGTATCATAGCGCGCATCGAAATTGGCCTGAACGCCACCGGGTTGATGGCACTGGGCGCAGTTCGCATCCAGATAAGAACGGGCACGATCCTGCAAGGACGCCAGTAAATTGGTCGTCGCAACCAATTTTTCGTAACTCGAAATATTCGCCTCACTCAAGAGTGGATTGAACAGGCTGAGATGATTCAACGTGCGCAGTTGATTATCCGTAACCGGACCGGGTTGATAGGTATTGTTCCGGTTCAGTTGCCGCGTGTTAACACCTAAAACTCCACCTGAAACCTTGGTGTGGCAGGTAAGGCAATCGGCGCGGCTGGGATAATACCAGGCCTGTGTGCGCACACCCGTAGCCGTTTTGATGAGAATATTCTCGGTCTGACTGGTCGCGAGCAAATCCGCATCACTATTATCCGCGCGCCATTTGTAAGTGGCGCCGTACACATAACCATCCGAACTGCGCACGAGCACCCGGGTTTCCAATCTCCGTCGTTGCGTCAGGTCCAGTTCGTTGGTGGCCAGTTCAAAATGTTTAACAAACACGGAACCGTTGGGAAACGTCCATTTGCCAGTAGCGGCAAAGCTGATCTGCTCGCTGGGATTGCGCGGCGTGCCGGAGTATGGAATCGCCAGCCAACGCGTCTTATAAGCTCCATCCGACCAGAGCGGCACATTCACCTCGTAAGGGATCAGTTTGCTGGAGGCAGTCAGGCTCGCGGCGCTGCTAAAAGCGCCGGTCAATGACAAACGGGCTGGCAACGTGCCCGCACTGGTAGTCGGCATGGAAAGATAAGGAGCCATTAGCGTGCGCTGTTGAATCCCATATGCACCACCAGTGGACACGGTCACCGTAATGTTGAC
>JBEHZA010000465.1:0-4380 GCA_048497895.1 Verrucomicrobiota bacterium
CCCATTGGGCGAGGTTAACGGCGAGACCGTTGAGGTTGCCGCCTTTGAAGCCGATTACAATACCAGAGAAGTTTAAGGCGCGCGTCTTGTCGGTTGGAGGCACGTAGGCGGAGCCGCTCAACGCGACCTCATTGGTAAAACCAGCCGGGTAAAAGCTATCTTGCGGACGGGCCGGTTTCACCCAGATCAATTGGCCATTTACATCACCGTAATCTTCCCGCGAGAATTTCACCCAGCCGAACAGCGCGCCGCGGCCTTCATATAAGGGCAAATAGAGCGGCCAAAGGCCCGCTTTGGAAACCGTCGCTTCCTGTTGCAGTTCCGTGCCGTCCGGCAAAGCCCCTTGCAATTTTATGAGGCCTTTTTCATCGACGGTTACCGCGCCAAAACCTTTAGCGGCTGGTGTATTGCTGCCCGTTTCTCCGGATAAGCTCAACGTGTAACGCCCTGCTTGCGGGCATTTGCTGGCCTTGCCGTCAAAGGCGAGACGATCACCAAAGAAGTCTGCTTCGGTGGTGCCATCCAGCACACTCCCGGCGATTAAGTCCGGCGTGGTGCGCCAATTAATTTTGATGGTGACCAGCAGCGGGCTTTGGTTGGGCCGTTTCAAGTTGATGGTCGAGCGGCCCAGACCATCAAACTGACCGTTCAGCGCATACGTGACACCGCCCAGAATCATTTTCCCGCGGCAACCGCCTTTTTCCGAAGCGGTGAGATTGAAACTGCCGGAGAAATCAGATTGAAAATCATTTCCACTGGAGATCAGGCCATTGTATTCGCCTTGAATTTCGTGAAAAGGATTGGGCACAAACAAAGCCTGCAAAGATAAGTCCCGTTGCATCACAAATGTCAGCCGGGCGGCGCTATTGGTCAGATCACCGCTCCAGCCGGCGAAGACGAAACCATCTTCCGGCTCCGCCGTGAGCGTGTAAGTGCGGCCCGCTTCGAGGTCGCGTTCGGTCAATCCCGGCGAGACGGTGCCTTTACCCTGAACTGTCAGCCGCAGGCGGCTTAAAGCCACATACGTGATCGTCCGTTTCACCGGGTTGGAGGCATTGCCTTTGGCATCGATGCTGCGGACGTTGATGCTGTTTTCACCCGGTTGCAGACGAACGGTGGCGAACCAATTCGTCGTGCCCAGGGCGGCCTGAAAGGCAGCGTTGCCCAACTGATATTCCACGCGCGTGACTTGAAGATTGTCATTGGCGGTTCCTTGCAAGGTGATTTCCGGAGTGAAAACCTGCAGATTGGCCGCGGGCGAAGTGATTACGAGAACGGGTTTGGATTGATCAGCCACGGCCTCACGTGGAGCATTGGTGGCAGGACGAGCAGTAACGAGAGGAGGAACGTTGACGCGTCCGTTGTGCGTTTGATCGGAGCGGAACATTGGCCAACTGGAATCGGCGGCGGCGCGATTGGCCTTGAGCGCGTAAAAATATTTATCCCACGAGCCAAAATAGACGGTGCCATCTTTGGCAATCGCCGGAGACGAGGAAACATACCACCCTGTCGAGAATTCCCATTTTTTTACGCCGTTGGGGCCGACCGCATATAACTTGTTATCGTAGCAGCCAAAATAAATGACGCCATCGGCAGCGACGGCCGGAGAGGAGCGAATCCAATAGCCCGTCGGGCTAATCCATTTCTTCGTGCCGTCCGGATTGAGCGCATACAGGTAACGATCATCGCAGCCGAAATAAATTGTGCCCGCCGGACCAATCGCAGCCGAGGAACGGATGGCATCGCTGACGGGATAAATCCATTTTGATTTTCCGTTCGGGTTGACGGCATAAAACTTCCGGTCGAGCGAGCCGAAATAAATCGTGCCGTCCGAACCGATGGCAGGGGAAGCATGAATTTTATCCGTTGCCGCATAGGTCCACTTTTTTTCGCCGGTGGGCGAGACGGCGTAGAGATTGTTATCCCGGCAGCCGAAGTAGATTGTGCCATCCGCGCCCACGGCGGGCGAAGAAACGATGCTTTCCGCCGCCAGATACTGCCATTTCTTGGTGCCGTCCGGGCTGAAGGCAGTGACTTCACCCCCCACACTGGCGACATAAATCGTGCCGTCCACGGCCAGAGCCGGAGAAGCGGCGAGCGCGGTGCCGAGAAAGCTTTGCCACTTAAGTGTGCCGTCCGGATTGAGGGCGTAAAGGGATTCATCCGTCGAGGTCACGTAAATGACTCCGTCGGCGGCAATGGCCGGTGAACTGACGATGGCGGCTTTGGTCTTGAACTCCCATTTCTTCGAGCCATCCGGTTCCAGCGCGTAGAAGGTTCCGTTATCGGTGCCGAAGTAAATCATTCCGTTGGGCGCAATCGCAGGTGAAGATTGCACCATCTGTCCGGTAGAAAAGGACCAGCGGGGCGACCCTTCAGACTGGGCGAAAACGCCGGTCACCACCAATACCCAGCAGATGAAACTAATAACGCAACAACGCATGTTTATTTGTGCCCTACGGCATAACATAGATCGCACGGCACTGACCATCTTCAAAGCTTTGATTACGTAATAACAGATGAAGGAAAAGACGTAATTTGAATAAATCCCAATGACGGAAGTCTCCTTTGTGGTGGGAATAGGGTTGGACGGTGGCTCGCTCCACTGTGGTGAATGGGGTTTATCCGGGCGATTTAGGGATAATTTAACGGCTTGTTTGAAATTTGACGCGATGACACGATGGGAAATCCCATGATTGGCATAACACGTTTAGGATTGAGCTTGTTGGTTTGGCTGGCGGTTTTGACTGTCGCGCGGACGGAGGAGCGCGCAGAAGCCTGGGCGCGGTTGATGCCTTACTTCACGCCGCCAGCGGAGTTTGCCGGGCAGTTGGGCGCGTATAAATCGCCGTTGAATTTCTATGACGGGCAACCGGTAAAGTCGCCGGCGGATTGGCCGAAGCGGCGGCAGGAGATTTTGGATTACTGGATGAGCGTAATGGGGCCATGGCCGGCTCGGTTGGAAAAACCGAAGCTGGAGGTGCTGGAGAAACAGGAGCGGGAGAACTTTGTGCAGGAGACGATCCGGGTAGAGATTGCGCCGGGGGTAATGCAAAATGGCTACTTGCTCATTCCTAATGGCAAGGGGCCGTTTCCGGCAGTGTTCGTGCCCTATTATGATCCGGAATCGAGTATTGGGATAAAGCCGAAAACGGTGTTGCGCGATTTTGCGTATCAATTGGCGAAACGCGGGTTCGTGACGCTGTCGATTGGCACGCCGGGCGGGAATGCGTATAAGCCGGAATTGAGCGGGGCGAAATGTCAGCCACTCTCATATTACGCGTATATTGCGGTGAACTGTCACACAGCGCTGGCGAACTTGCCGGAAGTGGATGCGAAACGGATTGGAGTTGTCGGGCATTCCTATGGGAGCAAATGGTCGATGTTTGCGTCGTGTCTTTATGACAAATTTGCCTGCGCGGTGTGGTCGGATGGCGGGCTGGTATTCGATGAGGGGCGGCCAAGTATCAATTATTGGGAGCCGTGGTATTTGGGGCTGGACCCGCAGGAGGTGCGGAAGCCGGGTTTGATCACGCCGGAAAGTCCACGCACGGGGGCTTATAAAAAGATCGTGGAGGCGGGGCATGACTTGATTGAACTTCAGGCGTTGATGGCACCGCGGCCATTTCTGGTATCGGGTGGCTCGGAAGATTACCGGGCGCGCTGGCCGGTGTTGAATTACGCCATCGCGGTGAATCAATTTTTGGGTTACACGAACCGGGTGGCGATGACGAATCGGCCCGATCATCCGCCGACGCCGGAATCCAACGAGCAGATTTACACATTCTTTGAACATTTTCTCAAACCCGGGCCGTGACGGTTTGGCTCGATTATTTTAAATCACAAAATATCCTGACTGCATGAATCCTTACCGCTTCAAAACGATTTTGACCGCCGGCCTGTTGGGACTGGTGCTTTGCTCCACCGGACGGGCAGCGAATGATCCCGCTAACGATTTTAAGACGGTTGAGCTCTGGCCGGACGGCGCGCCAGGAGCGGTGGGCAAAGATGATATCGACAAGCCGTCGTTGACGATTTTGCTGCCGCCGAAAGGAAAGGCGAATGGGGCAGGCGTCGTGATTTGCCCGGGCGGAGCGTATAAGATTTTGGCATTCGATCACGAGGGCGTGCAGGTGGCGCAATATTTGAACGAAAGCGGTGTGGCGGGGTTCGTGTTGAAATATCGGCTGGGGCCGCGTTACCACCATCCCGCGCCGATGCAGGATGTGCAGCGGGCACTGCGTTATGTGCGGGAACATGCAAAGGAATTGGGCATTGCACCAGAGCGGGTGGGGGTGATGGGCTTCTCCGCGGGTGGACATCTGGCCGCGACTTCGGCAACGCATTTTGACGCGGGCAATCCGGCGGCCACTGATCCGG
>JBEHZA010000466.1:0-4379 GCA_048497895.1 Verrucomicrobiota bacterium
CTACGGCTTGCTCTTCCAGCGCCAAAGCTTTCGCTTCTGCTCAGGCGCTGCTTGCGACTGGAATCTGTGACGCCGTGTTGGTGGGCGGAGCGGATTCATTATGTCAGCTCACGTTGAACGGATTTGAGGCGTTGGCCTCGCTCGATCGCGGCGTGAGCAATCCGATGAGCCGCCAGCGCGCCGGGTTGAACATTGGCGAAGGGGCGGCGCTTTTCATTCTTTCACGTGAGGCAGGGCCGATTCAACTGCTGGGCGTGGGGGAAACGAGTGATGCGCACCATATCTCCGCGCCTGATCCACAGGGGAACGGTGCGGAAGGAGCGGTGCGGTTGGCGCTGGCGGAAGCTGGGCTGGAGCCGGGTGGGATTCAGTACCTCAATTTGCACGGCACGGGAACACCGCATAATGACGCAATGGAAGCGGCAGCGATGCACCGGGTTTTTGGAAGCATTCCGGCCAGTTCCACGAAGCCGCTGACTGGCCATTGCCTTGGGGCTGCGGGCGCGATCGAAGTGGGTTTCTGCTGGCTGGCGCTGGCTCAAGCCGCGAGAAAACGTATTCCGTTGCCGCCGCATCTTTGGGACGGAAATGTGGATGAGCGAATGCCCTCATTGAATCTGGTTAAAGCCGGGACGTCGATTGAGGCGGGCGGGCCAGTGAATTTTTTGAGCAATTCATTTGCTTTTGGTGGCAGCAATTGCGCGGTCATTATTGGCAGCAATCATTCCAGCATTGTCCCGGAACGTGAACCGGAAGCAGGTGGAAACATTCAGCTTCGCACCTGGGCGGCGTGGGCGCCTGGTTTGACGAATCGATCATCCTGGGAGCAATGGCTGCGGCAAGGCGGAGAGTTGGCGAAAGGGGAACTTATGCCGCCTTGCGCGGCGGTTTCACCCATGATCCGGCGGCGCTGCGGGCAGATGGTGCGGATGGTTCTGGAAGTTGCCTTTGAGGCGTGTCAGGCTGGGGGAATCAATCCGCAGCGGGTTCATCATGTCCATTGTTCCCGCTATGGTGAAATTGCCGCCATGCGACAATTATTTGATTCGATTCATAATCAGTTGCCCTTGTCGCCAACCTTGTTCAGCAACTCGGTGCATCAAACGCCTGCCTCTTATTTTGATCTGGCGGTGAAGAACACTTTGCTCTCGCGCACGATCAGCGCTGGCGCATCCGGGTTGGCCTGCTCAATTCTGGAAGTAGTGGGGTTGTTGAAAAAATATCCACAGATACCGGTGCTGCTGACGTTGGCGGATGAACCAGTGCCGGAACCGTTTCAGGTGGAATCAGCGCCTGAACCTGACCGTTACGCCGTGGCTTTTCTATTTGAATCCGGAGCCGCTCGCGATGGGCTCGCGCTCCGTTTTAGTCGCGCTTCACTTCAGGATTCAGCTCCGTCCGGTGCGCAGGGAAATCCGGTATTTGAATTTCTCCGGTGGTTAATTGGAAATGAAGCGGAAGGGCGAATACCGGCCAACTTTGGAGGGTGGATATGCCGACGATGAATTTTCCACCGTTGGAAGAACTGATGCCGCACCGGCGGCCAATGATTTTGCTGGATCGGTTGGTGGAGGCTGGAGAAACTACGGCTATATGCGAGGTCGATATACGTGCGGGTGTGCCGTTCAGTGACGCTACCGGTGTGCCGTCTTATGTAGGCATTGAATATATGGCGCAAACCATTGCCGTGTTTTCCGGATGTCAGCGCCGGAATAAAGGTGAGCCGATCGAGGTTGGTTTTTTGCTGGGGACACCGCGATTTACTTCGTACTGCGCAGTGTTCCAATTCGGAACAACGCTCCGGGTTCAAGTGACGCATGTGTGGGGAGAACAACAGTTGGCGCGATTTGAATGCAGCATTCAGAATGCGCAAACCGGACAGTTGCTTCAGAAAGCGGACTTGAGTGTCTTTAAGCCGCAAAATATGGACGCAATCATGCAAGGGTTAAACAAATGACAAAGCGAGTATTGGTGACCGGTGCGAGCCGGGGCATTGGGCGGGCCATTGGCATAGCCCTCGCGGCCCACGGCTTCGAGGTCACCCTCAACTATCTCAGTAATCAAGCCGCTGCTCAAAGCACGTTGGACGAAATTCAAACGGCCGGTGGCAAGGCGACGTTATTGCCGTTCGATATTTCCGACCGGGAGAAAACCCGCTCGGCGCTGACTACGGAAATGGAAAAGCACGGTCCATATTGGGGAGTCGTGTGCAATGCCGGCATTGCGGCAGATGCCTCTTTTCCGTCGATGACCGGTGAAAACTGGGATCGGGTAATGCGGACAAACCTCGATTCGTTTTACAATTTATTGAATCCGCTGGTTATGCCGATGGTGAGTGCGCGTCAAGGTGGGCGGATTGTCACTTTATCCTCTGTTTCCGGCATCATCGGAAACCGGGGCCAAACGAATTATTCGGCTGCAAAGGCCGGCATTATCGGGGCGACGAAAGCATTGGCGCAGGAATTGGCCAAGCGTTCGATTACTGTGAACAGCGTGGCGCCCGGACTGATTGAAACGGATATGCTCGCGGATTTGCCGGAACGGGAGGAAATCATTCGCCACATTCCGATGCGTCGGCTGGGCCAGCCGCAAGAGGTGGCCTCGTTGGTAGCTTACTTATTTTCTGATGCCGCGGGCTATATTACGGGCCAGGTTATCTCGGTGAATGGAGGTCTCGCTTGACCCATCGAGTTGTCGTGACTGGAATGGCGGGACTTTGTCCGCTGGGCATGGATTGGAGCACGGTCAAAGCCGGATTGCTGGCCAAGCGGTCGGCGATTATGGCTAAGCCGGAATGGAATGATGTCACGGGGCTGCGCACGCGTTTGGGGGCGGAGGTGGTTGGGTTTGAGCGCCCGGCGCATTTTCCGCGCAAGAAAATCCGCAGTATGGGGCGGATGTCTCTAATGGCGGCGCGGGCCACGGAATTAGCGATTCAGTCAGCGGGCCTGGGGACAGAACATATCGAGAGTGCGAATACCGGGATCGCTTATGGCTCGACCTCTGGTTCGCCGCCGGCACTGGATCATTTTGCTGCGCAACTCAGCCGCCACCGGACGGTGGAGGATATTACGGGCGCGGGATTCATTCAGATGATCAGCCATTCCTGCGCGATTAATCTGGCGCAGTTTTTTGAAGTGCATGGGCGCATTATTCCCACTTGCTCGGCCTGCACGGCGGGCAGTCAGGGGATTGGTTATGCGTACGAGGCGATTAAGTTTGGCCGTCAGAATGTAATGCTGGCCGGGGGAGCGGAGGAATTGCATCTGGCTTCGGCCGCAATATTTGATGTCCTGTTCGCGACTTCCAAGCAAAACGATACGCCGCACAAAACCCCGCGTCCCTTTGATGTTAACCGGGATGGTCTGGTGGTAGGTGAAGGCGCTTCGACACTGATTCTCGAATCTTTAGAACATGCGCAAAAACGTGGCGCACCCATTTTGGCGGAACTGGTGGGGTTCGCGACGAATTGTGAAGGCAGCCACGTCGTCACGCCTTCACGGGAAGGCATGCAGGCGGTGATGCGCCAGGCGTTGGATGACGCCGGACTGTTGCCGGATCAGATTGATTATGTAAATGCCCATGCGACTGCGACGGAAGTGGGAGACATTGCGGAGAGCCAGGCGACGTTGGATTGCTTTCAGCGGCCTGTGCCCATCAGTTCGTTGAAGAGTTACATGGGGCATACGCTCGGTGCCTGTGGAGCGATCGAGGCATGGATTTGTATCGAGTTATTGCGGGAAGGCTGGTTGCCGCCAACGATTAATCTGGAGCAGGTCGATCCGCGTTGTGCGGCCCTGGATTATCTGACGGAGGTTCGCGAGGCGAAACTCAATTACATCATGTCGAATAATTTTGCGTTTGGCGGCATCAATACCTCGCTTATTTTCAAACGGTGGGAATACGCATGAACCCGATTTGGGACGTAGCGATTATGGGGGCCGGTCCAGCCGGTTCGGTGGCGGCGGGATATTTGGCCCGGATGGGTTTTCGTGTCGTGGTCTTCGAGAAAGAGACGTTTCCGCGTTTTCATATTGGTGAATCGCTCTTGCCGCGTTGCGTGCCGATTCTCATGGAACTGGGGTTGGATTTGGATCGTGCGCCTTACGCGTTGAAAAAAGAGGGCGCGTTGTTTGCGTCCGAACGCACGCAGCAGGAATTCCGGTTTGATTTCAAAAATGCGTTGCCCGGCAGTTTTCCGCACGCTTACCAGGTGGAACGGGCGTTATTCGATCAGGCTTTGGCCGAACTGGCTGTGAGGCATGGAGCCGATGTTCGTTTTGGCCACGCGGTTTCGCATTGGGAGGAAGGGGCGAAGTCAGTCAAGGTCTCCGGCAACTGGGGGGAAACGTGCTTCCGTTGCCGGACGCGGCAACAGA
>JBEHZA010000467.1:0-4373 GCA_048497895.1 Verrucomicrobiota bacterium
CTGGAATTGGCTCAAGCCATCGTAAGCAAAGACAATCCGCTCACGGCACGCGTGATGGTCAACCGCCTCTGGCTTCACCATTTCGGCGAAGGGCTGGTGCGCACGCCCAGTGACTTTGGCACCCGCTGCCAACCACCGAGCCATCCGGAACTGCTCGATTGGCTGGCGCAACGTTTCATGGCCGAAGGATGGTCGATCAAAAAACTGCACCGCTTGATCCTACTCTCCAGTGCGTATCAACAAAGCAGCGACGAAACGGAACGCGGTCTCGCCATTGACCCGGCCAATCGCCTGCTCGGGCACATGAATCGGCAGCGGTTGGAATTTGAAGAACTGCGCGACGCCCTGCTCACGGCCAGCGGTGAGTTAAACCCGCAGATGGGCGGCAAGCCGGATGACTTGTTCGGAAAACCGTCCAGCAAACGGCGCACGCTTTACGGACTGGTGGACCGGCAATACCTCCCCGGAGTTTTTCGGGTATTCGATTTCGCAAACCCGGACATGCACAGTCCAGAACGTCCCAACACCACCGTGCCACAACAGGCTTTGTTCCTCATGAACAGTCCGTTCGTTCAGGATCGGGCACGGGCTCTGATCCAACGCCCGGAAATAAAACAAACCCGCGATCCGCGCGAACGGATTGAGCGGATTTACGAACTCATTTATCAACGCCCGGCCACGCCCAAACAAACCACGGCGGCCTTGAACTTTATTCAGACGTTGCAAACCGAACCCGCTCCGGAAATCCCAAAGCCTATTGAAACTGCGTGGCACTATGGTTACGGAGAATACGATGAAGCCACACAGCGAATGAAATCGTTTACTCCCCTGCCCTACTTCACCGAAGAAGCGTGGCAAGGGGGCGAAGATTGGCCGGATGCCAAACTGGGCTGGGTGCAACTCACTGCCGAAGGCGGCCATGCCGGCAACGATCTTCAGCATGCGGCTATCCGCCGTTGGACCGCACCTCGAAGCATGGTGGTTTCCATCGCCAGCACGATTGTGCATGAACACACGCAGGGCGATGGCATTCGCGCGCAACTCATTTCCAGCCGCACCGGACGGCTGGGCAGTTGGACGCTGCACAATGAAAAGGCGGAGGCTAATTTCGCCCGCATCGAAGTGCAGCCAGGTGATACGCTGGATTTCGTGGTCGATTATCGGGCGAATTTGAACAATGACGATTTTAAATGGATGCCCGTCCTGAGCATCGTGTCGCCGGTCAATGGAACCGATAGTGAAACGCCCCGGGAATGGAATGCGCAAAAGGAATTCGGCGGCTTGCCCAGCGCTCCGCCCCAACCGCTCTCGCCGTGGGAAAAATACGCGCAGGTTTTACTGCTCTCGAACGAACTCATGTTTGTTGATTAGAACGAAGGACCAACGTAATAATAAGCCAACCCATGCCACATCACCCGCTACGTCTCGAAGACGCGTTTCTGACGCGGCGCGATTTCCTGCGCCGTTGCGGCATGGGCATGGGGACGATGGGACTAATGTCCCTGTTGGGCACACCTGCCCTGACTCCACGGGCGCAAGCCAGTGAAGCGGTCAACCCGCTCACACCGAAAGCGCCGCCGTTTCCGGCGAAGGCCAAACGGGTCATTCATTTCTTTCTGAACGGCGGTCCATCCCATGTGGATACGTTCGACCCGAAGCCATCTCTTACTAAATATGCGGGGCAAGCGTTGCCCGGCGAATACCTGCGCACGGAACGGAAAACCGGCGCGGCCTTCGCTTCGCCATTTCAATTTCAGAAATACGGCCAGAGCGGTCTGGAAGTGAGCGATATTTTCCCGCGCATTGCCGGGTGCAGCGACGACATTGCGGTGATTCGTTCCATGCAGGCGGAAGTGCCGAATCATGAACCATCGCTCATGCTGATGAATTGTGGCGATGCTTTGCAGAGTCGGCCCAGCTTCGGTTCGTGGATCAATTATGGCTTGGGGACAGAGAATCAAAATCTGCCGGGTTTTATCTCCATGTGTCCTGGTGGTTATCCGATTAAGGATTCGGACAACTGGCGGTCCGGTTTTCTGCCGGGAATTTATCAAGGCACCTACATTGATTCAAAGCATCGCCAGATTGAGAAACTGATCGAATACATCCGCAATAACAACACCACGCTCAAAGAACAGCGCCAACAGCTTGATCTCTTGCAGCAACTGAACGTGGAACATGAACAGAAGCGCCAGCACGACGCGCGGTTGGAAGCGCGCATCCAATCTTTTGAATTGGCCTACCGCATGCAGATCGAAGCGGCCGATGCCTTCGACGTCAGCAAAGAGCCGGAGTCTATGCGCCAACTCTACGGCAACAGCGTGCATGGCCGTCAAACGCTGATCGCGCGCCGACTACTTGAGCGCGGCGTCCGGTTCGTCCAACTCTGGCACGGCGCGAGCCAGCCATGGGATAACCACGATAATCTGGAGAAGAATCATAAAAAACTCGCGCAGGACATTGATCAACCGGTGGCGGCGTTAATCCAGGATCTGAAACAACGCGGATTGCTGGATGACACATTGATTTTATTTGGCGGTGAATTCGGCCGCACGCCCACGGTGGAATTGAATGCGTCCGGCACATCGAAAATGGGCCGAGACCACAATCATTACGGCTTCAGCGTCTGGTTGGCAGGCGGCGGCATCAAGGGCGGCACTGTTTATGGGGCGACGGATGAATTTGGTTTCAAGGCCGTGGAAAATCCGACCACCGTTCACGATCTGCACGCGACCATGCTGCACTTGCTTGGTTTCGATCATGAGAAATTCACCTATCGTTATGCCGGACGGGATTTCCGTCTGACCGATGTTTCCGGACACGTCATCAAAGAAATTTTAACCTGATTCCAACTACCACATAAACACATGCGCAACTACCTCCAGTCCCTGTTCTGTCTCGGCCTCACGCTCTTCACCTCCGGTGTCATGGCGGCTGAATCCAACCAATATGATCAATCCAAAGTGCCACTTGAAGTGGACACGAAGGATCCGAAGCTCACGAAAATTGTTCTGCTGGCTGGCAGCGTCAGCAATAAAACCGGTCAGCATGAATACTTCGCCGGGTGCGCGTTGTTCATGGATTGGCTCAAGCAAACACCAGGCGTATTCCCCGTAATGGCGCGCGAAGGCTGGCCGAAAAATGAAAAGATTTTTGAAGGCGCCAAGAGTGTCGTGCTCTATATGGACGGCGGCGGCAAGCAACCGTTCCTTGAACCGGAACGGCTCAAGTTAATGCAAAAATTATCTGATGACGGCGTGGGCATTGTCATGCTGCACCAGATTGTCGATTTCCCCAAGGGCCCGGATGAACAGGTCAAAGGCTGGCTGGGCGGCGTGTGGGTGCATGACATCGGCTGCCGCGGTCACTGGAATATGTCGTTCAAAGATTTCCCAAATCATCCGATTATGCGCGGCGTGGAACCTTTCACGGCGGCAGGTGACGGCTGGCTTTACAACCTGCATTTCGCGCCGGAGATGAAAGGCGTTACGCCGTTGCTCGTGGGCGAAGTGCCGGACAAATCACGTTCCACTGCCGATGCCAAAGCGCACAATGGCCGCGGAGAAATTATCGGCTGGGCTTATGAACGTCCGAATGGCGGGCGTGGCTTTGGTTTTACGGGTTGCGACTTGCACAAGAATTGGGGCCTCGAAAGCCAACGCCGCTTCGTTATCAATGGCATCCTCTGGTCAGCCAAAGTGGAAATTCCGACTGGTGGCGCCAAGGTTGATTTCGACGTGGCCGATCTAAACAAGAACCTCGATGACAAACGGGCGGCCGCAGCGAAGAAGTAGTTATAAATAAACCAGCCGCAATTCATTAACGCGTTGCTTCAGGAATGGAAGACGGACAAACCGCCGCAACCTGAAGCAACGCGTTCAAATCCGAGTTTTCTTAAAACTCTGGAACCGCGAATTGTCCGGTCGCATCAGCATAGATCCCACAGTTACTCTTCCGGGCTAAATCCCGTCGCTCATTCATTTCGTTTTCCGTAGAATTGCTGTTGTGCAGGAAAAATTTACATTTGCGCCAAATATGCGCACAATTCCTGCGACATTTGAAAACGACGCAGATTAGTCATCAATGAATAGACGGGTTTTGGAATTGGATTGCTTGAGAGGAATCGCCGCCCTGGCGGTTTTGGTTTATCATTTTACCAATCTCTTCACCCGCGCCAGTGATTACGCCCACGTGCCGCCGTTTGATTTCTTCCACGGGCATTACGGAGTGCAATTGTTTTTCATGATTAGCGGCTTCGTCATTTACATGACGCTTCAAAAGGTGGAGCGTCCCATGGACTTTGTCGTTTCCCGTGCTTCCCGCTTGTTCCCGACTTATTGGGTAGCCGTGCTGCTGACGGCGGTGGCCGTGCA
>JBEHZA010000468.1:0-4337 GCA_048497895.1 Verrucomicrobiota bacterium
TTGCCGGCCCGAATGGGGCCGGCAATCACAATACATCGCGGCATCCTGCTCTCTTTGCTCATTCGCAACTTACAGCCCCAGCTTCTTGAACCGGTTTTTCACTTCCTTGAAATGGAAATCCAGCGAGCACAGTTTTTCGAGTTCACCGGCTTTGAAATGTTTCGCCACTTCCGGATCGGCTTTGAGCACTTCCAGGAAGTCTGCGTCATCGCGCCCCGCGTGTTTCACTTCCCAGGTCTTCATCGCGCCACGTTGCACGAGGTGATACGCCTCTTCCCGCGTCAGCCCCTTCTTGATCAACGCCAGCAACACCGTCTGGGAATTCCACATCCCGAGCGAAAGCCCGAGGTTTTTCTTCATGTTCTCCGGATACACAAGCAACCCATCCATGAGCCGGGTCAACAGGCCGAACATATAGTCCAGCAATGTGCATGAATCCGGGAAGATAATCCGCTCCACCGAGCTATGACTGATGTCCCGCTCATGCCACAGCGCCACGTCTTCGAGCGCGGCAATGGCATTACCCCGCAACACGCGTGAAAGCCCCGTCAGTCGTTCCCAGGTGATCGGATTACGTTTATGCGGCATCGCGCTGGAACCCTTTTGGCCCTTGGTAAACGGCTCTTCCGCTTCCAGAACTTCCGTGCGTTGCAAATGCCGGAACTCCACCGCCCAATGCTCAATGCTCGAACCGATCAACGCCAGCGCGTTCATAAACTCGGCGTGAATATCCCGTTGCACCACTTGCGTAGCGATCGGCGCTGGTCGCAAGCCCAATTTCTTGCAGATAAATTGCTCCACCCGCGGAGACAGATGCGCGCTCGTGCCCACGGCTCCGGATACCTTACCCACGGCCACCACTTCGCGCACGCGTTGCAGGCGCTCCAAAGCGCGGCCAAATTCCTCGTGCATCAACGCCAGCTTCAGCCCAAAGGTCGTCGGTTCCGCATGAATGCCGTGGCTGCGTCCAATGCACGGCGTGAACTTGTGCTCATTCGCCCGGCGCGCAATGATCACCCGCAGTTGTTGCACGTCCTTGATCAGAATATCCGCTGATTGCACCATCTGCACCGCAAAGGCCGTATCGACAATATCACTGCTCGTCAGGCCGAAATGCAGCCAGCGGCTCGCCTGATGGTTAATTTTTTCCGAGACCGCCGTAGTGAAACCAATGACGTCGTGGTTCAGCGTTTTCTCCAACTCCTTCTGGCGTTCGACCAGTTCTTTCGAATGCTCAAAGTAATAGGCCGCCCCGGCTTTCATAATGTCGAAATCCTTTTTCGACACGATGCGTTCCTTCACGAGGGCTTCACTGGCCAGCATCTCAATTTGCAGCCAGATCTTTAACCGGTTTTCGTCTGTCCAAATCTCGCGCATCTCCGCGCGTGAATAGCGTTGAATCATGCCCAGAGATTAGGAGGTCAAAAGACGGGAGTCTAGTGGTACTTGAATGCTGGAACGTTAAAAAACAACCGATGGAGATACCCCTTGAGGAATCCGGTCAGCGCTTCGACATCTTCGCCCGCGCTTTTTCGAGCACCCGCCGTTCATGATCTGTCAGACTGTGAATGCCCTGGGAGGAAATTTTATCCAGAATCGGGTCCACTTCCCGGCTGATGAATTCACCGGCCGGAACTTCTTCCGGTTCGACTGTTTTAGCCCGTTTCCATGTGGCTTGCTCACGGGATGCTGTGCGCACTAATTCCTTGGGCTGGCGGTGAAAAGCCGGAAAAGAAAACCCGGTCCCGGACTGCAACTGCCAGTGAACATAAGCGCATCCCATCAATAACCCGGCCAAATGAGCCGCATGTGCAATCGAGCTTCGCGGCATCAACATGCCCACCGCCGAAAAGGCCACGCCCACCCAAAACAAAGCTTTGCCACTGAAACCGGAACCCATGGGAATAAACATCATCTGCAACCGGTTGTTCCAGTGAATCCGCGCCACGGCGCCAAACAATCCGGCGATTCCTGCCGACGCCCCTAAAATCGGCACATCAAACCGCAACGGCAACGCCAGCGCAAACAGCAGGTGCAGCAATCCGCCCGCCACTCCACTGACAAAATACAGCTTGAGGAACTCTTTTCCCGGATAGGATTCCTCCACGATCTTCCCCATAAAATAGAGGCTGATCATATTCAGGACGAGGTGAAGAATATTCCCGTGGAGAAATTGGAACGTGATCAACTGCCACAGGTACCCGTGAAAAATGCCTTCCCGCGTCAAATACAGGTACTTGGCGACCGGAAAACTCCCATCCTGCTCTGCAATCGCCTGGAAGATAAAACATGTGGACGTGATGAAAATGAGCAGCGTCACCACCCTCCACTCAAACCGCTCAGGTGGCCTGCGCATGTAATCTCGATCATCCAGCATGTTTACGCAAACTAGCCGCACCCCCTCGGGATTTCAACGGTCATTTTATTTTTTCGACCGCCCGTCCTGATCCCGCTAAGCCCGGCGGTTTCTATGATACAGATACAAAAGCGCTTGCACATAGGTAAGCCCGCCAAACATGCCTCCCAGGTGTGCCGCATGCGCAATGTTATCTTCGAAAACGCCCATCATTCCGATCAACGCATAAACCGTCACCACCCAGAGCAATGTCTTTGCCTTCATCGAGATAGGAATGACAAAGAACAACAGCACCGTCAGCCGTTGCTCGGGGTACAACATCGAAAAGGCCGCCACCAGACCAAATAACCCTGCTGAAGCTCCCACCACATATCCGCCAAAATGTGCCGGGGCCAGCACGGCGCCAAGCATCTGCATCAACCCGCCAACCACTCCACTCAACAAATACAGCCGTAAGTAATGCCGTCCGCCCAGCGTCATTTCCACTGCTCTGCCAATCACAAAGATGCCCCAGGAATTGAACAAAATATGCAATGTTCCCGAGTGCAGGAATTGATAGGTCAACAACTGCCAGTAATTGCCGGCCTTGAGCCCGGCAAGGCTCAGCGCAAACGTCTGTTGAAACGGGAAAATCCGTTTTTCTTCGATCCACATTCCCAGAAAGAACACGACTGCATTCAGCACCAGCAGCGCGGTGGTAATCGGCGTGCGCGGCCTGGCTTGCTCAGGAATCGGAGGCGGAATTTCGGACATAATCAGACAGCAGCTAGTTTAATTTTCCCAGTTCCGAACGCACGAGTTGCACCAGCGGCTTCACCGTCGTCGCGCTGAACTCAAACCGGCAACCGGCCGCCGCAAATAATTCCGGCAAGGGACGTGAACCGCCCAGCGCCAATCCTTTTTGGTAGTCCGCCAGCGCCTTGACCTTGTCCCGTTTGGAATTCGCCCAGACCTGCAATGCTCCCAATTGCGCAATGCCGTACTCCACGTAATAAAAGGGATACAGGAAGATATGAAGCTGACGATGCCACAGGTTGGCCCGCGCCGCTTCGTAACCGCTCCAATCCGCATCCCCGCCAAACCGGTCCATCAACGCCAGCCATGCCGCCGTGCGTTCCGCCCGCGTGTGACCGGGATGCGAGTAAATCCAATGTTGAAACGCGTCCACCGTGGCAATCCAGGGGAAGATTCCGACAATCCCTTCCAAATGCGTCCGCCGCGCGCGATCGGCTTCCGTTTTCGCGTAGAATGATTCGATAAATTCATTCCCCAGCAATTCCATGCTCATGGACGCGACTTCGCAAAATTCAATTGGCGCGCCGCGATACGCATACAGGTCTTCCCCGCGCGTCGCCAGGGCGTGAAAGGCATGCCCGGCTTCGTGCAACATCGTCTCCACATCCCGCTGCACGCCGACCGCGTTCATGAAGATGAACGGCAGACGCGATTCACTCAGCGTGGATTGATAACCGCCCGGCGCTTTGCCCTTGCGGTTCGCCAGGTCGAGCAGCTTCAAATCCCGCATCAACTTGAATTCCCCGCCCAGTCCCTGATCAATCCGGTTAAAAATCTCCTGCGTCTTTTCCACCATCTGATCGACTTGTTCAAACGGCTTCAACGGCGGGCGATTCAACGGGTCCACCGACAAATCCCATGGACGCAGCTTATCCACCCCCAGTTGCTTGCGCCGGTGCGCCTGCAATTCCCGCACGGCGGGCATGATCTCCTGCTCAATCGCCGTGTGAAATTTCTCACAATCCGCCGGTGTATAATCAAACCGCTCCCGCGCGCGGAAAATGTATGCCAGATAATTCGGAAAACCGGCGTTCCGCGCGATCTGCTCGCGCAGCTTGAGCATGTTTTCAAAAATCTCATCGAACTTCTCCTTTTCCTCCAACCGCCGTTTGGCCACCAGTTCCCAAACCTCCTGCCGCAAAGCACGGTCCGGCTCTTCCAAATAACGGCCCATTTGAATCAACGT
>JBEHZA010000469.1:0-4302 GCA_048497895.1 Verrucomicrobiota bacterium
ATCCCCGGACAGCGACCGTCCCCGGTCGCAGCAAGGTGATTTGGTCAAACAGTGTCAGACATTTCAAACCCGCTTGGCAGGCGGACATTGCTGCGACCGGGGACGGTCGCTGTCCGGGGGCGCATTTAAATTGCGATAACCCCTATGCCCCGGCGGTTAGTGCACTTTAAAATACCCATCATACAGCAGCTTCAGCGTCACGGCGGCTACCATCGTTAGAAAAATCGGACGGATAAATGCGGTGCCACGGCGAATTGCCATGCCGGCACCAAGACGTGCGCCGATTAATTGGCCTGCTCCCATAATCAGGCCCGAGAGGTAAAGCACATGCCCGCCGAATACAAAGAGCAACAGCGCCGCGATATTGCTCGTGAAATTCATGATCTTTGTATGCGCCGTGGCTTTCGTAAGGTTGAAGCCCAGCCCCAGCATAAAGGCCATGGCCCAGAATGAACCCGTGCCCGGACCGAGAAAGCCATCGTAGAAACCGAGTCCGAGGCCAAACGCAGTCGCAAACACGGGCTTGGTCAGGCGCGGATGAATATCCGCTTCCCCCAATTGCGGACGCCACAAATTATAAGCGATAATTGCCGCGAGGAGAAATGGGATGATCCGGCGCAAAATGTTGGCATCAATTTGCTGTACCGCAAAAGCTCCGGCGGCGGCTCCGATGAAGGTGCAAAAAATGCCCATCCGCCATTCCCTGATATTTATTAAACCGGCCCGCGCAAAATGCCAGGTTGCGCCGCCGGAACCGAAACTGGCTTGCAGCTTATTGGTCCCCAGCGCCAGTTGGGGAGACATGCCGGTGCTGAGCAGGACGGGCAAGGTGATCAACCCACCCCCACCCGCTATGGCATCGACGAAACCCGCAGCCAGTCCCGTGGTAAAGAGCAGCGGGAACAGGGTGGCGGTTTCGGTGAACATCGCCGCAGTATTCAGGGATGCGGGTGGGATTGGAAAGCGGAAATTCAACCTGATGACCGCCAGTCATTTAACAATTAATACGTGTTCGTTGGATTGAAACATATTTGCTGTCAGCAGGTTGGGGGAAAAGTTTGTTCTCTTTGATTAAATAAAACTGGCAAATCAGCGTCCAACCTTACACATTTATGGCGATGTCCACAATCGAGCGCACGTTTAGCGTTAGTTTCAGGTGCCGGGTGTTTTTTACGCAAGGCATCTTTAGTTCAACGAACCTCGTTTTGAAAAATGTTCTCACGGAAGACAGTTCCCGGGAACAACACAAGGTCTTGATTATTCTGGATGAATCTCTGGCCAAGGGGCAACCCGATCTGGTGGCCCGCATTCAGGCTTACTTCGAGACTTTTTCCGATTCTCTCAAGCTGGTTTGTCCGCCCATCGTTTTGGAAGGCGGCGAACGGCTGAAGAATTCGTATTTCCCCGTGTCCGAAATCCAATCGCAGATCGACCGCTATCATGTGGATCGTCATTCCTACGTGATCGGCATCGGCGGCGGGGCATTGCTGGATGTGGTGGGCCTGGCGGCAGGCACGGCCCATCGCGGCGTGCGGCATGTGCGGATTCCCACGACGACACTCAGCCAGGATGATTCCGGCGTGGGGGTGAAGAACGGCATTAATTCTTTTGGCAAAAAGAATTTCCTCGGCACCTTTTCGCCGCCGTATGCGGTGATTAATGATTTTCAGATGCTTGCCTCATTGCCGCCGCGGGATAAGCGCGCCGGTTATGTGGAAGCGGTGAAAGTGGCTTTGATTCGTGACCGTGAGTTTTTTGAAACGATTGAGCGCGACGCCACGTTGCTCCATGACTTTGATCCCGCCGCGATGCAAGGGCTGATCTATCGCAGTGCGGAATTGCATTTGAATCACATTGCGACTTCTGGCGATCCGTTTGAATTTGGCTCGGCGCGTCCGCTGGATTTCGGGCATTGGGCGGCGCACAAGCTGGAGCAGCTTTCCGAATACAAGATCCGGCATGGCGAAGCGGTGGCGATTGGCATTGCACTGGACACCATTTACGCGCGGCGCATCGGCTATCTGGATGCAGCTTCAGCGGAGCGGATTCTCGTGCTGCTGGAGAAACTGGGTTTTGAATTGTTCGCGAACGAATTGCTGCACGCGGATTCCAATGGGAATTTGATCGTGTTGAACGGCTTTGAAGAATTTCGCGAGCATCTGGGCGGAGAGTTGACGATTACGCTCTTGAAAAGCATTGGTCAGGGGCACGAAGTCCACGAAATGAATTTGCCCAAGGTCGTTGAATCCATCTGCGAACTTCAGGAACGCCACAGCCGGCAATCGCGGAAAGTGATTTACGCGCACGGCTGAGTCTCGCAGTATCCCTGTGATGCAGCGCACTGCCGTAATCAATGTCGTCGGCTTGACCGAGTCCCTGTTGGGGCCGCACACGCCACGCCTCAATGCGTTCTGCCAGGCGGGTTCGCTGACGCATATTACCCCGGCTTTTCCGGCGGTTACTTGCACTGCACAATCCAATTACGTCACCGGGAAGACGCCTGCCATTCACGGCATTGTGGCGAACGGCTGGTATAATCGCGAACTGGCGGAAGTCCAATTCTGGAAACAATCCAATCACGTGGTGCAAGCGCCCAAAATCTGGGACGAACTGCGCGCATTGGACCCAAAGTTCACCTGCGCGAAATTATTCTGGTGGTACAATATGTATGCGAGCGTGGATTATTCGCTCACGCCGCGCCCGATGTATCCGGCGGATGGCCGCAAGTTTTTCGATGTTTATTCGTGGCCGTATTCAATCCGTCCGGAAATTAAAAAAGAGCTGGGCGAATTTCCTTTCTTTGGCTTTTGGGGGCCCGCCGCAGGAGTGGATTCACCGCAAGGTTCCGCTGATTGTGTTTCCCGATGGATTGCCGAATCAGCCAAATGGACGGAGAAAAAATATCAACCGACGCTCAGTCTCGTTTACCTGCCGCACCTGGATTACAACCTGCAACGCGTCGGGCCGAAACATCCGGGTATCGCACGTGATCTGCAACAGATTGACGCCATCGTGGGCGATCTCATTGAGTTTTTTAAGCAACGCTCCGTAAAAGTGATCGTCCTGTCCGAATACGGCATTACCGAAGTGAGCACGGCAATTCATTTGAATCGTTTGTTCCGTGAAAAGGGCTGGGTCACGATCAAAGAGGAACTCGGTTTGGAATTGCTCGATTGCGGCGCGAGCAAAGTCTTTGCGGTGGCCGATCATCAAATCGCGCACATTCATCTGAACGATCCCTCACTGGAAAAGGCCGTGCGCGAGTTGGTGGAGCAACAACCGGGTGTGGACCGGGTGCTGGGCGCGGCGGAGAAACGCGAACTGGGTATTGATCACGGTCGCGCGGGTGACCTGATGGCGGTGGCGAAAGAGGACGCGTGGTTTACTTATTACTATTGGCTGAATGACGCAGTCGCGCCGGATTTCGCGCGGTGCGTCGATATTCATCGCAAGCCCGGTTACGATCCCGTGGAACTCTTTCTCGATCCCAAAATTCCAGCAGTGAAATTGAAAATCATCTGGCGCTTGCTGAAAAAGAAACTGGGTTTCCGCATGCTGATGGATGTCATCCCCTTGGATGCGTCACTGGTCAAAGGTTCTCATGGCTGCCGTCCCCAGAGCGTATTGGATTATCCGGTGCTCCTGACCGAAGGGGCGGGGAGTGAGTCAATCGATTCGACGGCGGTTTATGACGTGATCAAGCGGACCGTAATGGGAAGGTAATCGCCGGCTTCAGAGCAACGCCGCGCCTTTGGGAACTTTGACTACGATGGTGCCTGCAATCTTGTCGTGCCACGATTGCTTGTCACGACTCCAGCCCGCCCAAAAGAAACCAATTCCAAATACCAGCGCAGAAAAAATACTCGCCAGTGATCGTACAATCGCGACGGCCCAACCCATCCGGCGGCCATCTGTGCGCACAATTTTAAGTCCCAGCACAATTCCGCCGAGGGTAGTGCTTTTGCTGCCCCACATGCCGATGTGGTAGATACCCAGGAACAGCAGTGTGATCAGCGGGTTGTGGGTTACCGCGGCCACGAAGAAGACCAACGCGAGATCAATCAGCGTGGCCAGGGAGCGCCACCAAAAACCGACGCGCGGCAGCATGGTTTCATCGGCAGCTAACGGCGGCGGAACAGCCGCGGCGGTCACCAATGGTTTTTCCCGTTCATTTTCCCGCCGCAATCCGGTGATCGTGGCCACGAACACCGCTCCAATGCCTGCCATCGTGACCATGCCCCACGCCAGCAGGCCGATGAGAGGGACAGCGTAGAGCAGATAAAAGAGCGCGGTCCCTGCCAT
>JBEHZA010000470.1:0-4274 GCA_048497895.1 Verrucomicrobiota bacterium
TGGCCCCGGTTATTCAGGATACGGCTTTCGTGCCCGCTCCTTACAAGGCCACGCGTTGCCCCTCTGATCCTTATGGCAACATTCTTACCACCGGCGGTAACGGCCTCCAAAGCTGGCGCGGTCATCAATCCTTCAATATGCCTTTGTTTGATGGTCGTTCCGGCACCAGTTCCACGACGAATTGGCCGCCGAACAGCACCTCGCCCACGGGAGTCGGTATCTTCATGATGCTGTCAGGCATCACCAATACCGCCGGTTGGACACCGGATGCCAATATGAGCGCCATTAGTTGGCCCAACCTGAAATGTTCCAACATCCCGTCGGTTCGTGGAGCGATGCTGCAAGACGGCGTTGGCACCATTACCTTGACCGAGCAGATTAATCCGAATAATGCCTTCGGACAAGGCTCGTGGGGCGTTCCGCTTTACTGCCCGAACGGCAATGGCACGACAACCTACAGCACTTTAGCCAGTGCCCGTCCCGGCCATGTCACCGGCGCCGCTGCTGGCTTCAACACGCTCAACTATCATAACGGTTCCTACGATTACCTGTTTGCCGATGGTCACGTCGATCTGCTCGACCCGAATAAGACGACCACGACCGCCACGGCTCAATTGGGCATGTGGACGATCAAAGCAGGAGATTAGACCGTTTCATAACTGCTTAAATCTCTGGTCTTTCAGTGGGCTGGTTTCGATCTGAAACCAGCCCTTTTTATTTTCCCCATCCGCTTTTCCAGCCGCTCAAAACCCGGTTTTAAGCAGTAGAAAATTCACGAATATAAGAAGGTTAAATCGACCTCTTTATAGATTAATTTTAATAGCTAAAAAACGACCTTATAAAAAATAAATTAATTCACTTAATTCAGATACTACCCGAAATGCCTATAGACGGTTTGAGCGCATAAACCTAGTATAAGAGGTGGATTGGGGTGCAAAAATTCAAAGTAGTGGCGGGGGAGTGTGTGCCCCAATTTAGTTTGGAAATCCGCGGAGTGGCGGATTCAAAAACCAAATGACGGAAGTAAACCCATACCATCAAACCATCCCAAAGCCATGAGACACCTCGAACGTTACACCCAGCCCGGCCCAAAGAGGGGGACCGGGTTCACCCTGATTGAACTGCTAGTGGTCATTGCGATCATAGCCATCCTGGCGGCGATGCTCTTGCCCGCTCTGGCCAAAGCTAAGATTAAAGCCAAAGTGGCCGGCTGCCAGAACAATGCCAAACAGGTCGGCAGCGCGATGACCATGTATCAGAACGATATGTCTGATAAAATACCTTACGCCGGCTTGATCATGCCGGATACCAGCCATGCCGGCTGGAGCGGTCTGATTAACACCTATCTCGGTGGCACCTTGACCTCGGCCCAATTCAGTTGGTCGATCATCGTTCCGCCGATCGTGGATGCCACCCCCAGTGCCATCGTGCCTTACAAGACTTTGACTTGTCCGGCTGATCCTATTGGCAACGTATTCGTTACCAGCGGCACAACCCGCAGCTATCGCGCGCATCAAACCTACTCGATGCCGATGTTTGATACCCGTGCCGCCGCCGCCACTAATTACCCGCCGAACTCCACTTCGCCCACCGGCGTTGGCATCTACATGCCGCTGGTGGCTGCCCAAACGAATGTGCCCGGCATCTGGAATCCGGATCAGCCAATGGTCGGCCCTTCAGTAGCCACGTCCAAAATCACCAATATCCCCGCTGTCCGTGGAGCCATGCTTCAAGAAGGTGCCGGGACGATTGCCATTACCGAGTTAATCTCTACTGGCAACTACGTGGCCTGCGGTAACATCGCGCCGATTTATTCCCCGGGCGGTGGCACTTCCGGCGGCAACAGCACTTCGTCTGCCACAGGCAAACCTGGTCATGTGAATGCCACCGGTCTGACCGGATTCAATACCTTGAACTTCCACAACGGCTGGTACGACTACCTGTTCGCGGACGGTCACGTGGAACTTCTGGACCCACTTAAAACAACTCCTACGACTACTGCTCAATTGGGCATGTGGTCCATCAAAGCGGGCGATTAACCGTGGTTGGTTCCGCGCTTGCGACTCAGCGCGACCGGCTGGTTTTCCAACAGGAAAACCAGCCGTTTTGCTTTTAAGATTTGTCGCAGTCAGCGCCGTTGCGGACTTTGCTTTCACAGGCAGTATCATTTTTTTGATGATTTGCATGAATGGATTTTGCGTCCGGCGAGCGCAAGATTTGTTGAAATCCCCCCCGACCTTGTCCATTGTACGGTTGCTATGGGCGATTTACAGCAACTCGACGAATTAATGTCCTGCCGTCTGGACAACGGTCGCAAGACCGTGGAACCGTGTACCATCGTGATCTTTGGCGCCAGCGGCGACCTGACCGCGCGCAAACTGATTCCCGCTTTGTACCATTTGTTTGTGGATAGCCAGATGCCTACTCCCTTCCGCGTGGTGGGGTTTGCCCGGCGCGAAAAATCAGACGATAGCTGGCGTGAAGAAATGCGTCAGGGGGTCGAAGCGTTTTCCCGCACCAAGAAAGTGGACCCGGAAAAGTGGACCGCTTTTGCCGCCAGCCTCTTTTATTGCCAGGGCGAATTTGGTGACGGTGCTGCCTACGAAAAGCTTGAGAAAATGTTGACTGGATTTCAGAACGAGGCGCTGCGTCATAACCTGATGTTTTACCTCGCGATTTCTCCCAGCCAATTCGCGGAAGTCGTCGAGAACTGTCATAAGTGCGGTTTGCTGCGCAAACATGACGAAGGTAAATACTGGCAGCGCGTCGTGGTGGAAAAACCGTTCGGCCACGACCTCGAATCTGCTCGCGCGTTGAACGATGACCTGACGCGCAACGCCCACGAAAAGCAGATTTACCGCATTGATCATTATCTCGGCAAAGAAACGGTGCAGAACATTTTGATGTTCCGTTTCTCCAATTCCATTTTCGAGCAGCTTTGGAGCCGTCAATCCATCGATTACGTTCAGATTACCGTCAGCGAAAAACTCGGGGTCGGTTCCCGTGGCGGCTATTACGAAGAAGCCGGCGCTTTGCGCGATATGGTGCAGAACCACTTGCTGCAAGTGCTGTCCCTCGTTGCCATGGAGCCGCCGGTGTCGCTGGAGGCGGAACCGATTCGTGATGAAAAGGTGAAGCTGCTCAAATCGATTCGCCCGTTGAGCAAGGCAGAGATTTTAAAGAACGTTGTGCGCGGCCAGTATTTCGCCGGCATGATGGATGGCAAACTGCGTGCCGGTTATCGGCAGGAAGAAAAGGTAAAATCGGATTCCAGCGTGGAAACCTATGTGGCGATGAAATTGTTCATCGACAACTGGCGCTGGTCCGGCGTTCCGTTCTACTTGCGCACCGGCAAATGCCTGCCTTTAAGCGCCAGCGAAGTTCGCGTGCAATTCCGGCCTACGCCACACGTCTTGTTTGCTGCACAATGCGGGCAAACGCTCGATTCCAACGCGATCACGCTGCGTCTCCAGCCCGAGGAAGGCATCTACCTTCGCTTCAACGGCAAAGTGCCGGGCACCAGCCTGCAATTGCGTCCTGTGCGCATGAATTTCAGTTATAACTCCGAGTTTGGCGCTTACACGCCCGAGGCGTATGAACGGCTCCTGCTGGAAGCCATGGCGGGTGATGCCACTTTATTCATCCGTCGTGATGAGGTGGAAACCGCTTGGGGCATTGTGGACGCCATTCGCCGCGAGTGGGAGAGTAAGCCGCTGACGAATCGCGAATTCTATTCCGCCGGCACCTGGGGCCCTGTGGCCTCGGACGATCTGCTGGGTCAAGCCGGTCATCTCTGGCACAATCCGCAACCCAGCTAAGCCCGCGTTTCAACGCCATTCTCTCAGCTCATGCGGAACGTTGAAGTTTTGTCGTTTGCCAGTGATGTCGCTCTCGCGCAAGCTGCGGCTGCGCGCTGGCTGGAGCGGGTCAAAGCGACTGCTCCAAACGTCCGCCATTGTGTCGCGCTCTCTGGTGGTCGCGTAGCTCACCGGTTGTTTACGGCCATTACGGCGCAAGTTCGCGCTCAATCGCTTTCACTTGGCCAGGTGGAATTCTTTTGGGGTGATGAACGCTGTGTGCGTCCGTCCGATCCCGAATGCAATTTCAATGCCGCGAATGAGCTGCTGCTTCAGCCGCTCAAAATTCCGCTGACCCAATATCACCGGTTGCGCGGAGAAGAAGCGGAGTCTTTCGCCTTGTCCCAAGCGGAAGCCGAGTTGTGCCGTCTCGCGCCCTTGAATGATGCCGGACAGCCTGTGCTCGACGTGATTTTC
>JBEHZA010000471.1:0-4268 GCA_048497895.1 Verrucomicrobiota bacterium
GATGGACACGGATTTACACGGATGGGGAAAGGTCTGATCGGAAGGGAACCGGATGAGGGTGCGAAAGCGCATATGGGAGCGGTTCGAGCTCTGTCAGGGCTATTCAGGCTTATTCAGGGATAATTGGGTGCGGCTGGCTTTGGTGTATGGGATTGTATGGCCTAAGAAAGGGGAGGAAATGACGAATTTTCGAATAACTAAATCCGAAGGAAATCCCAATGACCAAGCCGAAAAGGGTAGCGGCCAGAGGCGTGGATTAACCGAAAGTGTCCTGCTGTACGGCTTTGTACGGGATATTACGGGATATTACGGGATAATTTGAAGGCGGCGGTTGTACTGTATGTGATTTTGAATGAGGAAGAGGTTTGAAGGAGGAGTGAAATGATTAAGTTTGTCGGAATGGTTCTTTGAAATCTTAAAGTCTGAAAGTGAGTAGCGATTGGGGCCATTGATTGCGGTGGCTTGGCAAAGTGGGGCGCGCCCGGGCTTCTTCATCTTAACTTAAGGTGGTAAAGGAAATAATGGCTGTCATGAGCATGAGTTCTGTATTAACGTTCGGGACCAAGATCATGCGGTTACTGGTTATCGAAGATGAAGATGATTTGCGGCGCGGGCTGGAACAGGCTTTCCGCGAGGAAGGCTATGCCGTCGATGCTGCCGCCGATGGGTTGGAGGGGCTTTATAAGGCGGAGAATTGGGATTACGACGCGATCGTGTTGGATGTGATGTTGCCGAGCAAAGACGGGTGGGAGGTGCTGGGACAATTGCGGAAAACCAAGAAGACTCCCGTGTTGATGCTGACGGCGCGGGATGGAGTACGGAACCGGGTGAGGGGGTTGGACTTGGGGGCGGATGATTATCTGAATAAGCCGTTTGATCTGGGGGAATTAATGGCGCGGGTGCGGGCTTTGATCCGGCGCTCGGTGGGGGCGGCGAGTTCCAAGCTGACGTTTGGACCAGTGACGATTGATACGGCATCGCGCACGGTGACTCTGAACGGATTACCGGTGGATTTGACGGCACGGGAGTATGTGTTGATCGAGTTCCTGGCGTTTCAACGGGGCAAGGTGGTTAGTCGCACAGAGTTGTATAATCATCTGTTTTCCGAGGAGGATGATTCTTTATCCAATCTGCTGGATGTGCATGTGTGTAATTTGCGCAAGAAGCTCGGGAAAGATTTCATTCAAACCCGCCGGGGTCATGGCTATGTGATCTAGCAGGAATGGGCATGTTTTCCAAATCCATCCGCTGGCGTATTCAAGCCTGGCATGGTTTTTTGCTGACGTGTGCGGTGGCGGTGTTAATTGGAGGTTTTTTCACTTACGAACGGCGGGTGAGCGTGCGGGACATTGATACGGTTTTGTATGCTTACATGCAGCCACTTTTGCCCAAACTTTTGCCGCGCCCGGAAAACGGACGCCGACGAGACCGGGAATCTGCAGGTGACGGAGGAGAAAACAATGGCCCTGGTAACCGGCGTCCGCCACAAAAAGGACGTGAACGGCAGCTTCCGGATGACGCACAGGTATTTACGCGGATGCTGGAAAATGGGGTCTATTATGTGACCTGGTCAGCGGATGGAAAACTGGATAAACACTCTGAGAATGCACCAGAGAATGTGCCTTGCCCGGAAGAGAATGAGCGTGCCCCGCGCTCGTTAAGAACGCGAGGGAAGTATCGGGAGCCGGTGTTGGAAATACCCACCGGCCAGATCATGCTGGTGGGAAAATCGACAACGGGCATCGATCATCATTTGTGGCAACTGGCGTTCTGGTTGGCAGTGGCCGGGGGAGTGGTGGTGGCGTTGGGATTGGCGGGTGGCTGGTGGCTGGCGAATCGGGCGATTCAACCGATCATGACTATCAGCGCCACGGCGGATGAAATTGCGAAAGGCGATTTTTCCAAACGGATCAACGTGAAGGAGACGGAGAGCGAATTGGGACAACTGGCGCGGGTATTGAACCAGACCTTTGAACAACTGGAGGGAGCGTATGAAAACCAGGTGCGTTTTACCGCCGATGCTTCGCACGAATTGCGCACGCCGATTTCAGTCATTCTGACGCAGGTGCAACTGGCGCTTTCACGTGACCGGAGTCCGGAGGAATATAAGCAAACGTTGGAAACGGTAGTGCGCGCGGCGGAGCGGATGCGCGTGCTGGTTAACTCACTGCTGGATTTGGCACGAGTGGATTCCGGCGAATTTGAATTGGTTCGTGAGGAGTGTGATCTGGCGACGATCACCCGGGAAACACTGGATTTGATTGAACCGCTCGCGCGACAAAAGGACGTCAAACTGCGTCACTCGATGGAATCGATCACGGCAAATGTGGATATGTTCAAGCTCGGGCAGGTGATGCTGAATCTGTTGAATAATGCGATTCAACATAATCCGCCGGGAATTGAAGTGATTTTGTCGTTGAAACGAAAGGGGAACGTGGCGCTGCTGAGGGTGCGGGACAATGGTGGAGGGATTCCGCCCGAGGCTTTGCCACATATCTTTGACCGCTTCTTTCGGGTTGAAAAATCACGGGGGAATATTAAGAAAGGCAACAGTGGCTTGGGTTTGTCCATTTGCAAAGCGATTGTGGAAGCGCATAAGGGTACTATCCGGGTAGAAAGTAAACCGGGATACGGGACTAAATTTACCATTGAAATCCCAATTGTAACTAGTTGATGTTCAATAAAATGAGTTTCTGTTTCGGGTTTTAAGAATGACTTCGCGGGGATTCTAAAGCGGGCTTAACCCCTTCTTAAGGTTGGCTTTACTAGGATCAGGGCATGAAAGTTTCAATACGTGGTGAAATTCTGATGGGGTTGGTGTTATTGAGTCTTCTGCTGGCGGACAACGTAATGGCTGATCCGCTACTGACTTCCTGGCTGACGAATTATTCCGGGCAGTACGCGCGGGTTTATGAAACGACCAGCGCGCGGACGAGCGGTACAACTTCAAAAACCTGGAGCGGGCAATCGTTGCCAGTCTATTCGGATATTCAGGAGATTTCTTACTCGGCATCGTGGGTGTATGTGAACAGTCCCGGACTTTCAAGTTACGTCATGGGACCATGGCTAAATCCGCAAGGTGGGCAATTTCAATTTTGGCCGACCAATAAGCATGACCTGCGGCGTTTTCCGCGTACGCCGACTTTGCCGGTGGGCAACAAGGATTCGACGAGCGCCGGTTACTCAGGTATCTGGGTGAATGGCGTGGCGATCTTCAATGCGCTGGATGGTCAGGCGTGGAATGGCAGCACAGTATCGGGCGGCACCGGTACGGCTCATACAAGCCTGACGTATTACTGGCATCGTAATGCGCCTGTGGCGGAGGCGTTCAACTTTGACGGCGGGATGGGGCATCAGCCACCATCGGCGGTTTATCATACGCACAGCAATCCGATCGGCTTGCGCTATCAACTGGGTGATCATGTGGATTACAACACTTCGACGAAGCTCTACAGCGAAAGTTCAACGACGGTTTCAAAACATTCGCCCATTCTGGGGTGGGCGCATGATGGCAACCCGATTTATGGACCGTACGGTTACAGTACTGCGAACAATGCCAGCAGTGGCGTGCGCCGCATGGTGACAGGATATGTGCAACGCGACGGTTTCAATGGCACGGTGAATTTGACGAGCACCGGGCGGACAACAATCCCGCAATGGTATGCGAATTTCCGGGTCAAACTCGGAGGCTCGAGTTCTACCACGTTAAGTTCTGGCGATTACGGTCCGAGTGTGAATGACACATATCCGTTGGGCACGTTTGCGGAAGATTGGGATTACCTTGGTGATCTTGGGAAGACGCAAGGCGTCGATTTCGATCTCGATAAATACAATGGGCGCACTTGCGTGACTCCCGAATATCCGGGCGGCACGTATGCTTATTTTTTGGATCTCGATTCCGACAATGATGCGACCTATCCATATGTGCTTGCTTACGAATTTTACGACAAAGGCAGCGGTGGCAGTGTCAATTCCATCTCGGAATCAGTGACTACTAATTTTGTGGG
Organism: Verrucomicrobiota bacterium; assembly: GCA_048497895.1. Classification (GTDB taxonomy): domain Bacteria; phylum Verrucomicrobiota; class Verrucomicrobiia; order Limisphaerales; family JBEHZA01; genus JBEHZA01. Next base: position 4,008 of record JBEHZA010000471.1, read on the forward strand.
TGGAGCGTATTCCGCGTTGAATCTCAGCACGCCCGCAGTGACGAATAGTGTGGTGACACTCACCTGGAGTTCGGTGGAAGGTGGCACCTATCTAGTCGACAACTCGCCAAATAATTCGACTTTTACCACGCAGAAATCCGGTGTGGCTTCACAAGGGTTGACGACAGTGACGAACTTCACAGATTCCGGCACGGGGTTGGAATATGCGCGGGTCACGCGCACTCGCACGCCGCCGATCGGCAGGATGCTGCAGGCGGGAAT
>JBEHZA010000472.1:0-4257 GCA_048497895.1 Verrucomicrobiota bacterium
CGCTGGCGACGATGCGGCCGGAATTCACGCAGAAGAAAATCGTGCCGGTTCAAAGCCAATCAACTGGGCCGGGCGATTGTCAATTATCGCCTCGCCGAACAGCTTTCACCGCGCGATCCGGACTTGCGCGCCAACCTCCAATTTGCCCGCACGACCGCGAACGGAGGCAGTATCACCTTCGGCAATGGCTGGCAGCGTTGGGTGGCCACCTTCACCCTCAATGAATGGACGGTTGCTACCGCCGTCTCTTTCTGGATTCTGCTGGTCCTATTAGCGTTGCGGCAATGGAAGCCCGCGCTGAAACCGGCCCTTCGCAATTACGTTTTTCTGACGGCCGTACTGGCCTGCTTTTTTCTGGCCGGTTTGGCAAGCGGATGGCAGTCGCGTTATGAAACCACCTTCGCCGTCGTTTCCATTCCTGAAGCCGTCGTCCGCTATGGTCCGTTGGAAGAATCCAAAAGTTTCTTTACCGCCCGGGATGGAGTGGAAATGACGGTGCTCGGAGAAAAGGACGGCTGGCTCCAGGTGGAAGATGGCAAACAGCGGGTCGGCTGGGTAAAGCTGGATCAGGTCCTAGTGCTTAAACCAAAGAGCTAATCGACCGCTCCCGGAATCCGGCGGCGATGTGATTTCATTTTGTTCGAAGAAGCGGACGTCCGGCAACGTCCATTCAAGGAGGTCAATGCCTGCGGCAATAATGTTTTACATTGACCCTGTTCGTTCACCCATTACCATAGAATAAACAATGACCCTGAAACGCATCACTTTCCCACTCGTATTGTTTCTTGTTCTCGCCGGAGTTGCTTCCGTTACCGCGGCTGAGAAGAAGGGCGTTAATATCACCAAACTCGACGACCGGTTAAAAGTGGAGATCAATGGTGAATTGTTTACGGAACTGCACTTCAAGGATGTGCCCCGTCCGTATTTTTATCCCGTCATTGGTCCCACGGGAGCGGGTATGACCCGTAATTGGCCCATGAAAGACGTCGAAGGTGAAGATCATGATCACGTTCACCATCGTGGTTTGTGGTACGCCCATTTTCTCGTCAATGGCCAGGATTTTTGGGGTGAAACGCCGAAGTCCGCCCATATCGTGCATGACAAATTTGTCACCGTGAAAAGCGGCAAAGAGGTAGGGATCATAAAATCGAAAGACAATTGGGTGGGCACCAATGGCGCGGTCGTCCTTACCGATGAGCGCACCGTTCGGATTTACAACCGGCAATCCGACCGGATGTTGGATTTTGAAATCACGCTTAAGGCCAGCAATGGTGAAGTGGTTTTAGGAGATGAAAAGGACGGCGCTTTCGCCACACGCGTCGCAGAATCCATGCGTTTGGTTAAGAAAAAAGAAAAAGGCGAAAAGAAGGCCAAACCGGGTGAGGGACATATCGTTCTTTCCACGGGCGTAGTCGATGACGAAACCTGGGGCAAACGGGCTGACTGGTGCGATTACTATGGCCCCGTCGAAGGCAAAACCGTGGGCGTCGCCATCTTCGATCATCCGGAAAATCCCCGGCATCCGACCTGGTGGCACGTGCGCGATTACGGTCTGTTTGCGGCCAATCCTTTCGGCCAGCATTACTTTGAAAAAACCACTGACACTCACAGTGGTGATATGACTATTCCCGCCGGAAAAAGCATTACGTTCCGCTACCGGATTTACTGGCACTTGGGCAATGAGAAAGATGCCAGGATCGCGCAACTCTACCAGGAATACAGCGCCGAGCCGGTCCAAAAGAGCAAGTAACTTAACCCTTCACCCCAACCCACGAACCCGTTTCTATGAGCAAGATTAATCGTCGTAGTTTTCTGAAACAATCGTTGTTGGCTGCCAGCACGGCCGCCTTTACCGCCCGTTCCTGGTCACAGGTCGCCGGCGCGAACGGCAATATTCGCGTGGCAACGGTCGGCTTCAATGGCCGCGGGGTCAGCCATATCGACGGCATGCGCAAACTCGCGCCGGAAGGCGTGAAACTGGTAGCGCTGTGCGACGTCGATCAAAAGGTGCTCGATTCCGGAATCGCTTCGGGCGAACGCCACAATGAAAAACTGGATGGCTACCGCGACCTGCGCAAACTGTATGAGCGGAAAGACGTGGATGTCATCACCATCGCCACGCCCAATCACTGGCATACACTCGCGGCCATCTGGGCCATTCAAGCCGGCAAAGATGTTTATGTGGAGAAACCGGTCTGCCACAACGTTTGGGAAGGCCGCAAGCTCGTCGAAGCCGCGCGCAAATATAATAAGATCGTGCAGACCGGCACGCAAAGCCGCTCCAGTCAGGCCATCAAACAGGCGGTGGAATGGGTGCAGGCTGGCAACCTCGGCAAGATCGTGATTGGTCGCGGCCTCTGCTACAAGCCCCGCCAAAGCATCGGCAAGACGGAAGGCGCTCAAAAGGTTCCCGATACCGTCGATTACGATTTGTGGTGTGGACCGGCTCCGAAAGATCCGCTGCGCCGGGCCAAATTGCATTACGAATGGCATTGGTTCTGGAACTACGGCAATGGCGATCTCGGCAATCAGGGCATTCACCAGATGGACATTACCCGCTGGTTCCTTGGTGAAGACAGTCTCTCACCGCGCGTCTTCAGCGTTGGCGGCCGGTTGGCCTATGAAGATGACGGCGAGACTCCGAACACTCAAATCGTCTATCACGATTACGACAAAGCTCCGTTGATCTTTGAAGTCCGCGGCCTGCCGAAGGACAAGGCCTCCCAGGGAGTAAAAAGCTGGAAGGATTTCATGGACCAATATAAAGGCGCCGACGTTGGTGTTGTGATTGAATGTGAGGGCGGTTACGTGACGGTCCCGAATTACACCAGTGCCAAAGCGTTTGACAAAGACGGAAAAGAAATCAAGTCCTGGTCAGGCGCGACGGATCATTTCGACAACTTCATCGGCGCCGTGAAAAGCCGCAATTACAAAGATCTGCACGCTGACATCTGGCAGGGGTATCTCTCCAGTGCGCTCTGTCATACGGGAAATATTTCCTACCGGCTCGGAGCCAAATTATCGCCGGACGAAATCCGTGAGAAGGTCAAAGCAGACCGCGGCGCCATGGAAACCTTCGACCGCATGGCCAGCCATCTGGCCGCCAATGGCGTGGATCTCAATATGAACAAATTGACGCTCGGTGAACATCTGACGATGGACACGAAGGTGGAACGCTTCTTTGGCAATAACGATGCCAATGCGCTCTTGCGGCGTGAGTATCGGGCTCCGTACGTCGTCCCTGAAAACGTCTAATCCAGCGTTTCCAATTATAAATATTCAAAGAGGGCGATAGCCGAAACGCTGTCGCTCTTTTTGTTTTTATGTACTGCCGAATGGCGGATTGATTCGAACGCAGCGGCTTAAATGCGCCGCTCGTCCGCATCAATGAAATCAACGAAGCACTGAACATCTTCGCGGTGTCCCAAACCGGCTTGTTCTTTGCGCCACTTCAAGCGCGCTTTCATTTCGTCCGTGTCCTGTCCCCGGTTAAGCACAAACTGATTGAATGTCGCCCGCTCTTCCGGAGTTTTCTTCACGTGTTGCGTCACCCAATCACACACTTCTCCATCCGTGAGGGAAGCTTTCACGACCGCAATAAATTGTTCCGCACTGACGCCACTCGCTTGCAGCCAGGCGCCATCAAATCCTTTGGTAAAATTCTCCTGATAATCGGCCGCCAGCTTCCCGGCGGCTTGCAGGCGGATCTTATCAATGAAACGCGGCAAATGAACCCAGCCGGCCATGACTTCCCGCGAACTGCGTGGATAGATGATGTTGCTCATGCCGGAATAGTTGTGGAGCGGTGATTTTATGTCAATTCTGTCACCAACGCATAAATTTTCATCCCTCCAGGCAAACCCGCGGTTGATTTAATGCCGATTTGATTGACAAACCCCTCTGGCCCATCTATACGCATGGAAGATTTCCAATTCCGCATGGGGCACGTCACTAGTGCTCCTGTCAACATGGGTTTGTCGTGCCATCAGAACCGGGTAGTTCTGATGAAAAATCAAATAACACATCATAAAAATAAATGAATACTGACGAGGTAAAACGCCAGATACTTGAACTGGAGCAGTTAAGGGGACAGGTAAAACGATGGCGAACCGGCCTGATTCTGGCCATCATCGGCGTCGTTGTCGGGGCCGTGGTTATTATTATCGATAGCGCCCTGGACTTAACACGCGGCGGCCCGCAACAGGAAGAGTTTGTCACGGAACTCAGCAGTGGATTGAAGGAGGAAGTCGTACCGCA
>JBEHZA010000473.1:0-4250 GCA_048497895.1 Verrucomicrobiota bacterium
CCCGGGTCTCCCAAATACTGAACAATATTTTGCCCACCGGCACAAATCGCATTCCCAAACTATTCGTAAACGCCGCCGCTGGCAAAGCCGCCGGTTTTACGACGACCGGGTCCGGCTTTTTTTTGCTGTCACCCACGCTAGCTACACTGGCAACGTGAATCACACCAGTTGCTGGTATCAGAGTGTGGTCATTTCCACCGGAGTTTCCCCACGAACGGCTTAGCAGATACCAGCTCAAACCAATGAGCAAAACAATCCCCACAATTGCACTTGCCAACAACCAGTTCCGCCCCGACGGCGGCGAAGGACGATGTAACGTGATAGTCTCTGAGATACCTGACTGGGCCTCACTGGCACGAGTCCCGGCATCTATCCCCAGCCGTTTCGCCACTTCCATAACGCTTGCCGGGCGTTTCCGAAAATCTTTTTCCAGGCAGGCCGCAACAGTTTCTTCCCATACCGGCGGAATAGGCTCGCCAACAATGCCCAATTCCTCTCGTCGAGCCGTCATTGTCGGAACCGCTTTTCCGGAAATTTGACGCGAAATATCACCGGAATGAAACGGTGGCTTGCCAGCGATTAGTTCAAAGAGCGTCGCGCCGAGCGAATACACATCATCTGAAACACCGGGACGTTCTCCGTCCAGTTGCTGTGGGCTCATGTAAGCCAGCGTGCCACTGGTTTGATTCACGGAAATCCGGCTGGCGGAATCACTGATACTCCGCGCAATGCCAAAATCGGCCACCTTCAGCCGACCCTTCGAGTTCACCAACAAATTCGAAGGCTTTAAATCCCGATGCACGATCTGAGCTTCATGGTGCGCATAGTCCAAGGCCGCACAAAGCTGCCCCAGCCATCCGGTCAACTCCCGCGGTTCAAAGATAAAACGCTCCCGTTGCAACCGCAGTTTGGACAGATTGGAACCATCCACATATTCCATGGAGATGGCGGCGGCTTCGTCGTCGTCAATAAAATCGTAGATGCGGACAATGCCGGGATGAGTCAGATCAAGACACTTGCGGGCTTCCCGGCGCAGATCATCCAGGGCCACCACGTCTGCCCGCACGACTTCCGGCAAAAACTTCAGCGCCACCTCGCGCTGCAACTTCTCGTCAAAGGCCAGCCAAACCACTCCCATGCCGCCCTGCCCCAGCTTTTTTCGGAGTACAAACCTGCCTAACACGGATTGCCCCTGCGCGTAGAGCCGCACAGTAGCATCTGCATTGGTTTTATCTGATTGATCCATCGCTCCGTCCCCAAGCATATCTAGCTTGTAGGACAGAGCTTAGACAAATTCAGTTCAGATGAAAGCCAAAATTAAAACACCTTGTCACTTCCCTCCCCATTCATCGCCAAAAACATTTGCTAATGTTCTTAACGCCGCCCAAAACTAAGGTGCTGACCTGACCCGTTTAACTGCCGAAGATTGTAAGGGAGGATTGACCCAGGATTGCTGACCGTCTTTCAAGCTTTTGGCGGCATGACTGGTATAAAACTTCTCGCAGGAGGCTTGAGCATCTTTGCTACGCAAGGGGCTGGCCGCACAACAACAACCGAAACCACCTTCCCACCAGTAACAATTCCCACAGATATTTTTCATAACTACTTTTTTGCCTTCCACCTCAAACCCCGAAAACTGGCAGCACCAGCAGAGATAAGGAACCCACCCACACCTCCCTGCACCCACTCTCTGCTGGTGCCACTTTCCCCAGTTTACTTCCCCGGCGTCGCATAACCATGCCTGGCATGGTAAAACCTGCTAAAAACCAGAACTATGTAGGCAGATTTCGTGCCAGAAAAACCCAACATTTGAAAATAACCTCCTAATTATCCGTTTATATTTAGTCTTACTTTTTCGCTAACAACCTGTCCTGAGATAGCTTACGCGCTATCTTTTAGTTTGGCTTTGGTGGCAGTTTTGCGGTATCACTTTTCCAGCAACCAGAAGGTCTTAACCGAACATGCCTGAAAGAAATTGGAGTTTGATTCAGCTTAAGGATGGGAGACGACTGGAACCCGTCGCTCTGGGATCGGGAGTATCCACCGTGGGGCGCGAGGCCAATTGCACCCTGCGGCTGATTGATCCTTCTATTTCCCGCCAGCACGCTGAGTTTGTGCAGCTGGATAACGAATTGCAGGTGCGCGATCTCAATAGCCGCAACGGCGTCCGTGTCAACGGAGTTCCCCGCAAACAAGCTGCCTTGCAGCCCGGAGACAAAATCGAAATCGGAGCCCTCACATTTGAACTCGCGGCGACACCAGGCCTCCCTTCACTCCGCAGTTCACTGCTGGAAAACACCCAGGTTCAGTCAGAACTCCAACAGACCGCCAAACATCAAACCTCGTTGCCGGAAGTCAGCGGGGAACGGCAACTTTCCACCTTGTACCATGTTTGCTTCTGGCTGGCGGAAGATCTGGACCAAACCGCGTTTGCTGACAAATGTCTGCACTTGTTACAAGAAGGGCTCAAGGCCAAGGAAACACAATTCTACAACGCGGCCCGGCAACTGGAAAAATGGTCCTCTGATGATAGTGAGAAACCGGTAATCCGGCTCGCCAATTTTCTCGCAGCCCGTTTTCAAAACGCTTCCGAGTCCATTTGTATTTTCGGACGGGACATCAAGAAACATCAGCAAAACGTCGGCGATTTCAATTATCTCATCAGTCCCATCCGCTCGCCCCAGGCCAGCAACGCCACGGAAAATCCGTTTGTCGTCATCATTCGCCCCATCACGTGGGAGGATTTTTCCACGCAGGACCGGGTGCTCCTGCAAGCCGTCTCACAACTCTGGCTGCGCGCGATGAACCGTGCCCGCCAGATCGAAGCGTTGCGCACGGAAAACGCCACGCTCAAACAAAGCCGTCAGGCGCCACAGTTATTGGGCGTCAGCCCGGCCATCGAGAAATTGCGGCAACAGGCTGTCAAAGCCGCCCGCACCAAGGCCACCACTTTCATTCACGGGGAAACCGGCAGCGGCAAAGAGGTCGTCTCTCATTTCATTCACTTGAACAGCCCGCGCAAAGAGGCGCCGTTTATCAAAGTGAATTGCGCCGCCATTCCCGACGGCCTGATCGAAAGCGAATTGTTCGGGCACGTCAAAGGCGCCTTCACCGATGCCCGGGCTGATCGACGCGGCAAATTCGAGCAGGCCCACGGCGGCACATTGTTTCTGGATGAAGTCGGAGAAATGCCGTTGAGTGTACAATCCAAATTGCTCCGGGCCATCGAAAATGGGGAGATTGAAAAATTGGGCAGCGAAAAAGTCGTGCAGGTAGATGTCCGCCTGATTGCGGCCAGCCATCGTGATCTCGCCCAGATGGTGCAGTCCCGCCAGTTCCGCGAAGATTTATTTTACCGCTTGAGCGTCTTAACGGTGCGCGTGCCGCCATTGCGGGAACATCTCGAAGATTTTGAGATTCTGGCCGATCATTTTCTCGGTCGTTTCTGTGAAGAAAATGGCATGGCCACTCTTAAATTTTCCACCGAAGCGATCGAACTATTGAAGCAACACGACTGGCCCGGCAACGTTCGCGAACTCCGCAACGTCGTTCAACGCTGCGCGGTGAACACCGAGGAGCCTTTCATTTCCGCCCGCATTGTGAGCGAAGAAATGGGGCAAAAAAATCTGTAACGCAACCTTGCCCGCACGCAATGGTTGCTGGCGCGGCAGTCAAACCGTTCGGCATGAAAATCACCATTCGCGAAGGGAGTATTCACACAGTGGATTTGCGCACCCGCATGCCGTTCAAATATGGCATCGCGGTCATGACGGAAATGCCGCAGGCCTTCGTCCGCCTGCGCGTGGAAGTGGATGGCCGCTCCTGTGAAGGCATCGCTGCCGATTTGCTGCCCCCCAAATGGTTCACTAAAGAGCCGCAGAAAGCGGTCGCGGAGGAAATCCAGGAAATGCTCCGCGTGATCCGTCACGCCGTCAACGCCGCCATCGGGTTGACAGGCGTCACGGTATTTGAAGTCTGGCAACAGCTCTACGACCGCCAATCCCGCTGGGGACAAGTGGAAAATCTGCCGCCGCTCTTATCCAATTTCGGCACTTCCCTGGTCGAACGCGCCTTATTGGAAGCCGTTGCCCGCGCCGCCGGTCAGCCTTTCTGGCAATTGCTGCGAACTAATGCTTTTGGGCTCCAACTCGACCACATTCATCCAGAACTCGCTGGTTTGACGCCCGCGCAATTATTGCCCGCCACCCCTTTGCCTCGCGTATTTGTCCGTCACACTGTCGGCCTGAAGG
>JBEHZA010000474.1:0-4227 GCA_048497895.1 Verrucomicrobiota bacterium
CTAATCCGTGCCCGGTTGCGGCATCCCCTGTTAGCCGCGCAATACAAAGCACCCAGCCAGACCCCTGCCGCGCTACCAACCCAAGACCGGGGGTGAATGGGTGCGATTCAGACGCGGGAGCTATACCAGCAATCAGGAATATATTTGTGCTTGGTTTGGGGAGCCGGAGAAGCCAAGGTGCGCGCCTGAGAGGCGGCGAAAGGGTAAGCATCCGTTAACTAAGATCGCAGAACAGTTGCCGAGGAAGCTGCCGAAGATCACGAGTCCCAATCAAAGTTGGGGAATTGTTGACGCGTTTTCTCAACCAATCGCTCAACTGTCGCTATCTTCTGTTTAAATATATCCAATTTTTGGTTTCTCTGCGCTTCGGTGGATGCCTTTCCTTGCTCAAAGAGCACGGTCCCGAGAACGCCTTCCCAATCAGTCGAGGATAGTTCCTTAAGCATCAAGACCTCGTACTGTGCCGCCACTCGTTGTTCCGTGAGTCTTCGCAATTCATCCTCTAGCCGCACCTTTGCCTCTTGCTGGCTTACTATTGCTGGTTGAAGCGAGGAAAGGGATCGGGTTTCAATTTCCTTTCGTCGTTTTAGTTCTTCCAATGAGTCGTGGTATTCGCGGAGGGATTGCTTTTCTGAAACCCAGCCATTCCAGCGAGCGCATAATACTTTCAGCCAAGGGGAGCCCAACAGATAAGCGACCGTAGCCCCCAGTGGCCCCCAGAATCCCAATGCCCAGTCGGTGTAGGCCATTGCCTCCATTATTCGTGTCTCCGCCGGATGAGTCGCAACGACCAAAAAGAAAATCATCCGCCAATTGAAGAGAATCCATACGACAATAAAGATGCCCGCAACGGGGTGCGAGAGCCGGTCTTTAACGGCCTGAACAAATGATTTGGGGATGGAATCCTCTGTTGGATCGAGGTCGCTCATAAATTCTGATTACTCCCGAGATGATTCCGACCGCAATGACACTTCGCGCGATTTAACATAATACAACTGAGTTCTCTCCCACACCCATTCGTGGCCCTCATAAGGAATACTGAAAGTAATGGAGTAGAGACTTTCCTGTTCTGCGGCGAAATACTCGGTGAAAATAGTCTTAGTCATTGGTTCGAGCGTAAGCTCAGAAATACCTTTCGTGTCCACCTGTTGATCCAACAACACATCGCCTGCAGTTCGCTCTAAAAGCGTATCAGAATTTGGTAGCGGCATTCGCCTGACCGTGAACCACAACGCTCTTAAATCTACACGAATTGGAATTACACTCGTATTTTTGGCGATTGTCCGAATTTCCAACAAGACCAGATGATTGGCCAACAACTGCTCCCTAAACTCGATGTCCATTTCCATTGCCGGAATCTCACGCAATCTGCGCAGCTTTTCGTTGTGCCCCCAAGTATAGAGAGCCCAAATAGCGCCTCCATATAAGGCAAGACTGGCTCCGCAATAGTAGGCGTGCTCCCAAGTGGCGGGAATAAAACCGTCGATACCTTTTACGCATATTGCCAAAATCAGCCCCCACAACCCGACAATCGCACCGAAAATTGCCGCGATTATCCACAAACATTCAAACGGTGGATTGTCTTCGTTGGCGGCCATAAATTCGGGTTAGTTTGGGTGTATTTCACTACCGTTTAAAACACGGGGGGGGGCGGTGTATTAACGGAGCATGTCGGCTCTTACGATTTACTTGAAGCCGGGCGAACGCATCACAGTGCCCGAAAGCTCATAACATACATGCTCCTTGGTTGCAGTTGTGGCCCGCTGCGAACCCAACTTCTCAAAGTCTCGTTCCTGACGCGACTACTTTTATTGGACCAATTGGCGACTACTTCTACTCACCGCCATTCCTAAGCCTGAAAACCTCCGCCTCTTTTCTCAAAAGACGGATTTCAAGTTCCTGGATTTGTCTAAGGTAGGGGCCAGTGACCGATTCGAAAGTGGGTTTTTCGGCGGGCGGATTGTTGCGCTGCCATTGCCACGCGCCGACTCTCTGCCATTCGGTCAATGCGTAGGCATGAGCATTTGTTGCGGAAATCAGTGCGGCCCGCCGGTCTGACGCACAACTATCGAGAAATCCCCAGAGGAGCAGGCACCAGACAATGCCAGAGTAAAGAAACGGATTCCGCCACCATAGCATACAACCAATCCATATCACGGCTCCCGGAATGGCCGCGAAGACCATACATTGCACGAAAGGATGACTACCCAACCTTTTTCCGCTTTCTCAAGCTGCGCAGCGGTCTCTTTGATTCGCAGATCACAAAACTCAGTCGATAGCGGGTCCATAAAACGAGGGGTGTTTTACTAGGCGTACGAATTACACACACTCTACCAATATCGCGGCAACGAGACGACTATTTTTTGACTGCGCTACAATCGCTGCCCTCACAGCCGTGACAGGTGGTTCAACCGGAGGAATGAGGACTCTTCACAAACAAGGCGGGCTGCCGCGAGATCGACCTTCTTAGTTATACTGCCCTGCCTTGTGAGGCTTGTTCTGTTTGATCCACCGCCTCATCGCTAGCCTTTCGACATGTTGCGGAATCTTTCGCATGTCGGCAGGAGAATGCTTTGTTTTTAGTAAATTCTCGTAACGGGCCGCTTCGTACCGGAGGTGCATTCGCCTTATTTCAGATGGCGCACGATGATTTACCTTGGCGCATAGGACCAACCAGCCGCTAACAACGCTGACCAGTTCTTTTACCGAGTCTTTGTGCGCCTTGATATCTGAGCCAGATAGATCAGAAACCGCTTTTTGAAGGCGATAAGTATGTTTATCTAAAACGAGAATTCTCTTTTTCTTCTGTCTTCCGGTGCCAAATTTTTGGCAACCGAGATCAATTCCCAGTTCAAGCGGCATATTTAGGCGGTATAGTTCCCCTTGTTTTTTGGCACGACACCGCGACAAATCGTGAATGCCATACCTCGACCCCGCCATGATCCGTATTAACTTGGTGATTCGCGGCTCACCCGCGTCTGACGCTTCATAGGATGACCGCGCGGTCATCCCCAAATACTCGATAGTAAAAACTAGCGCGTCGAAAAAAGGCCGATAGGCAGAATCAAAAGGACAATTAACGAATACACTCTTAGTGAACGCAGGCATTCGCGTGCCAACATCTGCTATTTCCTGACGGCGGGGACCGGCGCATTTCCATAGCTATTACGCTCCTGAATGCGACCATCTCGTCCATGAATATATAGCTCCGAAGCTGATTTTTTGGCTAGATGGCGACCATCCTTCACAGCCTCTCCTTTATTAGAACGAACGACCGTTCGATCCGAAACATTGCTACGGACTTCCCAGCTACCATTTCCAGAGGGAATAACATGCCACGCCATACGCCATGTTCTAGGTGCTAATGTTTTCTTGGCCATCATAAAAGATACACCAGAAACTGCATTTGGAGCCCGATTTGGGGAAGATTTCCTGATGTTTCACGGAACGTGCGTCACTGAATTTTCGCTTTCCTGAGCCAATCGTTCAGAAAACTGAAATCTGTAAGGCAAACCAAGACATCGCGATTTTGGCGTGGTGGCTGGCTGCTCCTCACTCACCGCACACTCTTCAGGCTCGCTTCTTTCTCAAGAACAGGCGCTGCAATAGGATAAATGTCAGCAAGAGAGCCCCCACAATGATCCGGATCCAGGCGGAATCCAGGCGCCCGTCGAACGTGATGGCCGTCTGAATCGTCCCGAAAATCAGTAATCCCAGCAAGGTCCCCAACATGTGGCCGCGACCGCCAGTCAGCAGGGTTTCGCCCACCACCACGATGGCAATGGCATCCAGCTCCAGCCCGATGCCGCGGCTGGCATCGCCCGAGCTGATATAGATCGTGGCCACGATGCCGGCCAGGGCGGCGCAAAAACCGTTCACCGCGTATACCGCGATCTTCGCCTGACCGATCGGCAGGCCCATGAGCAGGGCCGACTGCTCGTTGCCGCCGATGGCGAGCAGGGTGCGTCCGAACCGCGTCTGGTGCGCCACCACCCACCCGACCAGGATCGTGGCCGCCAGGCAGAGGGCGACTGCGGGGAGGGCGACGCCGCCGATGACCCATTCGAAACCCGAAATCCGGCCATAAAGTTCGTGGCTGATGTTGAGCTGGTCGGTGCTGATCCAAAAACCCAGGCCCCGGGCCAGGAACATGCCGGCCAGCGTGATCAAAAACGGCGGCAACCGGAAGAAGTGGATCAGCGCGCCCATGCCCGCCCCGAAGCCCGC
>JBEHZA010000475.1:0-4226 GCA_048497895.1 Verrucomicrobiota bacterium
GTGGATCAATCCACCTCGCCGCAGGTGCTCGTGACCGGCATCAAGGTCATCGACCTGATCTGCCCCTTCTTAAAGGGCGGTAAAGTCGGTGCATTCGGTGGCGCTGGCGTCGGCAAGACCGTCGTCATCATGGAGCTGATCAATAACATCGCCAAACTCCACGGCGGCATCTCCATGTTCGCGGGCGTCGGTGAACGCACCCGTGAAGGGAACGATCTCTACTACGAAATGGCGGAATCCGACGTCATCAAGTGCGAGAAGGACGAGAAGGGCCACCTCAAGCGTAACGCTGACGGTCTCCCGATCTTGAAGCCCGGCTCCCGCATCGGTCTGGTCTACGGCCAGATGAATGAACCTCCCGGCGCCCGTCTCCGTGTCGCGCTCTCCGCGCTCGCGGTGACTGAATATTTCCGCGATGAAAAGAACCAGGACGTGCTCCTGTTCGTGGATAACATTTTCCGTTTCTCGCAAGCCGGTTCGGAAGTATCCGCGCTCCTCGGCCGCACTCCGAGCGCCGTAGGTTACCAGCCGACTCTGGCCGCCGAAATGGGCAACCTCCAGGAACGCATTACCTCCACGAAGAAAGGTTCCATTACCTCCTTCCAGGCGGTTTACGTGCCGGCAGACGACTTGACGGACCCGGCGCCGGCCACCACGTTCGCGCACTTGGATGCGACGATCGTGTTGGAACGCTCGATCGCGGAATTGGGTATTTTCCCGGCCGTCGATCCGTTGGCCTCCAACTCCCGCGCGTTGACTCCCGATATCGTCGGCGAAGAACACTATGCGGTCGCCCGTGGCGTCCAAAAAGTGCTCCAGCGCTACAAAGATCTTCAGGACATCATCGCGATTCTGGGTATGGATGAATTAAGCCCGGAAGACAAGACGACTGTGTTCCGTGCCCGCAAGATCCAGAAGTTCCTGAGCCAGCCGTTCACGGTGGCCCAGCAATTTACGGGTCGCGAAGGCAAACAGGTGCCGGTGGCCGAAACCGTGCGCGCGTTCAAAGAAATTATCGAAGGCAAACACGACGATGTGCCGGAAGCCAACTTCTACATGAAGGGCACGATCGACGAAATTAAAGAAGGTTGATGCTTTTAGAGTGAGGGGACGTGTTGCACGTCCCCTCGCTTAAACCTTCAATTCCATCCGAACCCATGGCCAATACGTTAAAACTCGAAATCGTTACTCCGGAGGCCAAAACTTACTCCGAGGACGTGGATATGGTCACCATTCCGGCCGCGGAAGGCGAGATGGGCATTTACCCGTTGCACGTCCCCCTCATGGCGCAAGTCGTCGCCGGTGAAGTTTCCATCCGTCAAGGTGGACAGGATCACTTCCTGGCCATTGGCGATGGTTTCGTTGAAATCACGGCTGATCGTGTTGCGATCATGACGGATATGGCCATCAAAGCGGACGACATTGACGAAGCCAAGGCCGAAGAAGCCCGCAAACGCGCCGAAGCCCGGTTAGCCGAAAAACTGGACGACGAAGAAACCGCTCTGGTAGCGGCTGCGCTCGCCCGCTCTGTGGCCCAGCTTCACGTCAAGCGCCGGCAACGTCACTAAGTCATTGCTGCCACTCTTTCAAAAGCCGCCTTCGGGCGGCTTTTTTGTTTTCCTCCGCAGCGTCTTCACTTTCTGTGAAAGGTGCGATTGAAAGTGATGGGCACAAAAGCAGGTCGGCGCTGTCCGAAACCGCGACATCGGGTCTTTCTCCTCCGCCATGGAGGAGAAAATTAAAAAGAGGAGGCCAATAAATCGATTCCTCCCAGCCGTTCTTTTGCTCTTAGAGACTCAATCTGCCCGGCACTTTTAATCACACCCTCCTGCGAATTGCGATTTGCACCCGCCAGCGGGTAACGCTAAGTTACGCGCAGCAGAACGCCCTATGGCCAACCACCACTCCAGCGCCGGGAGATTCCTCACTCACTGGCACGGGTTTTTACGCGCGATCTCACTTCCCCTGTTCCTGTTCGCCTCAGTGCTGGCCGTTACGGTTCTCCGTGCATCTGAAAACACGCCCGCCGCAACCATTCCCTTTAACCTGCGCCGGGATCAAATCATGGTCCCGCTCAAGGCCAGTAATGGCACCAATATGTCCTTCCTGTTGGACACCGGTTTTTCCATGACCATGCTCCATCCCGCTCACGCGCAAGCACTGCAATTGCGCCGCACCGGCGGTGTTACCATTGTCGGTATTGCCGGCGAGGAAAGAGCCGATGTATTTGCCGGCGCCCGGTTTGAACTGGGCGCCGCTGTATTTGAACCTAACCGCGTGGCCTCCCTGCCCTCGGACGCCCAACGCAAACGCCGCCGCGATGGCGTTCTGGGCAGTGGCTTCTTCAAACGCTTTGTTGTGGAACTGAATTTCCGCGAAAAGAAATTGAGTCTCTACGAGCCTAAAACATTTGTTTACGCCGGTCCCGGTCAAATTATCCCGTTAGAATTTAAAACCAGCACTCCGGTAGTCGAAGCCGCCATTAATACAACGGGCAAAGACCAGGTAAAAGCCCGTTTTGAAATCGACACCGGTTGCGATGGCGGCCTCTGTCTGGGCCACGATTTTGTTGTCGCCCACCCTTGGATCAAACCTTCCGCTGGCGCCAAAGAAGGCGGACGTCAGGGAGTTGGCGGCGGCGTAAAAACCAGCGTCAGCTACCTCGAACAACTGCAACTCGGTCAATTGATCATCGAAAAGCCTACCGCCAATTTCTTTGAAGAAGGCTCACCCGTGGATGAAGGCCTGGCCGGTCACATCGGGTTGGAAGTATTGAGCAAATTCAAAGTAATTTTTGATTACTCACACAACCGCATGATTCTGGAACCTTATCCGCAAACGGCCGCCCGTTCACGGCCTTGACTGCGGTTACTTGTACCAGTCGTGCAAGCGCACTTCTACCCCCACATCCGTTCCTACCAGCGTCTTGAATTTTTCCGTGTCGCTGCCGCGATAGTGATAGGGATAAACCACCTTCGGTTTGAATTCACGCACTGCACTGGCCGCCTGTTCCACCGTCATCGTGTACGGCAGATTCATGCACACAAAAGCCACATCAATGTTCTTTAAAGCGCGCATTTCCGGAATATCTTCCGTATCACCGCTGAGATAAATCCGTTTGCCGCTGAGCGTAATCACGTAGCCATTGCCCCGGCCTTTGCTGTGATACTTCAAGCGGTCTGGCGTGAGATTATACATCGGCACCGCCTCGATTTTCGCGGCTTGAATCGTCTTGGATTCACCGTTGGCCAGCACCGTTGCGCGGCTGCGCAAACCTTCGGGCAGCAACTGCGCCACGGCGGAAGGAACTACCAGCGCCGTTTTCTCTCCCATGACCGCTGTCAATGTTTCGGCGTTCATATGATCGCCGTGAATATCTGTGACGAGAATGATATCCGGCTTGGGCAAACCTTCAAAACGTTTCGCTCCACCCACGGGATCCACATAGACCGTGAGTTGCTTCCACCCAAGCACAAACGTCGCGTGATTAACCGGATGCAGAATCACTTCCCCTTCGCTACCACCCAATTTATCCCCCGTTAACTCGCCCGCCTGCAAAGCCGGCGATAACATCAATGAACCTGCTAAAAACAGGCCCAGACTCAAAAAGAAACGACGTGAAAAAGGACGACTGGAAGACGGGTGTTGTGCGCTCATGTCAGGAACATTGTCCGGCCCGGTGCCGTTTTCAAATAAAAAATCTCCCGCCTCCTCTGTCACCTTCGCCAGTGCTGTTCTTTTACAAAAAGAAGAGCACCCCGAACACCAAAGCCAGCACGCTCGCCATGATCAAAACCGCGATGCTGGCCCAATCCGCATGAATAATGTGTGCTTTCATAGGCTCACTCATTTCCGGTTTGAGGTTACTTAAAAATCTCCTGTCATTCGTGTTAGTTGTCAATCGATGCCTGGAGAATCACCCCGAATAGACTGCCTTTCAAATGGTTGCAATAATCCCAAAAAGTTGACAACTTTACCTGCCCATTGAATGTTTAACTCTGTAGAGTCCAGGCTCGATACTTGGCCTCGCCGAATGAATAAACTGCTGCTAACCATGTGCGCCATTGCCGCCATCACTCTGGCTGCCATGATCCGCATCTCTTTTGACCAGAAGCAGCATCAAACTGCCGCTCAATTCCAGTTGTATCAAGCGCAGCAGACCCTCACCACCACGCAAGACGCTTTGCGCGTGCGCCGCCCGGCGCCGGTCACGGTGATCACCCGCA
>JBEHZA010000476.1:0-4221 GCA_048497895.1 Verrucomicrobiota bacterium
GCCAACCGGCCAACGGCTTCCATCTTCTGCGTCGCCGTCCGCGACCAGGGTGCCGGCATCGCGGCGGAGAGCATCGCGCATGTCTTCGATCGTTTTTACCGGGCCCCCGGGCAGACGAGCCAGACGGGAGCGGGTCTGGGCCTCGCGATTGCGCGCGAGATCGTCGTCGCGCACGGTGGCAGCATCGCCTGTGAGAGCGCGCCGGGCCGGGGCACCGAATTTTATTTCCTGCTGCCGCGGTAGCGGCGCGGGGCCTTTCGGCGTATCCGCCAGTGCATTTCGCGACCGGCGGGTTCAACGGCCCGGATTTGCATCGTGCACGCTGCGTGCGGGATGGACGGGCGATCGCGCTCCTTGCATGGTCGGAGCGGAGGAAACCCGCGGGTGTTGCGCGGGGCGGTTTTTCTAGTCGCTGCGGGACAGTGCGCTCGGAAAGGCGGGGTGGCGATGGCACACGAGCTGTTAACTGGAGTCCATGATTCGCGTCCTTGATTTCGCATCCATGCTGATCGGAGGCGAACTGCTCGCCTACGGCTGGCAGCCGAATGCGATCGATCCCGCTCTTTCGTCGACATTCCCGTCGGCCGACAAGACTCCGTGGGCTCTCGCCTGCGGGGCGGCCGCGACCTTGTGGGCCCTCCAGCGGATCGCGCATCCCCCGCGAAAGACGGACGCCATCGTTCCGCAACCTCAACCCGAGAATCCCTCCCATGAAAAACGAAACTGAAAGAACCCGCACCGAATCCCCCGAAGAGCTCGTCGAGCACATCAGCCGGCTCATGTCCGAAGCCGAAGCCCTGCTCGTGGGCCCCGCGGCCAGCGCCGTGAGCGGCAAGGTCGACCAGATGCGCTCGCGCTTCGAACAACTGCAGGCGCGTGCGTCCGACATTTACGGCGACGCCCGCCGCCGCGTCGTCAACGGCGCCAAGGTGACCGACGAGACGATCCGCACGCATCCCTACGAGTCGCTCGCGGTCACGCTGGGCGTCGGCATCCTCATCGGCGCGCTGCTGCGCCGGAGTCGCGACTGACCCTGCAAGCCGCCCGATCAATGGCGACGTCCGCTCCCGCTTCCACCGGCGTGCTGGGATCGCTTCGTGGCCTGCTCGACGCGCTGATGGGGACGGTCACCGACCGTTTCGAACTGTTCACCGTCGAGCTCCACGAGGAAAAATACCTTAGGTCCTGATGTTCGATGTACCTATGGCCTCGGCCGCCAGCCGCATCACGAGAGCACCATCGACTGCCTTGCAGTCCGCCAGCGTGACCGCATCCGGGGCTTCGCCATTCGCCGCCTGACGTGCGATCTCGGCGAAGATGGCCCGATGAGCTGAGACGTAGAAGTCATCCGCCTGGAGGATCTCCGCTACATCCGGCCAGCGATCCGGAGCAAGCAGGAGGCCGCCCAGCACGGCTTGCTCGGCTTCGCGAGAGTGCGGCAGAGCAGTCATCGGCCACTCCCTCCCTGACGGTTGGCGTAATTGCCTTCAATCACCTTCGCAAGGTTTTCAGGCTTCACAAACCACTCAAGCCCCTTCCGAAAAGGACGTTCAGTTTTCCCCATCAGGAAATCGCTAGTACGAATTGCCTGGAAATATTTCCGCCACCAATCCAGGTTCTGGCGCCGGGGCTCCTCTCGCCACCGTGCCTGCAAATGTTTGCGTCTTTGATCGGTCATCATCCTTACCGGCGGAAGTTCAGGCAGTACCTCGTGGTAAATCTCGACGATCTTATCGACAGGGCATGGCGGAATACCCGACGGTAAACTCGTCACCACGCCTTCAGGCTGGCGACATATATGTTTTATCTTTTGGTTCTTAATGGATTGGCTCCCATGGGCGGGAGGGGTCAGGGACACCGGCGGGAGGGGTGGCCTCCCATGGGCGGGAGGCGTCAGACCTTCACGGCTCCCTTCCTTGGGAGGGGTACGGCTCCCATCAGGGGGAGGGGTTAACCGCTCAACATTCATCTGATATTGCCGCGTTTGGGTATGTGAACCACCATTCACATTACCCACCACCGACAGCCAGTTTGAATCAATCAATTCGTGGATGATGCGCCGCGTCTGTTTCTCTGTGAGACGGACATAGCGCGCCATCGTCGACATCGAGGGATAGATATTGCTGCCGGCGTCATTGGCGAAGTCGGCGAGTTTCAGCATCACGAGAAGCTGGGAGCCGCTGCCGGGAAAATGGTCCCAAACGAAGGCCATGAGGCGGAGGCTCATTCTCCCTCCCTCAAGAGCTGGGAGGCCATGCTCAGTGCTTGGCCAACCTTATTCCAACGCCAGCAATTGAGGCATAAACGCTTCCATGACTCGCAGCGCCGACGCTGGAAGTGACCGCCACAGCACTCGCAGGTTGCTACCGTGACAGGAAAGGCGATAACATTGCTGCGCGATGTGTTACCAGAGCCCACGCTCCCGGCGGCCAACCGGCGTGGGCTTTTTTCTTTTTCCATAGCTCACCTCACAGGGCAAGCCATCTGGTCAATCAGCGCCCTAATGTCGCTGACTTTCCACGCAGTGATCCTATGCCCCAACGAGCGCACAGGCTGGGGATAGCGCCCGTCTCGGACACCTTGCCACCATGTGGACTTGCTTACGGGTATCAGCGCGGGGATACCGCGCGCGGGGTTACCTACGATCTGAGATAACCGGAGAAATCCGGTTTCGGGTAGTTGATGCATGATGGGACATCTCCGTCAAATAAAGTCCGAAGAAGTATCCCAATGCTTAAAAAATCCGGCGAGCAGCTTTCTGGAATATATTAGGACAAAAAGCTGCGGTTACGGCTAAGGTTATCTTTACGTTATGCTTCTTGGCTTTACAGAACGTTTTTTACTTCCGCTTTTTTTTGCGGCCCACCGAAACACCTGTGGATTGCGGTTTCTGTGAATTCAGAAACATCCTATACCGTTTTGCAATATCTTCCGCATCCGCTTCAACAGAAAACACCACACTAACTGCTTCCGCAACGAGGGAAGCCCGACAATCTTCTGTATGTTGCTTAAACAGCTTACATAGTTGGCGCTCAAATAAACGTTGTTGTCCGTTGGTAATGCCTGCAGTTGGTGTGATTTCACCGAACCTTGTATGTGTAACATCATCTCTGTCATTCAATGGCTCGAAATTTTCGAGTGCGTTCTCCAATGACAATAATATAGAAAGAACGGTCACTGGCTCTTTGCGTAATGCGTCCTCTGCAGTCCAGCCAATGTGCGGATCTCGCTGGCGATCATCATAGCTAGGATCGCGAAAATTTAAGATGTTCTTGATTGAATCCAAGCCAGCCAGATTCAGTAGATCTACTACATGGTAACTGCACAAAATGTCATCCTGCTTCATGACATGAATGGCACGTTTTACATGTTGCGCAATACTACGGCGACGCTTCTTTTTCGCAGATAAAGTCTCTTTCGGGATAATCCCACCCTTTGCTGCCATTGCAACAAGCAGTTCCGTGATAAATTTTCTATCCTCAGAAATTTTAATAACTTCGATCCAGAACCCATGTAAATATGAACTTTCTATTAATCGGTTAAGATCTTCTACATATGTATAGCTATGAAATGCAAAAATTCTACGCGCCTCATTAGCAGCCTCACTTATTGCAGCGCTTAGCGAAGAAATCTTCGCTCGACCATCTTTCTGTCGTTCAGATGCGCCTGTTTTTTTCTTTATCACTGCGACTCCTATAGCACGCATCCCCGAAGAAGGCATCGCACCAGCCGGGCAAGGGTTTCCCGGTTTTCGCCCCGTCGGGCTAGGTGCGGCTGATCGTCAAACTGTTTTGCCGCGCAGCAGTATCACGTCGGCACCGGCCTTGAGTTGGTCCAGATAGTCGGCCCACTGCTGCATCATGGCCCGGCGCTCTTTCAGGAACTTCGTCCGGTTATAGGCTGTCCCCAACGCGTCCGGAACGCGGTGGGCCAACTGGTGCTCGATCACCTCTGGTTTTACATGGAGCTGCTCGTGCAGAATGGTTCTGGCCATAGCACGGAAGCCATGGCCGGTAATCTCGGTCCGAGTGTCGTAGCCCATGCGCCGCAGCGCGGCATTGATCGCCGCCGGGCTCATGGGCTGCCTCGGGTCCCGGCCGCCCGGAAACACGTGCTCACGCGTTCCTGTCAGGGCGTGGAGCTCGCGAAGGAGCTTCACGGCCTGCTTTGAGAGGGGAACCAGGTGCTCGGTCTTTGTCTTGCTGACCGTGTACTTCCACT
>JBEHZA010000477.1:0-4186 GCA_048497895.1 Verrucomicrobiota bacterium
TCGCCTGAGCTTTGGCCATCGGAGCTTCGCGGCAACGGGGCTTTGGCAAGCACATTTAACCTAATATTCGGGGGACAGCGATCGCCCCCGGTCGCAGCTAGGTCCGCATGATCAAATGTGCTTGAATACTCCTACACCTTTGGGCTGACGGATATAGCAGCGACCAGGCCGGTCGCTGTCCGGCCCTATCGGACTTGACTTCGGCACCGGTTCACTCAAATTTCCCCCCATCATGAAACGAATTTTACTCCTGCTCTCACTTATATTGCCTTTGTCACTTTCCGCGGCGGAATCCGAAGACGGCTGGATCAGCCTGTTCGACGGGAAAACCCTCGACGGTTGGAAAGCCGGCGGCGCAGCCGAATCCTTTCACGTGGAAGATGGCGCGATTGTCTGCAACGGAAAACCCATGGGCCATTTGTTCTATGTGGGCGACGTGCATAATCATGATTTCAAGAATTTTGAATTGAAAGCGGAAGTGATGACCAAACCGCACGCCAACAGCGGCCTGTATTTCCACACGAAATATCAGGAAAAAGGCTGGCCCGATCTCGGCTTTGAAGCGCAGGTCAATGACACTCATACGGACTGGAAAAAAGGCGGTGGACTCTACGCCGTGTCCGACATCAAAGAATCTCCCGGCAAAGACAACGAATGGTGGACCTATCACATCATCGTGAAAGACAAGACGGTCACGCTGAAAGTAAATGGAAAGACCACGGTGGAATGGACTCAACCTGAAGGTTGGGAGCATCCCACGATGAAAGGCCGCAAGCTCGCCAGTGGCACGTTCGCATTGCAAGCGCACGATCCAGGCAGTGTCGCTTACTTCAAGAATATCCGCGTAAAGCCGTTGCCGTAAGCCGCCAGTCAAATAACATTTTCACTCACCCCTTCTTCTCTTCACAGGGAAGAAGGGTTTTTATTTAGGGTGGACGGGGGGAGGCAATTACGCCAGCAGCAGGCGTTCGATTTCGGCGTAGGTTTTTACAATGTGGGTGGCGCGGGTGAGTTTTTCCGCAGGGAAAGAGTTGGTAATGGCGATCACTTCCATTCCGGCAGCCAGCCCCGCTTCCACACCCGCAACGGAATCCTCAATCACACAAATGTCCTTCGGCGCAATCGCGAGCAATTCCGCCGCGCGCAGGAATACATCGGGCGCAGGTTTGCCATGTTTCACATCCTGAATGCTTACCACCACCGGAAAAAAGCGGCGCAGATTTTTAAGCCGGAGCACTTCGTCAATGACCGGATGCAACGAGCCGGAAGCCACGGCGAGATTGTAACGCGCCGCGAGTTTCTCGACTAACTCAGGCAAACCGGCAAAGAGCGGTTCATCGCGGCGCAGGATTTCGAGAAACCGGTTCTGCTTCCATGCCGTCAGCTCTTCCATGGACTGCTTGGGCTGATGGCGGGCAATGAAATCCACCCAGACAGCGCGATCGGAACGGCCAATGTAATTGGGAAAATGAATGCCATGCGTTTGGCCGTAACCCATTTCCTCAAAGATATCGAGGAAGGCCTTTTCGTGGCGCGGTTCGCTGTCCACGATCACGCCATCCATATCAAAAATAACCGCTGCAAATTTTTTCATCTTAAAAAGTATCCGCCAAACGGCCTCGTCGGCGTCGCGTCCGATTAAGGGTGAAACACGGAATCCGCCGGGCGTTCCAGGAAATGAAGGAGGTTGCCTTCGGGATCGGTGAAGAATAACACGCGCCCGCCACCGCCAGCAGATTTAACCGGTTCCGTAAAATTCACGCCGCGCGTGGTCAACAGTTCGCGCGCGGCTTCAATCGACTCGACGCGCAAGGCCAGATGGCGAAAGCCGGTCACCGTATTGTCACCAGTTTCCTTAACGCTGGATTGGCCCTTGCCAATCTCCAGGATCAACCCACCGGGCAATTCGACCCAGAAGGTCGGCGGAGTCAGCCCGCTTTCATGCACGAGCCGGGCGCCCAGCACCCGTTGATACCAGGCGCTCAAATGCACCGGGTCCTGAGAAGGCATGCCAACGTGTTCGACGGAAAAAAGTGGGTTCTTCATAGGATTACGGGTGAAGTCAGAGTTTGGTGGCAGCCAGCTTCAGCAAGTGATTCGCGTGTGTTTCGTTAACGGGCACGACGGAAATGCGGGATAATTTCACCAGCAGCAGGTCTTTCAGCGCGGGGTCAGCCTTTATGGTCTCAAGCGTGACCGGCTGTTTCAACGGCTTGAACGGCACAAGGTCCACACAGGCCCAATCGCCTTCGGTCGCGGTGGCATCGGCATAAGCCTCTTTTTCAACTTTCGCGAGGCCGACCAACTGCTTTTCGCTGACACTGTGGTAAAAGAACACGAGGTCGCCCTTTTTCATGGCGCGCAGGTTATTCCGCGCCTGATAATTGCGCACACCGGTCCAGATGGTCCGGCCTTCTTTCACAAAATCGGCCCAGGAATAAGATTCCGGTTCCGACTTCACCAACCAGTAGTTCTTTGCCATAGCGGAGAGAATTGAACCATCGTTCCGCCGGGACACAACGCTGAAATTTGTAAAATCGCTGTTTCATCCGAAGCGGCTCTATGGCAAATAAGACCTATGCCTTTGAGTGAAAATCTGCTGGCGGTGCAACAACGCATCGCGAATGCCTGTCAAAAAGCCGGACGTGATCCATCGTCAGTCGAACTCATGGCCGTGAGCAAAGGCCAGCCGCCGGAAGCCATTCGCGAGGCGGCGGACCTGGGGTTGACGCTATTCGGCGAGAGCAAAGTGCAGGAGGCAAAAGCGAAAATCTCCCGCAGTCCCAACCGCTTGCGCTGGCATATGATCGGCCATCTGCAATCCAACAAATGCCGCGATGCCGTCTTTTTCTTTTCCATGATCGAAAGCGTGGACAGCCTGGCGTTGGCGGAAGAAATTAACAAATGGGCGGACAAATCCGCGAAGACTGTCCCCATTCTGCTGGAGGTCAATATCGCGGGTGAATCGAGCAAGTTTGGTTACCGGCCCGAACAATTACTGGCAGAACTCGAAACTATCAACGCCTTGCGAAAAATTGAGATTCACGGGCTGATGACGATTGCGCCGTGGACGCCGGAACCGGAAAAGGTTCGTCCCATCTTCCGGCAATTGCGCGAGTTGAAGGAAGAGTGCGAACAGATTCTCGGCGCACCACTGCCACAACTCAGCATGGGAATGAGCGGCGATTTGGAAGTGGCGATTGAAGAAGGTTCGACGCTGGTTCGCGTGGGCACGGCGTTATTTGGCGCGCGGCCACGTCCACAAGCTAGTCCTTAATGGACACACGCAGTACTTGCAGTCCCCCAGCTTCCCCTTGTAGCTTGCGCCTATGGATTTGACCGTGGACTTGTTTAAGCCGGAGATCGCCGAAGCGTTAAAAGCCTACGATAAGTATATCGTGTGCATTGATAAAACGCCGGAAGAGTGCGAAGCGGCGTTGCGTTCCCTGATGGAAAAGGCCATCAAGGCTTACCAGGATCGTGCGCCGAGTTTGCGGCATGGCATCGCGCTGGACAAACAAGTCACCATTATCCTGAGCCAGACGGAAAATGAACGCCCCTTGTGTGGCATCTATTTCAACCTCTCCTCGCCTTATCACAAAAAAACCCCGGCGAAGAAGGCGGAAAAATAATTTCGACTTACGGCAGAGCTTTAACATCGTCACCCACTGCCGCTTCCCCAACAAGCATATCTGCAGCGAATAAATTATCCCGTGATTGGGCGGAGATTTTGATTTCGCCGACTTTCTGGCCCTTGCGATAAATCTCCAACCGTTGCTCAGGTCCCGGTGTCCGTCCAAGGCCAAAATCCACCACGACGTAACGCAGTCTCACGTTCAAGCTGACAATTTTTCCGGCCACGAGATTGACCGGCGTAATGGTGTTGCCATTTTTTTTACCGTTCTTCGTGCCCGTCACGGCAGCTTGTTTCTCCGCCGGTTTTGAATGCGAACACCCCGCGCATAAAAGCAGCGCCACCAGGATTGGCAGAAAGAATTGCATGCTGGAAAATTTAATAAGCGTTCGGTGAACCGTCAAACTAAAGGGGAATACTTCGGACATTTGCGAAATGTTTCGTCAACTTATGTGAGCCGGAAGTTCGGGCCTGGTCTAAGGTAGATTCAAAGTTGAATTTTAAGTAGATCATAAATGGAGGCGAACGCGGACAAGGCTGTCCGCGCCCCTG
>JBEHZA010000478.1:0-4169 GCA_048497895.1 Verrucomicrobiota bacterium
GTATCTTTACCCCAGAGCGGATACACCGGCGTCATGCCCATCTTCGCCAGCGTTTCATCCCGATAGCGTTTGATGTCTTCGAGGAACAGGTCGCCATACGCGATGGTTGTGATTCCCTGCTGCTGATAGTCGTGCAATACATCTGCCAGGCGGCTTTCATAAACGGCGTTGGCAGGTTGAAACGGCAGGCGGACTTCGCGCCAGGGCAAGCCCAACGCCGCCGCCTGCCGTTCGATTAATTCACGGCGCACCTCGTGCATGCCGCTGTGTTCGTGGCCTTCGATCATGGTCGTGATCAAGGCCGCAATCTCGTATTGGCCGGATGCCTGGAGGTGAGCTAGCGCGAGCGCACTGTCTTTGCCACCGCTCCAGGCCAATACGATTTTTTTCTTCACAGATGCGAGCTTTAGAACTGAGCGCTCAGACCGACCTGGAAGTTCACTCCCGGCGATGGGTTTACTTTTACCTGAAAACCATCGGTGGTGGGGAATTGCTGATAACGGGTATTCGTGAGGTTGTTCACCGCCGCGAACGTTGTCAGCATGCGCCAGCGATAGCTCAGCTTGGTGTTCAACACGGTGTAGTCGTTGCGACGGAATTGATTGTTCAAATCATTCTCCACCGTCTGGCCATCCACATGGACTGCTTCCAACGTCCACGTCAAACCTTGCGCGGGATAAAGCCGAACGCCGCCACTCAACAGCCACGTCGGAACCAGCGGCAGACGGTTGCCATTATACGCGCCGCCATCGAAATGCGAGTCGGTGTAAGCGGTGTTATAGAAGAACTCGATGAAGTCGCACGGGCGCGAGGCGAGCGTCAGTTCCACGCCCTGTTTCACGCTGTCGAAGTTCAGATTTTGAAACGTGATCGGATCAAATACGATGTCGTTTTTAACTTTGCTGTAGTAGTAAGTCAGGCTTCCGCTCAACAACTTCCATTTGTCCACGCGTGTGCCGACTTCCACCGTGCGCGCATCGACTGGCGCAATGCTCGGGTTGGCAAAGAACAACGTGCCCGGGGCCACGCCCGCCGTGCCGATATCAAAGCCGGTAGGCAATCGAAACGCGCGCGAGACCGAAACCCACGAGTTAATCTTCTCCGTCCACTCGTAATCCAGCGCCGCTTTGGGACTCCACGCATCCGCATTTTTCGTTTGCGCAATATCCGGCGGGAACGGCGAGAGCGAGATCACATCCCAATGGCGATAGTCATAACGCAACCCTGCTGTGAACGTCAGTTTTTTGGTGATTTCAAAATTATCCTGTGCGAAACCGCCCACCGTCCAATTGTTCGCCTTGGAGGTGAAATCACCGAACGCGCTACTGAAGACGCTGCCGAAATCCTGATGCGTTTCTTCGGTGCCGAACGTCAGCGTGTTTTGTCGGCCAAAGATTTCGGATTTGTAGCTCGCCTGCAAAGTGCCGGTGATATTCGGCTGATTGATCGTGCTGATACCGAACGCACTCGAGCTCGTGGTTTCGTATATCTGACCGGAAACATTCCCCAGCAAGGTCCAATTGTCGCCGATGCTCTTGGAGTAATTCAAACCCAGTCGGTGCAGTCGGGCGTTTCCCGCAGTTTGCAGCGTCGGATCGGATTGATGCGGGTCGGCATTGTATTGCGCTTGCGTCAAAGGCGCGGGGTTTTGGCTGGATTCCCAGTGATAAAGATAACTAAGCGTAAAGCGCCCAATTGGCGTGTCCACCGACGGTTTGACGCTCGCCGTCCAACTGCGGAAATCACTGAAATCGCGCCAGCCGTCCCAACCCTGACGGTCCACACTCGCCACATAGCTGAACCGGTTCGTGCTGCCACTGGCATCGATGTGGCCGGAGTAATAACCCAGGTTACCGCCAGCACCCGAGGCATTGAACACGAACGGCTGATCACCCGGCTTTTTCGTGATGATGTTAATCACGCCTCCCACTGCGCCTTCACCATACATGGTCGAACTGCCACCGCGAATGATTTCGACGCGCTCAATATTGTTCAGCGGAATCGAGTTCCAGAGGAAAAAGCCATCCCCCGCATCATTCACGCGCACCCCATCCACCAGGATCAACGTGCCCGGCTTATCTCCGTAACCGCGCAAACTGAACGGCGCATCGGCGCTGCCGAAGCCCACCGTATCCAACGGCATAAAACCGACCTGCGAATGCAACAGGTCCGGCAGTGTGAATGCGGGCGTATTCTCAATGTCTTTACGGGTGATGACGGTGACGTTGCCGGGAAATTTATCCAATGGCACGGTTTCGTCTGGCAAACGACTGGCGGTCACCACGACTTCAGGGAGCTTATTCGTGGTATTGACAGAGGATTCCTGGGCAGTGACTGCCGTGGCCGTGAGGCCGGTCAGGAGGATCGGGACTAACTTGCGCATTTTCTGGTCTTTCTAGCGTCCGCGGTAAAGCGGAGGTTGTCTGTTTACGAGACCAGAGGGAGGTGAGAAAGCTTCGATTTCGTGGATTGTTCCCGAAAATAAAAAGCCCTCCACCTCCGGCAAATCGGGAATGAAGGGTCCAACGAACCCTGATGAAAAACAGTTCATCAGGCTGGCCTCATCCTTCTCTTGACGGAGAAGTGGCTTCGCGCAGGGCGAAGCCGGACGAGCACAATCAAACCGATATCCTGACTAAGGGCTTAAAACCTCACTCCCGCCTTCCCAATCGTTTTATTGATCAGTGGCAATGGGAGTTTGTAACCCGTCACAGTGGCGTAACCGTCCCCGATTCTCACGGGGTTCCCAGACATTTGATTGTGACTGGCGATGACGCAATTGGCCATCGCGTGTCAAAGAACTGTCGTGTTGTTAGTGTGAATGGGCGGGATTGCCAAGTTAATTTTTTTGGACTGGAGAAGAACCGAAGTTGTCCCGCGAACTTCTAATCTCAAATCTGCCCTTAAACCTTCACCAGCTTCCCACCTGGTTGCACGTGATAACGCTGCTTGCGCCACACGACCGTTTTTCCCAGAAAAGCCAATGCCCACAAGCCCACTTGCAGCACATCTTTCAGCATAATCAGCCAATCATACAGCAGGTGTGATTTCTTGCGGGTCAGCCGGTATTGCAAATCCAGGCCCGTCGCCATCCGCGTGCCCCAGCAAAACGCTGCACAGGCGAACACGAAATTCGAGGGAGCCAGGATAAACCACAGTGCCGGCCACAGTGTGGCGTTGCTGAGAATGCTGAAAAAATAAGGCGTTGGCTGGCACACCCGGATCGTTCGTGCCCAACGCAGTTGATGCGCCCACACTTCGCCCCACGTCATTGGCGCTGACCAGCATTCCACCACGACCGGACAGATTTCAATCCGATGCCCCTTGCGAGCGATTTGGTGGCCGAGTTGATAATCGTCAGCCAGGTAATCCACCAGTGCCGTGAAGCCCCCGATTTCCTCCAGTTGTTGCCGTCGCGTGATCATGACGGCTCCCAAAGCGAAATCGATCGGTTTAAGCGATTTGCTTTGCAACACCTGGCTCCAGAAATCTGCATTGATAGCCACCGCTTCCCAGTTCATCGCCAGATTCGCCGGATTGGCCAATTGATAAAAACAATTTACCAGTCCGACCGCGGGCTCACGCAAAAACGCCACACTTTGAGTCAGAAAATCCGCTGGCACCCGCACGTCTGCATCGCTGACCACGATCACCTCATGCTTCGCGCGGCGTTGGATTTGAATGAGTGAAGAAACCTTCGCATTCGCGCCCAGCGCTTCCGGGCAAATAACCAATTCCGCGTCAGCATTGGGAAATTCCGCGATCAATTTGCGGACCACTTCGCACACCGGATCTTCAGCGGATGCCACCCCGAAGAGAGCCTGCACCTGGCCGCTATATTCCTGCGTTAACCAGCTCCGCAGGCAATTTTCCGTATCCGGTTCCACGCCCTTGAGCGGTTTCAGCAGCGTAACGGGCGGCGTGTACGGTTCCGTTGTCTGGCGTCGGTGTAAAGGAAAGCGTCGCGCGGCAATATATTGCCAAAGCGTCAGCACGAAACTTAACAGCGTGAGCAGGCCAAATGTGATCGTGATAAACATGAACAGGTAAAACCAGTGGCGTCAAAACAGGGTCAAATCGCAGTCAATGTGCTCATACAGTTCGAGCTTCAAGTAATC
Organism: Verrucomicrobiota bacterium; assembly: GCA_048497895.1. Taxonomy (GTDB): domain Bacteria; phylum Verrucomicrobiota; class Verrucomicrobiia; order Limisphaerales; family JBEHZA01; genus JBEHZA01. Next base: position 4,119 of record JBEHZA010000478.1, read on the forward strand.
GCCTTTGCGCGCGAACTCAAGCCTAACTTTAGGCGTGACCGGGTCAGTCGG
>JBEHZA010000479.1:0-4158 GCA_048497895.1 Verrucomicrobiota bacterium
GCCCGAGCGGCTCGATCGCTTCAGCGCCTTAGCGATCATCATGCCCAAGCCGATTCGCCGGTTCACGACCAAGGGGGTGTATGACCTTGGCAAGAAGACGCACCTGTCGTTCACCCAAGGCGCGGGCCATGGCGGCAGTCATCCGCATTTGACCCATGAATTTCTGACGGCACTGGTGGATAACCGGGAACCGTTCCCGAACGCCCGGCAATCAGCCAACTGGACCTGTGTGGGTCTTTGCGCTCACGAATCCGCCCTCAAAGGTGGCGCTATCGTCAAATTGCCCGCCTTCACTCAATAAATTTTAAACGCAGTAGAAAAAACGAAAACACAAGGCACAGAACTATGAGTAATGGAAATGATAACGGTATCGTCCCCAATGCCAAAAGGCTATTGTGGGCAGGCTTTGCGGCCATTCTCGCTGCGGGCATCGGCTTCGGCATCCGTGGCGGTATTTTCGGCGACTGGGTAAAAGCTTACAACTTTACCGGCCTGGAAACAGGACTCATTAACGGAGCAGGTTTTACCGGTTTTTGCTTCGGCATCATTATCGGCGGCATAATTGTAGACAGAATCGGGTATGGAAAACTTGTTGCTGCTGCTTTCGCATTTCACGTGCTCTCGGCGCTTGTTACCTTCGGAGCGACAGATGGGATGCCAACTAAAACCGCATTTGTGTATTTGTGGACCGGCACCTTCTTATTTGCCGTAGCTAACGGAACACTGGAAGCCGTAGCCAATCCTCTAGTTGCAACCTTATTTCCAAAAAACCGGACGCATTACCTGAATATTTTGCATGCGTCATGGCCAGCCGGAATGGTTTTGGGAGGTTTCATACACAGCGGACTTGGCAGCATGAGTTGGAAATTACAGCTTGGCTGTTTCCTGATTCCGGCGATCGGTTACGGAATAATGTTCTTTGGGCAGACGTTCCCAAAATCAGAAGCTTCGGCAAAAGGACTCAGTTTGGGTGAAATGTTGCGGGATGTTGGGATAATCGGTTCTGCGATTGTAGGTTTATTTATATTCCTCTTTTTCAAGGACGGGTTAGGGCCGCTCCTGGCAGGATTTAGCGGAAATGAAACATTTTTCACTGGTGACACCTGGTTTTATATATCAGCGGCAGTTGGGGGAGCCGTTTTGCTGGGTTTTGCTGGTGCAAGCCGCTGGACGGTTGGCGCTCCTTTGCTCATTTTGTTATTCATCACCCATACTCTGGTTGGCGCAGTGGAGTTGGGCACGGATGGATGGATTCAGAACATTGAAGATGCCATTCTGGCACCCGGAGATGGTACGAAATTGTTTATCTATACTTCATCGCTCATGTTTTGCCTGCGTTTTTGCGGGCATTTTATCGAACACAAAATTGGTCTTAAACCGATCAATATTCTGCTCGTTTGCGCGATTCTGGCCTGCATTGGCCTTAACATGGTCAGCAATGTTACCAGCTTCACTGGAGCATTAATTGCGCTTACGGTTTACGCCTTAGGAAAAACATTCTTCTGGCCGACCATGCTTGCAGTAGCGTCGGACCGCTTTCCGCGTTGCGGAGCTGTGGCTATATCAATTATGGGCGGCTTGGGAATGATGTCCGCCGGATTGGTGGGTTCACCGGGCCTTGGCTATGCGAAGGATCGGTTTGCCGGTGAGGAGTTGCAAAGAGCAAATGCCGCAGTCTATTCCCAATATAAAGGGAACACTCCAAGTAAATGGTTAGTATTTAAAGAAGTAAGCCCAATTGACGGCCAAAAACTGGCCGCAGCAACTGCGGTTGCGCCAGAAAAACGTAATCCTGCAGAAAAAGCGGTCGTTGATGCAAATGTCATTGGTAACCGCCAAACCTTAAGGGCCGACTCGTTCGTGCCTGCAACCATGGCAGCGATCTATCTTCTGTTGTTGCTCTACTTCAAATCGATCGGGGGCTACAAACCCGTAAATATTGAAGGTGAAAAAATGACCGGTGGCGTTGAAGGCCCCATGGAAGCCTAGGTTTCCTGAATCCATTTCACAGGCGGTCCGGCAACGGACCGCCTTTTTTATTTCCCGGAACGCAGCGTTCATGCCGCTTCCGTATTCGTACAGGTAGTGAAAAACGAATACTCTTTGTATTTCCTCACGGTGAAGCGGCATAAATGCCACGCTCCTGTCCATTTCCGCACCGGTCGTCCGGCTGAACTGTTTACCGCACCTTATCCGCCCGCACCAGCAATAGCGGAATCACCGATTTATGCCGCACGTGCGTAATCGTGCTGCCGAAAACAATGTCTCCCAGCAACCGATGGCCGTGCGTCGTCATCGCAATCAGATCGCAATCCCCCTTTTCCGCCACCTTCAAAATCTCCGTGGAAGGATCCCCCAGCGACAGCGTCGTGCTTACCTCCAAACCCTGTTTGCGCAGTTTGCCGGCCACCGTTTCCAGGTACAGCCGGTCTTCCTTCATTTCTTCTGACTCGGCCAGTTTCAACTGATTGTAATTGCGCGCCACCCAGCCATCCGCCACGTGCACCAGGTGCAGGTGTGAACCATGAATTTTCGCCAGTTCAGTGATGTGCGGGATCAGGCTTTTGTCCGCCTGACTGTTTTCCAGCGCGACCAGGATTTTTTTATACATAGCCGGAGTGAGGTTTAATGAAACAGTTTTCCGAGCCAGGCGGTGAGGCCAAAATAATCGGCCAGATATTTCACATTCAGCGACACAATAATTCCCGCCGTGGCCCAGGCCAGAATTTTCACCCAGGCCGGATTGACGAAGCTCCCCATCTTTCGCCGGTCACTGGTAAAAATCACCAGCGGAATCACCGCAAAGGACAGTTGCAGACTGAGAATAACCTGGCTCAAGACGAGCAGTTTCTCAATCCCTTGCTCTCCGTAAATGGCGCTGACAATCACTGCGGGAACAATCGCAATCAACCGCGTGATCAACCGCCGGAGCCATGGCCGCAAGCGCAAATTCAGAAACCCCTCCATCACAATCTGCCCCGCCAGCGTCCCGGTGAACGTGGAGCTTTGCCCCGACGCCAGCAAAGCCACCGCAAAGATCACACTCGCTCCGGTCACGCCCAGCGTCGGCGTTAGCAATTGATAGGCGTCCGTAATCTTGGCCACTTCCTGATGGCCGCGCGCATGAAATGTCGCCGCAGAAACCACCAGGATTGCCGCGTTAATGAACAGCGCCATCGTCAACGCCAGCGTTGAATCAATCGTGGCAAACTTAACCGCTTCCGCTTTGCCTTCCGTGCTTTGTTCATATTTGCGTGTCTGCACAATCGATGAGTGCAGATACAAATTGTGCGGCATCACGGTGGCTCCCAGAATGCCGATGGCCACGTACAACATGTCCGTGTTTTGAATGATCTCCAGTCGCGGTACAAAACCGCCCAGCACCGCCACGAAATCCGGTTTTGAAAAAATAATCTCCAACAGAAAGCAAACCCCAATCGTTGTCACCAGCGCCAGCACCAGTGATTCGATATAGCGAAACCCTTTGTTCTGAAGATACATTACCAGCAGGACATCAAAGGCCGTGACACACACGCCCCAGGTAATCGGCAGGCCAAACAGTAAATTCAACGCAATCGCCGAACCAATTACTTCCGCCAGATCACACGCGGCAATGGCAATTTCACACAGAAACCAAAGCATCATCGAAACCGGCTTCGAATAATGATCCCGGCACGCCTGTGCCAGATCGCGTCCGGTCACAATGCCCAATTTTGCGCACAGTGATTGCAGTAGAATCGCCATCAGGTTGGACAACATGATGACACTCAAAAGCCGATAGCCAAACCGGGAACCGCCTTCCAAATCCGTCGCCCAGTTGCCCGGGTCCATATAACCCACCGCCACCAGGTAACCCGGCCCCGAAAACGCCAGCACCTTTTTCCAAAAACTCAGCCCCTTGGGCACAACAATGGACCCATGCACTTCCGGCAGGCTGGGCGTGTGGTTGGCCGAGTGCCAGCCGTCATCGGGATTTTTCCTGGGTTCTGAAGTCACGTTCGGGATCGCGTCCATAGAGTGATAAATCATTAATACCGGTGTGTCATTCCAATAAACGGATGCCAGTCATCCGCCGCCCGGGTTACCCCCAGATAAACTCCAACATCAATCCGCCAATTTTCATTTATTTGCCATGTTAGCCATGTGTCTACCGTCCCC
>JBEHZA010000480.1:0-4147 GCA_048497895.1 Verrucomicrobiota bacterium
GGCGCGGCTGTGGCGAAGCCCAGCCGCAGCACGTCCAGCCGTTTGTTTAGGGTAAAATATATTCCACCGTTCCTGCACTCATCAACTGCTGCGCCTGGTGCTCCGCACACAGGCGCGCTCCCTCGCGCCATTGCCCAATATACCTCAACCTGCTCGCTACGCCTTGTTGGTCCACCACTTTCAATCGCACCCCTTTCAGTGTCGCAAGTGAGGAAGCGTGCTTTGCCGGACAGCGGAATTACTCGGCGTCGGTGCTGGAGTTGGGTTTGCGTTCCCAGCGGCGTTGGGTGCGTTCGGGCAGGGAGGTGTCCACTTTGGCGTAGTAGGTTTCTTCGCCAAAAAGATCATCCACCGCTTTTTGAAGTTCAACGGACGGACGAACGGAAAAACGTTCATTGGCTTCGATGAAAATAATCTCTCCCGTAGGTTGCCGAAGGCACAGGAACAGCGGGCACGAGCCGGGATAATCTTTGGTGAGTTGAAACGCCTTTTCCAGGTGATCGGGAGATAAATGCGCGGTTTGCAGGCGGAAATGAACCTGTTTAGTGTATTTGCGCGGAGCATCTTCCAGACGCATGATTTCCTGCGGAAAAATCTTCGGCTTATCTTCGCCGGTGACGACTTCGCCCACGATCAGGATGGCGTTGTTCACCACGAATAACTCGCGATATTTGTCGTAGTTTTCGTTCATGCACAAGACCTGCACGCTGCCTTCCTGATCTTCCAATGTAAGCATGGCGTAGGGCTTGTTTGATTTTTTGGAGATGCCGTTTTGCACGGCGGAAATCAAACCGCCGATGCGGGTCATCGCCCGGTTCTCCAACTGCGCGACAGTGGTGGTGTTGGTCAACGCGTACTTTTGCAACAGAGGCACGAACGGCGTCAGAGGATGTCCGGTGACGTAGAAGCCGAGCAGCTCTTTTTCCGCAGCGAGCAATTCACTCTGCGGCCATTCGGGCAGCCGGGCCATGGTTTCCTGCTCTTTAGGCGTGGATTCCTCGAGCATGCCGAACATCGAGGCCTGGCCACGCACGCGGTCATGCGCAATGTTCGCGGCCCGGGCAATGACGCGGTCGATTTGCGCAAACAAGGTGGCGCGGGTTTCATTAAAGGTATCGCAAGCGCCGGATTTAATGAGGGCTTCCAGCACCTTGCGGTTGACGGTGCGGGTGTCCACGCGTTCGCACAATTCCTGCAAGGTTTTGAATTTGTCGCCTTCCTGCCGCGCTTTCAAAATGCTTTGCACGGCGATTTCCCCCACGCCTTTGATGGCCGCCAGACCAAAGCGGATGACGGTGCCGCCACGGGCGGGCGCAAATGCAACCTGACTTTCATTGACGTCCGGTGGCAGGACTTCAATGCCCATCGTGCGCGCTTCACTGATGTACAGACCGAGCTTCGCCGTGTCGCCCATGTCGTTCGTCATCATGGCGCAGAGGAACTCAACGGGATAGTTCGCCTTCAGATAGGCCGTCTGATACGCCACGATCGCGTATGCCGCCGCGTGCGATTTGTTGAAACCGTAACCGGCAAATTTCTCCAACAAATCAAAAATCTGATTCGCTTTGGCTTCGGGAATTTTATTGGTTTTAGCAGCGCCTTTGACAAAGATTTCGCGCTGCTTCACCATTTCCTCAAGCTTCTTCTTACCCATGGCGCGCCGGAGCAAATCCGCGCTGCCGAGCGTAAAACCAGCCAGCACCTGTGCGGCTTGCATGACTTGCTCCTGATAAATCAGGACGCCATACGTTTCACGCGAAAGCGGTTCCAGCAACGGATGGGGATACTCGATATTCACGCGCCCGTGTCGGCGTTCAATGAAGTCGGGAATCAGATCCATCGGGCCGGGGCGATAGAGCGCGACGAGAGCCGTGATGTGTTCCACAGAACTGATCTGGAACTTGCGGCACAAATCGCGCATCCCGCCCGATTCCAATTGGAACACGCCGAGCGTATTCGCCTTGTTCAAGAGGTCGTACGCTTTGGCATCATCGAGCGGCAAATTATCAATCGGAACGGTAATGCCTTTGGTGGCCTTGATCATTTCGCAGGTGTTGCGAATGACCGTCAGGGTTTTCAAACCCAGGAAATCCATCTTCAACAGGCCGAGATCGCCGACCGGGCCCATCGCGTATTGGGTAACAATGGTGCCGTCTTCATCCTGCTTGAGCGGGAGCAGGTTGACCAAAGGTTGATCACCAATCACCACACCGGCGGCATGCACGGAGGCATTGCGCGTGATGTCTTCGAGCACGAAGGCGGTATCAATCAATTCACGAGTGACTTCTTCGGTATCGTAAGCCGTCTTTAGATCTGGTGATTGCTTGAGCGCTTTCTCCAGATCCATCTTGAGGTCGGTGGGAATCATCTTGGCCAGACGATCGCACTCACCGTAGCTCAAGCTCATGACGCGACCAACGTCGCGCACGACCGATTTTGCACCCATGGTGCCGAAAGTGACAATCTGAGCGACGGATTCGCGGCCGTATTTCTGGCGCACGTATTCGATCACGTCGGCGCGACGGTCATCCGCAAAGTCGATGTCAATATCAGGCGGGTTGACGCGTTCAGGATTCAGGAAACGTTCGAAGAGCAGCCCGTAACGAATTGGGTCCACGTTCGAGATTTCCAGCAAATAGGTAACGATGGAACCGGCGGCGGAACCACGAGCCACGCAGGAGACGCCCTTGCTGCGGCCATACTGGACGAAATCACCAACGATCAGGAAATAACTGATGAAGCCGGTTTTCTCGATGGTTTTCAGTTCCAACTGCAAACGGTCGATGACCTGTTTGACCGCGCTGGCAGCCAGCGGATCATTCAAATCCGTGACTGGCTCCGTGGGTTTCGGCTGGCCTTCGGGCACAATGAAGCCCGGTAAAACACGGGCGTCATCGATGCCTTCAACGATATACTCCTGACCTTCGGCTTTGGCGCGCAAACCATAACGTTTATACAAACCACCAGCGAGCAGGTAGCGCAAGTAACCTTCGCGCGTGTAAAGTTCAGGCGGATCGAAAACGGGATAATGCAGCTTGTTGAACTCGATTTCGACGTTGCACTTCTCTGCGACTTCCAGCGTGTTTACCACCGCTTCGGGAATTTCGCTGAAGCGGGCTTTCATTTCTTCGGCTGAACGGAGATAAAACTGTTCCGGCACATACTTCATCCGTTTCGTTTCACTCAGCAACGTTTGGTTGCCGATGCAGATGAGACAATCGTGCGCGTGAGAATGTTCTTTCTGGACGTAGTGAACGTCATTCGTTGCGACAAGTTTCAGCCCAAATTCTTTCGCCCAGGGAATAAGCTGGCGATTGACCTTGGCTTGTTCCGCGATGCCGTGATTTTGCAGTTCGAGGTAAAAATTTTCCGGGCCGAGCGTTTGCTTGAACCAATCAATGGCATCGCGGGCATGCTTGAGTTGATCTGAATTAATGGCCTCGGGAATTTCGCTGGCGAGACAGCCGGATAACGCGATCAAACCTTCTTTGTTCGCGGCGAGAATTTCTTTATCGATACGCGGCTTGTAATAGAAGCCTTCCAGATGCCCGGCGGTGACCAGTTTGACGAGATTTTTGTAACCAACCTCATCCTTGGCGAGCAGAATCAAATGATTATAAACATCGCGTCCGCCACTGCTCGATTTCTTTTCCAACCGGCTGGTGGGAGCCACATAAACTTCACAGCCAATGATTGGTTTGATGCCTTTTTTGCGGGCAGCTTGATAGAAATCAATCGCCCCGAACATATTGCCGTGATCGGTAATGGCAAGGGCGGGAAACTTCAGGTCGTGGGCACGGTCCATCAACCGGTCTAACCGGCAGGCAGCATCGAGCAGGGAATACTCAGTATGCAAATGGAGATGAACGTAATCCGCATGCGACATGGAAAGAATTTAATGCGCGGACAAGGTCGTGCGCAAGCGAAGAGGGAAAAATTAAATGAGACGGGTGCGAGCGTGGCGCAAATGGCCGAAGAGCTTGAAGATGTTATCGTTCTTCTCCCACCCGATAACGCAGCTGGGGAACTAAGTCAGCCGGACAGCGACCGTCCCCGGTCGCAACAATGTCCGCATAATCGAACGTTTTTGAACTATCCCAACACTGTTTGACTGAGTCACGTTGCTGCGACCGGGACGGTCGCTGTC
>JBEHZA010000481.1:0-4119 GCA_048497895.1 Verrucomicrobiota bacterium
TTTCCTGAACGCACTGCTCCACTGCCAATCCTCCGGTCGTTCACACAACCCCGCATTCACCGGATTCATCACCGTATAGCGAACCCAACGCATCACCTCTTCTTCATCCCGACACCAACGATCATACGATTCCGTCTGCCAGAATTCCGGCTCACTCTTCTGCAGCACCAAATTCGCCTTCTTCGCCGTAAACGATTTCCACGAATGCAAAATCGAACTCAGCGTAAAACTCCCCGCAGGACGCAGCACCGCGTGCGCATGATTCGGCATCACCACCCAGGCATGCAAATGATACCGTTGCCCTTCAAAACAGCGGATCGCACTCGCCACCAACTCCGCAACTACCGGATTCTTCAACCAGCAGGCACCTGCACCCGCATCCAAATACGCTTCGATTTTATCGGAAAAGAATTCTTCCGGGTGAACCTCTTTCCCTGACTTCCGGCTTTCCATCGCTGCCTGTTCCGCTTCCCGGATCAATCTTTCCAACACCGATTTCGGCAAAGAATCGGCCAATCGAAAAGTAACAAAATAACTGGCTCCGGGAACTTTTACGTGCGGCAGATAACCGCGAGAATGAGTGCCGCAAGCCAGACCGCTGGGCGCTCCGGGAGGTCGTTTTTCAGCGGGTTTTGACCGAGCGGCGAAATCCAGGCGTTGAAGCTTATCTTTTCGAGTCCGGTCATCCTCTTTCATCTTCACCTTTCTCCAACAACACGCAGGCGTCTCGCCTGCCCCCGCGTGAGACTTACCAGAGCGTCTTAACCTTCGCCAACGCCTCATCCAGCTTACCAGGCTCCTTTCCCCCGCCGCGCGCATTATCCGGTTTGCCACCGCCTTTGCCGCCAACTATCGGCGCAATGGTCTGAATAATTTTACCCGCCTGCACTTTAGCCGTGAAATCCGCCGAGACCGACGCAATCAACGCCACCGCGCCGTTGTTCGCGCCACCGAGCACGATCACTCCTTTGAATTGCCCCTTCAACGCATCGACAATAGTTTGCAACGTGTCGCCCTCGGCCGAACCGAGGTTTTCGACGATCGCCGGAATTCCGTTCACCGTCTCCGTGCGAACCAACAAATCCTTCGCCCGACCCGCCGCTTCCTTCTGATGCGCGGACTTCAGTTGCTTCTCCAGTTCCTTCTGATGCGCCAGCAACGCTTCGATTTTCTTTTCGAGTTCATGCACCGGCGAATTCACCTTGCCCGCAAGCGTCTTGATCAAATTCACTTCGTCCGTCGCCTGACGATACGCTTCCAGACCGGCCACCGCTTCAATGCGCCGCACACCCGCCGCAATTGCGCTTTCGCCCACGATCCGGAACAAGCCGATCTCACCCGTCGCGCGCGTGTGCGTGCCACCGCAAAGTTCCATCGAATAACCATTCAGCTTCGCCGTCTGCCCGCCAATCTGCACCACGCGCACCACATCGCCGTACTTGTCACCGAAGAATTGCATCACGTCCTTGCGACCCTTCACGTCCGCATAAGGCACTTCCGACCAACTCACGCCTGCGTTCTCCAGAATGCGTTCGTTCACGAGCTTCTCGATGTCCGCCACCTGCTGCGGCGTCAACGGCGCGCTGTTAAAATCAAACGTCAGCTTATCTGGCCCGACGAACGAACCTTTTTGCGACGCCTCTTTGCTCGCCACTTCATGCAACGCCCAGTGAAGCAAGTGCGTCACCGTGTGATGACGCTGAATGGCATCGCGACGAACCTTGTCCACGGAAAGCGTCACCGTTGCGCCAATCGCCGGAGCATCGCCACCTTCGACAAAATGCAGCCAGGTATTGCCGCTCTTCTGTGTATTCACCACCCGCCAGAGTTGCCCACTGCCGGTCAATTCGCCCATGTCCCCCACCTGCCCACCCATCTCCGCATAGCACGTGGACGCATCCAAAACGACTGCCGTCTTGTCCTTCAGCCCCACAACCTCTAACACCTTGCTATCCGTCTCCAACGCGTCGTAACCGATGAACTTCGTCAGCGTAGTGGTTTCAACTTGGGAAAGTGAAATGACTTCTTTCTTCTGAGCCGCACGAGCACGAGCACGTTGTTCATCCATCAATTTGTCGAAACCGGCTTTGTCAACAGTCCAACCCCGCTCTCGAGCCATGAGTTCGGTCAAATCGTAAGGAAATCCGTACGTATCGTACAATTCAAACGCGAAGAAACCAGGGATTGTCCCCCTAACCAACATCCCTTTTCCTGCCCAATTTATCGTATCCGACTTTGCCGCAGCTACGGCGACAAATGGCAAATCGAATTGTTGAATTCCCCGATCCAACGTCTTGTTAAACGACTCTTCCTCCAACTTCAGCACATCTTTCACATGCTGCTTCTTGGCACGAATCTCCGGAAACACATCGCCCATGTGCTTCGCCAGCACATCCACCAACTTGTAAAAGAACGGCTCGTGAAAACCTAGCGTGCGACCGTAACGCACGGCACGGCGCAGAATGCGACGCAGCACGTAATTACGATCGTTGTTTCCTGGTTGAATGCCGTCGGCAATCGCAAAGCTCAACGTCCGGATATGATCTGCAATCACGCGAAAAGCAATATCCAGCGCGATTTGTTCGGCGGTAGGAGTCGCTTCATTCGCCGTCGTTTTCTGAGCGCATTCGCCGCCGTCAATTTCAATGATGCCATCCTGCCCCTCACCACTGGATTTAAGCGGGCCACTGGCAGTAACGGCTCCCGGCAAGGTGCTGCCGTATTTCTTCCCACTCATCTTTTCCAGCTCATCAAAAATGGGTCGGAAAATATCGGTCTCGTAGTTCGAGATTTTTGCGTTCGCGAAATCCTTGAAGCCCTTTGTGCCTTGAATGATCGAGGTCACACGCTCAAAGCCCATGCCGGTATCGACATGCTTTGCGGGCAGCGGTGAGAACGTGCCATCCGGATTCGCATTGAACTGAATGAACACGAGATTCCAGATTTCAATGCAGCGCGCATCGCCCTTGTTGACGAGCGAACCCTTGGTGTCACCTGCCGGGGTCAAATCCACGTGCAATTCCGAACACGGACCGCACGGGCCCGTGTCGCCCATCATCCAGAAATTATCTTTCTTGTTGCCGTTGACGATATGAACCGCCGGATCAAGACCCACGGAACGGAATTTCTCCGCCCAGAAATCCCACGCCTCCTGATCAAACTCGCTCGGATCGCTCTTGGACTTATCCGGATTATAAACCGTGGCGTAAACGCGTTCCGCGGGAAATTTCCAGATGCCCACGACCAGTTCCCACGCCCAATCAATCGCCTCTTTCTTGAAGTAATCGCCAAAGGACCAGTTCCCGAGCATTTCGAAAAATGTGTGGTGATAGGTGTCCAACCCCACGTCATCGAGGTCGTTATGCTTGCCGCCCGCGCGAATGCACTTCTGCGTATCCGCCGCGCGCGTATCCAGACCCGGAACCGCCCCGCCCCACTTGCTCACATCTGCCTTCTTCTGGCCGAGGAAGATCGGCACGAACTGGTTCATGCCCGCATTCGTGAACAACAGATTCGGGGAATCCGGCATGAGGCTGGAGGAAGGCACGAGGGTGTGTTGCTTCGACTTGAAAAAGTCGAGAAACGACTGACGAATTTCCGCACTGGTCATCATATAAATCAATCAAAGGTGGGGCGACTCCGTCGAGCCCTGACTTCATTCCGGGCTCTACCAGACATCCTTCCACCGTTAAATCACTGTCAAACTGCAACTATGTCTGATCGGTCGGTTCTATTGAATAGAACTTCGGCGACATAGTTCCGCAAAAATCAGGCGGTGAGAATAGGAGAAAGCCCTGTGCAAGGCTAGCGGAAGTTTTTGCCGATTGGATTATCAGGAGCATTCACATATTGCTCCCGGAACGCGGCTGTGTTCCGTTGGCGGAACCAGCCGCAGCAACGTAAGAAAAACAGGCGGTTTTGGAATATGCCCCACGTTTCGACGTTCGGACCTTGCTGCGGCTGATCCTCGGCGGATACAGCCGCGCTCCACCCCATCGAAATAACTTCACCCCACAATCTCCTTCACCACATTCCCATACACATCCGTCAACCGGAAATCCCGCCCCGCATACCGATACGTCAACCGCGTGTGATCAAGCCCCATCAGATACAGCAAAG
>JBEHZA010000482.1:0-4118 GCA_048497895.1 Verrucomicrobiota bacterium
CGGTTTAATCATCAGGCCGCGCGTGGTCCCGGGCCGTTCCGTTTAGGCCGAAACGTAACCAGTTTCAACGGCGGATAGATGCGGGCGATGCGCATCGGTTTATAGCTCCGGCGGAGGAGCAATTGACTTTGGTAACGGACGGTCGGTTTCATGGGACTCCTTTCGTTGAGGGTTAAGGGTTGGTTTCGGAACAAATTGGCGGAGGGCGTCGGTAATGCTCCGACCTTGGCTATGCCAAACCCTGTTTTCGAGACAGGTGCAGCCAGCTTGTATCTGCCTGCCCTCCATAAGATGGTTGAGAATTTTTGGTTGAGGGTTGAGGGACGTTTGGCGCTCGCGAAAGGATTCTCACCTTCATCGACGGCGTTAGAAGCACCGTGCTCTGTGATTTGAGCTACGCGAGCTGGTTCAATGGCTGCTCAGGTTGGATTCGCACCAACACCGGCCCGTTTAACAAACGGGTGGACTACTGTTATCCGATTAAGCACTCAAAAATGGTCCGCACGGCAGGAGTTACACCTGCGATCACCCGGTCCCAGGCCGGGTATGTTGATGCTACACCACGCGCGGTTACCCCCGACGATACGGGTAAGAAGTCGGGGATGGTTGATTACGGATTTCGCACTCCTTGGTGTGCGATTCCGCGGTAAGGACTGTCAAAATGGCGCCTCAGATGGGAATTGCACCCACATCCTGCCCGCAGACAACGGGCTGCTCTGCGTTAAGCTACTGAGGCTTAATAAATTGGTGGAGAACGGCGGGTAACGCTCCCGCTTAGAACTGCTTGCAAGGCAGTTGCATCACTTTTCTGCCACGTCCCCACATGATAATTTTAAAGCCAGCGATCGAATGGCAGGCCGTCCGGGTGCTGCCCCCGGCGGGTGGAGATTTGGAGGCTCTACCGCGCGGCTGGCGCCCGGCCTGTCGATGGCTGGCCAACGGAATGGAAAAGAGTGCGGTTGCCGGGAGTTGCACCCGGATATTCTACCTGGCAAGCAGACATTCTGCTGTTAAATCACAACCGCGTCAGGCAAATCATGAGCATTTTACTTAGCTAAGTAATAGTGGGCTTATATGCTAATTATACCTGACGGAAATTAAAAGAGCGCGGAGTTCCGTGGCTCCGCGCCCATGGTTATACAAAGAACAAACACCAGGACAGGTCGTTATCGCTGTCGCCACAGGTATTTCACGGTGGACCTTTCGGTGTTTTGGGCACACCTCCTCCGAAGCCCTTAAAATGTAAATTCAGGGAAAATCCATCTGGCGTTTCCGCCAGGATTATCATGCTGAGCGTTGGCGTCATGTGGACGCGCGATAATTACTCATTTTCTTTCGGTAAATCCTTCGTTTTATGCGTTCATCTGGAAAACAAAAAACCCTGCTTACCGGGGTAAGCAGGGTGGGTGAAATTGCTTTAGAGCTATCTCTCCTTGTGCCTGCTTATGGTGAGCCCGTTTAAATCTCCTCCGGGTTCCTCACCCGCATGAATAAACGCCCGGCTCGACATACAACTTTGGCTTGAACGGCTATGCAGGTTCGCTTTTGCGACCGGCATGTTTTGCCGTTGAGCTGTGGTTGATATGTAATTCCAATATTTCATTTAATGCGCATAACAAATAATATTTTATCAACTAAGTGTCAAATTATTTTTATATTAAAAATTATATTTCAACGCATCAAACTATTTGGATGCGAAGATTGATTGGTTGAAAATTTGATTGGCTTCGGCTGGTTTCTGCTTAACAGAGTGCGTTAGACGCAGTTGCGGAAGGTAAGTTAAACTCGCGTTTTTACCGGATTGAAGCATACTGACGATGTGTTTTTAATTTTCGGGAACACTTGCTTGATTGGGCGAGTGGATGTGATTTGGCAGGAACATGGTAAACAGACAAAACAACAAGCCGGATATATTCGGAAATAATGACGCGGCGGCAGGTTTGAATAATCAGCCTGGCGACGCGCGGGCAAGCCGGATCTGGCGGAAGAAGAATGTGCGCGGGATGCGCCAGTGGCTGGTGCTGGCCAGGCATTCGGAATATAATGCGCGTGCGCTGGCGGACTTGTGTGGCGTGACCATGCGGCAGTTGGAACGGTATTTCGACGGTGATTTGGGCCGTAGTCCACAGGATTGGCTGAACGAGCAACGGTTGGTGGCGGCGCGCTATCTGCTCCTCGAAACTCCCATGATTAAAACGGTTTGCAGTGATTTGGGTTACAAGCGCTTGTCTCATTTCAGCCGGGATTTCAAACGTTGTTATGGGCTAACTCCTTCTCAATTCCGGCAGGGGACCGGAGATTTTTCAACCGAACGTCCGGAGTGATTCCAGCGGGGTAGTTTCGAAGTGCTTTTCGAGGTTCTTCTACCGTTTATTTTGAGCTTTAACTTTCCCCGCAAAACCAACAGGCTTGGTGGCTTGTCGCATGAAAGTTACATTAAATTGGCTGAAACAATACGTGGATTTTGACTGGTCGGCAGAAGAACTGTCCGAGCGGTTGACGATGATCGGCATCGAAGTGGAAGGCGTGCAAAAGCTGGCGGGCGAATTTGAGGGCGTCGTGGTGGCGCAGATTCTCAGCAGCGATAAGCACCCGAACGCGGATAAACTTTCGGTGTGCCGCGTCAATGATGGCAAAGGGGAGCGCCAGATTGTTTGCGGTGCGAAGAATTTCCAGGTGGGCGACAAAGTGCCTTTGGTGCTGCCGGGAGCGACGTTGCCAGCCAAACCGGGCGAACCACCTTTCACGATCAAAGTTGGCAAGCTGCGTGGCGTGGAATCGCAGGGCATGATGTGCTCGGCGGAGGAGTTGGGTTTGCCGCCCAAGGAAGATGGGCTTTTGATTTTGCCCGCCGACGCGAAAGTAGGTCAGCCCTTCGCCGAACATCTGGGGCGTTCGGGCAGCGATGTGGTGTATGATTTGGAAATCACGCCGAATCGTCCGGATTTAAATAGCGTCATCGGTATCGCCCGCGAAATCAGCGCCTTGACGGGGACGCCGTTGCGGATTCCCGCGCCGGGATTGGAGAATTTAGCGGCAGAACAATTAGATGCGGAAACGGTTGAGAAATCGGTGCAGGTTCGCATGGAAGACGCGGAGCTTTGCCCGCGTTACACGGCGCGGATTATTCGCGGCGTCAAAGTAGGACCGAGTCCGGATTGGCTGCAAAATATTTTAAGCAAAGTTGGGCTGCGCAGCATCAGCAATGTGGTGGACGTGACGAATTACGTGATGCTGGAAGTTGGCCAGCCGCTGCACGCGTTTGATTATCATTTGCTCCAGAAGAATGCGGATAACCGGCCCACGATTGTCGTGCGGCGCGCGCAGGCGGAGGAGAAATTCAAGACGTTGGACGGGCAGGAGCGCACGTTGACGGAGCAAACGTTATTAATCGCTGATGAAGCGAAGGCGATTGCGCTCGCCGGCGTGATGGGCGGGCAGAATACGGAGATCAACGAAAACACCGTGGATGTGCTGATCGAGAGCGCGTATTTCAAACCGCAGAATATCCGGGCCACTTCCAAGAAACTCGAATTGCGCACCGATTCTTCTTATCGCTTTGAACGGGGTGGTGACGTGGGGATTTGTGATTGGGCCAGCCAGCGCGCCGCGCAATTGATTCTACAACTGGCAGGCGGGCGGTTGATGCAAGGCGTGGTGGACGCGTATCCGCAACCGGCAGCGGCAAAGGAAATCACGCTGCGTTATCACAAGACCAATGAACTGTTGGGCATTGAGATTCCGGCCGCGCAACAAGCTGACTATTTGCAACGGCTCGGATTGGAAATTGTCACGCGCAATGGAGAGGAAAGCTGCACCGTGCGGATTCCGACCTTCCGGGTGGATTTCAAGCGGGAGATCGATTTGATCGAAGAAATCGCCCGTGTTTATGGCGTGGATAAAATTCCATCTACGGCTCCGCGCGGCGCGGTGGGCACCAACGCTTACGATTCAGTTCATGATCAATTGGCCGAGGCACGGCGGATTTTAAGCGGGCTGGGCTTGTATGAAACGCAGGGGCAAACGCTGATTTCTGATACTGCGGCGAAACTCGTTACAGCGGATCTGGTGCCGCTGGCGATCCACGACACCATCGTCTGGCCAATGAGCGGCTACTA
>JBEHZA010000483.1:0-4116 GCA_048497895.1 Verrucomicrobiota bacterium
AGTGGGGGCTCGAAGGCACGTTCGGCTGGATGCCGGTCAGCATTCGCGATAACAAGGCGGTCTCTTCGCCGCTCGATGTCTTGACGGAATTGCTGCCGGACAACGGCATTATTCCCCCGGTGCCGCCTTATAGCGGAACGGTGGCCGGTCCCGGCCCGTTGGTTGGTGCGAGCGGGCCGCAATCAACGGCCACAATTCCGAATGGTGCGTTTACAACCGGGTTGCGCCGGATTGAAGCAAACATCTTTGCCTTTCGTTTAGGGCCTTATCTGGACCTTCCTGTGAGTAAACAGGTGGTGGTGACATTAAGCGGAGGTTTGTCTTTAGCGGTGGTGAACAGCGAATTTTCCTTCACTGAATCCACGATCGCGCTGAACGGCGCGGGCACGCAAAACTTTTCCGGTCGCGATCGCTCTGTGGATTGCCTGGTTGGCGGGTATCTTGGTGGAAAAGTCGCCTGGTGGTTCCGCGACAACATGAATGTGTTCGCCGGATTCAACTATCAAAACATCGGCTCAATGACACAACAGGCGAGCGGTCGCCAGGCCCAACTCCAACTGGGCAGTATGATGTCCGTGAACGTGGGGATGGGTTTTTCCTTCTAACGAAAAGATCCCCTTTTTGTCCGGCTCAATTCGCCGACGCCGTTGCGGTCGCCAAACCGACTTTGGTGATGTCCAACTGGCGCAGCAGGTCGAGGACATGGACGACGTATTGGTAATCCACGTTATCCGCACCCCGGACGGCCACACTTAAATCCTTATTGCCGGACCGCAGGGTGGTCAGAGATTTTGTCAGTTGAGCCATCGTCATTTGCTCGCCATCCAGCAGGAGTTTGCCGGTTTCAGTCACCACGATATTGGTAATCTTTGGCTTGGGCGCGTTCGCGGGGGGCTTGCCGCTGGGCAGATTCATCTCAAGGTTGTTCACCAGTTGCGGAGTGGTGATGATGAAAATTACCAGCAGAACGAACGCCAGGTCCAGCAAAGGCGTGATGTTCAACTCATTGAGCGAGCTGTGATGCGACTGGGAAAATTTCTTTCTCTTCTTCATGGCTCACCAAACATTGAAACGGGAACGGTTTCCTGCTGCGTGTCAAAACGGACCAGGATTTTCGCCGGGAAATTCTTCGGTGGAGGCCGGTTAATGGAAGCAGTTTGTTTCAATACCCGCTTCACGGAATCGTCCCAGCGATTGTCCCCGGAACCCTTGCGCCATTCATAACCGGTAATTTTTCCCGCTGGATCAATGGTTAAATCGACTTCCGCTACGAAATTGATGTCGTCGAGATCCGTGGGACGATTCCACTTCGAGCGCAGGGAATATTCGACCAGCCCCTTGTAGAGAATAACCGGATCGCCGCTGCTCTGTACGGTCTTGGCGCTTTCATCGGTGAAATTAAAATTCCCCACTCCGGCCGGTGGCGGGGCCACGGAAGGCGGAACGTTGGCATTCAGGTTGGCTGGCGCTACCCGGGGTGCTTGCACCACTTTCGGCGGTTCTTCGATTTTCGGCTGCGCCTTTGGTTCTTCCTTGGGCGGCTCGATTTTTTTCTCCGGCTTCTTCTCTTCGGGTTTCTTTTCCGGCGGCTTTTCCTTGGGCGCCATTTGCACGGCGATGGTTTTGAGTTTGGTGCCGAGCACACCTTCCCGTGCGGCGAAGAAGATCAACACCCCGATAATGAGGGTGTGAAAAACCACTGAGATGGCCACATTGACCTTCGTGGAATCTTTCTTTTTCCGTTGGGGTGCGTGCATGACCTATTTATTCGTTTCCGGAACCTGTTTGTATGCCTCGGTGGCGAGATCCACTTTGATCACGTTGGCCTGCTGGAGCACGTCCAGCACGGCGACAATGTGATTGTATTTGGTTTTCGCATCTCCCCGCACAATGACGCTCAGGTCCGGATCATCCGTGCGCAATTGCACCAGCTCGGTGAAGAGCTGGTTTAGATCGACTTCCTTTTTGTTGATGTACAGTTTTCCCCCGCTATCTACCGTGACGTAGTTGGCCTTGCGCGGCGGATCTTTTTCATGCCGGGAGGCCGAAGGCAGGCTCAAATCCAGATCATTCACCAGCGGCGTTGTGGTAATGATGAAAATGACCAGCAACACGAACGCAAGATCGAGCAACGGAGTGATATTCAACTCCGCGAGCGCGTGATGATGCGAATGGGAAAACTTTTTGCGCGTCATGGCGATTCAATCAATTGCTCGCCCGCTCGAATACTTGAGTTTCACCGATGCTGCGGGAGCGCATGGCATCCGCCATTTCGTCCGACAAAGTGCGCTTGTCCACGTAGGCATGGGCGACCAGCGTGGAAAACTCCGAGACAAACAAATCCATTTCCTGAGTGATGGCGCGAATGCTGGTGACCATGAAGTTATAAGCAAACATGGCCGGGATGGCCACGAGCAAGCCGATCACCGTGGCAATCAAGGCACCGGCGACACCGGGCGCCATCGTCGTCAGGCTGGCTGAATTTGCGCGGGCAATGCCGGAGAACGTTTCCATTACGCCCCAGACGGTGCCCAATAGTCCGATAAACGGACCGCCGGCCACAGCAGTCGAGAGCACAATCATGCCCTTTTCCAATCCCAGAGCTTCACTGCCCACCGTGCGTTCCAGTGCCACACCTACGGATTCAAAGGACGTGGTGCTGATGTGTGGTTTGCCATTGATGCTGACGGGATTGTGCTCCATCTGATAACGCAATTCCTGGGCCCCGGCGTAATAAACTTCGTAGGCGGGCGAACCTTCAAACTCTTCGCCCTTGCGGATGATTTCCAGGGGATCGCGCGAGGCTTGAAAGGCAGCGAAGAATTTTTTCGACGCCCGTTTTGCGATGTAGAGCTGGCGGATTTTGGAAATAATGACCGACCAGCTAAAAAGCGACACGAGGATCAGCGCGCCAATGGTGACTTTGCCTTCAGTGGTGGCCTTCTCAAACGCGAATTGGAGCGCGCCGGAAGCGAAGAGTGGGTGAAATTCAATCAGGTGCATAAATTTTAATTCAAAGGAGTTTTATTTGGTGGGGAGAATGACCGTGACCCGGCTGGTTGTGCGCACCAACGCCGGCGCGCCTTTTTTCTTTTTCTTCTCGTCGTCCGGATTTTCCGATTCGGTGGTTTGAGCTTTCGCGAGCGTCTTCGTCGGCTCGGCTTGCGCCGAAGCTGCCTGTCCGGAGGCACTGGCCACGGCAGTGGGAGCGAAGCCGACCTGACCGGAGGAACTGCCGCCTTGAACATTCTGGCTCAACAAATTCGCCTCCACACTGGCGCCGGAAGCGGAAACACTGCCCACGCCGATGATCGTGCCGCTAATATTTCCGGACGCGTTGACATTCACGGCCCCACCACCCAAAGCGCTCACGGTGACGTTTTGCAGTGAAGAAATATCGATGTTCTGCCGGGCAATGGCGTTGCCGGTGATATTGCCCGTAGCCAGCAGGTTGATGTTAACGCCGATGACTCCCGAGCCACTCATATTGATATCCCCGGGAATGACCGTGCCATCCAGCAAAGTGCTTCCGGCACTCAGACTAATGAAGGACGACGAAGATGGGGTTTGGTTCAGGCTTAATTGAACGATGCCGCCCGCGCCGCCGTTGATATTGCCGCGGGGTGTTTCCACTGTGATATTTCCCACGGTGTTAACCGATAGCTCCGGAAAGGAAGTGGCGAGGATGCCGCTGCCCGGAATAACATCGGAAGCCTTGATGACTTCTCCGGTGACCGGGTCAACGGTGATGCGCGTTACATTCTGCGTTCCCAAACCGCCATCGCCGGCATTGATATTGCCAGTGAGTGAACGCACCACAATATTTCCACCGTCGTAAGCGGCGATGCGTGAGCCCTGGATGTCGATGTCACCATTGGCAATCACGGTTACATCGGCCTTGGCCGAAGAATAAATACCGCGAGGCAGCGCGCTGGTGGTCGGAACTTCCGGCGCTCCCAATTGAATGGCCCCTCCGACATTGACTGCAATCGAGCCTCCGGCCAGCGAACCAATCGCCGAGGAATACATGCTTAAGTCACCGGTCAGATTCACCAGAATATCGGCTCCCTTGCCGCCTCCTAACACAGCCAGCGCCGGATTATGTTCCGGACCATG
>JBEHZA010000484.1:0-4091 GCA_048497895.1 Verrucomicrobiota bacterium
AAAAATTTATCAGGAATTGCAAAGACGGGAACGTCAGCCGGCGGCGGCAGGTAATGGGACGCTGGCGATGACGAGGTAGCATGTACGAAGCGAATTTAAATATGCGCCAGCCGCGGTTGGACTGGCAGATGTTAACGGCCTTGAGTTGTCTCATGGTCGTGGGGGTGCTGTTTATTATCAGCGCCACCATGTCCAATGAGTTGACCAGCCTGCAACCCTGGTACACGCAGGCGTATTTCAAACAAATCATCTGGTACGTGATTGGCCTCTCGGCGGCGGCGGGCATTTGTCTAATTGATTATCACATCATTGCGCGCTGGGCGCTGGTGATTTACTGGTCATCGATTTTCTGGCTGGTCGCGGTGTTGATTCCTAAAATTGGCGCGACGCACGGCTGGGGCGCGCGGCGCTGGATTGATTTTGGAGCGTTCCAATTTCAACCTTCGGAATTTGCCAAGCTGGCGTTTGTGATTGTGATGGCGCATTACCTGAGCCGTCCGCATGAGGAATTGCGTTCGCCGCCGATTTTTGCGCGGGCGCTGGGGATGATCGTGCTGCCCTTTTTATTGATTTTAAAGGAGCCGGACCTGGGGTCCGCTCTGATGTTTTTACCGGTGGGCCTGTTCATGATGTATGCCGCAGGCGTGCCGGTGAAGTTTCTGCGCAGGTTGATCGGTGCGGGAATATTATTAGTCGCTTTACTGCTGGCGGATGTCCTGTTCGCGCCCCGGCAGTGGCAGCTTAAGTTGGAACCTTACCAGCGACGCCGGTTGCTGGTTTACTTCGGTCGTGATTTCGCTCAGCCTAATGCCACAGGGGCGGAGCGCAAACTGGCGTTGGATCAACAACGCAAGGATTCCTACAACATCGAACAGGCCCTGATCTCCGTAGGATCAGGTGGCTTAACCGGAAAAGGCTGGCGCCAGGGCACCCAAAACGCCCTTGGCTACCTGCCGCGAGCTGTGGCCCACAACGACTTCATTTTCTCTGTCATTGCCGAGGAGAGTGGATTCGCCGGGAGCGTGGTCGTTATCGCGCTCTACACCGTGGTTGTATTCACTGGCATACGGATTGCCAGCCAGGCGCGCGATCGCCTGGGCAGATTACTGGCGGTGGGAGTGGTCACACTCCTGTTCAGCCAGGTATTCATCAATATCGGCATGAACATTCGCATTATGCCTGTGACGGGCGTGCCACTGCCGCTGCTAAGTTATGGCGGGTCTTCAGTGCTCTGCTCGTTAATCGCCGCAGGTATTTTGCAAAACGTACATCTATACAGAAGGTCATATTAGACTTATGAGCGAAAAGAACTTTTCGCGGCGCCACCGTGGCGCCATGCGGTTCCGCCCCAGCGGTGGACTGCAACCGAACAACCAAAACCAGCGGCCCGACCGCGGAGCTGTCGAAGCCCGTGCCGCCGTGCTGGGTGAAACGAATGCTCCCGAAGACGCCGTCTTCGCCCGACCCCGCAACGAGGTCGAAATCGAGCGTGCGGAAAATGTCGCCGCTGGACTCCCGCCGGAAGGCAAAACGGAGTCGGGACATCATGCGCACGGCGAACCCAAGGGCAACTTCCGCCAGCCGCACATGGATACTCCGGCGGAAGTGAAGGAAGAGGCGAATTTCCGTCCGGTGGAAATTGCCGATCCCCCGGCGCGCAATATTGTGGAGACCATTCGCAATGCCGCCGACAAGGTGATCAAGAAGGTGAAACGCCTGATGAAGCCCGAGAGGCGGGTGCACAAGGAAGTGATCATCAACGCCGAATCCCTGGAAACGCGCGTCGCCGTGCTGGAAGAAGGCAAACTCGAAGAGTTTACCATCGAGCGTACGAGCGAAGAGCGTCTGGTGGGCAGCATCTTCAAAGGCAAGGTCAAGAACCTCGAAGACGGTTTGAAGGCCGCCTTTGTGGACATTGGCTTCGAGAAGAATGCGTTTCTCCACTATTGGGACATCGTGCCGAGCAATCTCGACAGCGGGGTTGAACTCGTCGATCGCGGCAACAAACGCCGCGAACGTCCGCGCATCACGCAGAAGGATATCCCGCGCCTGTATCCTCCGGGTAGCGACATCATTGTGCAAGTCACCAAAGGCCCCATCGGCACCAAGGGACCGCGTGTCACTACGCATCTGGCTTTGCCGGGCCGTTACCTCGTGCTGTTGCCGAATTCCGATCAGAGCGGTATTTCCCGCAAGATCGAGAATCAGGAAGAACGTCAGCGCTTAAAGAAGATTCTGCGCGAACTGCAGATTCCCGAAGGCATGGGCGTGATTATCCGGACCGTGGGTGAAAACCAGCAGAAACGCTATTTCATTCGCGACCTGGCCTTGTTGCTCGATGAATGGAAAATCATTCAGGATAAAATCACCGGTCAACCCTCGGCCACTTGCGTGTTCCAGGAACCGGAACTCGTGGAGCGGACCGTGCGCGACTTCCTTACGGAAGATGTGGAACGTATCGTCATCGATAATGCGCCGCAGTATGAACGCATCCGGGAAATGATCGGTCGCATCTCGCACCGGTCCATCTCCAAGGTGAAGCTCTATTCGGATTCGCAGCCGGTGTTTGACAAGTTCAACATCTCGCGCCAATTGGAAAATGCCTTCTCGCGTCAGGTGCATCTCAAGAGCGGTGGTTACATCGTCATTGATGAAACCGAAGCGCTCGTCGCTATCGACGTGAATACTGGCAGTCACAAGGGCAGCAAGGATCAGGAATCCAGCATCCTGCGGGTCAACCTCGAAGCCGCGGATGAAATCTGCCGCCAGCTTCGCCTGCGTAACATGGGCGGGTTGATCGTGCTCGACTTCATTGACATGAAGCAGCGCCGCGATCAACAGGCCGTTTATACACGCATGAAAGACGGGCTCCGCCGCGACAAGGCCAAGACTCATGTCCTGCCGATCTCGCAACTGGGCCTCATGGAAATGACGCGTCAACGCCATTCGGAAAGCGTGCGGGCTGCGGTTTACGACGATTGCTCGTACTGCAAAGGCCGCGGCAAGGTGAAGAGTTCCGTGACGATGAGCGTGGAAATCCAACGCAAGCTCGCGGAAATCCTCAAGAAACGTCCGCGTGATGAATCGGACTTCCAACTCCGGATTATCGTGCACCCGACGGTCATGGATCGCCTCCGCAACGAAGATGAGAAGCTGCTGATCGAGATGGAGAAGAAATACTTCGGCAAGCTGTCGTTCCGCGCGGATACGAGCTTCCACGCCGAGCAGTTCAAGATCGTCAATGCTGAGAACAATGTGGAATTGGCCAGCGTTGGTTCCTGAACCCTGATTTAAGCATCACGAAAGCGCACTGTGGTTTCAAACTACAGTGCGCTTTTTGTTTGGAGAGCGACCGTGTCGGTTGCAGAAATATCCATCTGACCAGTGCTTCAAGAAATCTCGACGCTACGACTTAATATCCCGCATGTGAAACACCGTGCAGCCGACAATCAGAAAGGTCAGATTGTAACCCGCCAGCACACTCATTGATTCGATAATGCGCCACCATGGGATCGGTTGCACCAGCGACTGCACCCAAATCGTATTGAGATGCTGGACGAACAGCCAGTTTTCATACTGCTTAAAGAATGGAATGAACTGGAGCACGATGTTAACGAAGATAAATGACAAAGCCAGAATGGTGGCGGAGGCGGGCTTGACATTGAAGCAGGAGAACATAAAAGCCAATCCCATGACCGTGCAGGCTTTAACAGCAAGGAAAGCATGCGCGAGGAGGTAATGTTTAAAGCCGTCCCCTGCATCAAAAATGCTGAACAATTCGCCAGGCACAAATACGAAAACCGGACCCCATGGGAAAAAGATGGCTCCCAAAAGCAGTCCAAAAAAACCAAGTGAAAACGCCAGCAGCAACGCGAATAAACACCCAGCCAGCCATTTGATCAGCAACAGCCGCACGCGGGAAATGGGGCGACAAAGAATCATGCGCAAGGTGCCATCTTCCGCTTCCTTAGCCACCAGATCACCACCGACAAGCGTGAGGTAAAGCGCAAGCAGGAAAACCGCGATCGGGTAAAGCATGACGACCGCCGCCGTTACGCTCGTCAGATATTGCGCTGCCAAATAACCATTTC
>JBEHZA010000485.1:0-4053 GCA_048497895.1 Verrucomicrobiota bacterium
GTGGCGACGGTAGCGAACAGGAGTCCGCCGATCACAGCCCGGCCTAGAGGCGCGTTCTGCTCGCCGCCTTCGCCGAGACCGAGGGCCATGGGAACCATGCCGATCACCATGGCCAGAGCGGTCATGACCACAGGGCGCAACCGGATATAACCGGCGTCCAGTGCAGCGGTGAAGGCGTTCCGGGTTTCGGCCAGCCGTTCTTTGGCAAAGGTGACCACGAGAATGCTGTTGGCGGTGGCTACGCCGATGCTCATGACGGCGCCCATGAGGGAAGGGACATTGAGCGTGGTGCGGGTCAGGAACAGCATCCAGACAATCCCGCACAGTGCGCCCGGCAGGGCGGTGATGATAATAAAGGGATCAGTCCACGATTGGAAATTGATCACGATCAGCAAATAGACCAGCGCGATGGCAAAGAGCAGACCAAGCCCGAGGCCGAGGAAGGAGGCGTGCATGGTTTCTACCTGGCCCCGCACGACAATCGAACTGCCGCGGGGAAGTTTCTTTTGCGCGGAATCAACGATGCTTTGAAAGCTCTTTGCCACACCGCCCAAATCACGGCCCTGAACATCAGCATAAACGTCAATGACCGGCTGAATATCGTAGTGGCTGACGACACCTTGCTGGACGGTGCGGGAAAAGGTGGCCAGATTGCCGAGCAATTGAGGAACTGCGCTTTTGGAACCGGAGATGGGAATTCCCGCCAGAGTCTGCAAGGAATCCAAATGATATTGGGGCACTTGCGAGGTCACCTGATAGCTCACACCGTTGGCGGGGTTCAGGTAATAGGAGGGCGTCGTTTGAAAACTTCCGCTAAGCGCGACCAACAGGCTGGAGGCCACTTCCCGCTGGGTTAATCCGACTTCCGTGACTTTCGTGCGGTCGGTTTTTACCTGCAAGCTGGGCAAATCAAACATTTGCTGCACGTGGACGTCCACTGCGCCTGGAATGTGGCGCAGTTGTTCAGCGATATCCTGAGCGATGAGATAATTCTTTTTTTGGTCGCGGCCGATGACCTGAATGTCAATAGGCGAAGGCAGGCCGAAATTCAAAACCTGGCTGACGATATCAGCCGGTTGAAAGAAGAAGGAGACACCGGGGAATTCACGACTGAGATCGTGGCGAAGTTTCCGGATGTAATCTTCCGTGGGATGATGGTCTTCACGATTGAGTGAAATCAGAATTTCAGCATCGAAAGGTCCGATGGTGCCGCCGTTGTTGTAGGAAACATTGATGCCGCTGGTGGGCAGGCCGATGTTGTCCACGATGCTTTCCAATTCCTTTGCCGGAATCGTTCGGCGGATCAATGCATCCACATGATCGCATAAGGCGGCAGTCTCCTCGACGCGCGTACCGGTTTTCGCCCGGACATGGAGGCGCATCTGGCCGGCGTCCACTTTCGGGAAGAAATCCTGGCCGAGGAATGGAGTCAAACCGCAAGATAGTACGCAAAAGCCAAGGAAGCAGGCGGCGAACAGTTTGCGGTGATGAAGACAGGCATTGAGCAAGTTCCGGTAGCCATTGCGCAAGTGTTCAAAGCCGTTTTCAAACCGGGCGTGAGCCCGCCCAAACCAGCCTTTCGCTTCCGCTCCTGTGTCATGCAAGTGGTTGCGGAGAAAATACATGACCAGCGTGGGCACGACGGTGCGGGACAGTAGATAAGAAGCCAGCATGGCGAAAACGACGGCTTCCGCGAGGGGGACGAACAAATAGCGGGCTGTGCCGGTCAGGAAGAACATTGGCACGAAAACGATGCAAATGCAGAGGGTCGAAACGAAAGCAGGCACGGCGATTTGCGCGGCACCATCGAGAATGGCGGTGCGCAGTTCTTTGCCCTGGCGCAGATTCCGTTCAATGTTTTCGATTTCCACCGTGGCGTCATCCACCAGAATGCCGACGGCGAGCGCGAGACCACCGAGCGTCATGATGTTCATCGTCTCTCCCAGGGCGCTGAGGGTGAGGATGGAACAAAGAATCGCCAGCGGGATGGAAATAACGATGACGAAGGTGGTGCGCCAGTTGCCGAGGAAAATCAGAATCATGATGGCGGTCAGGCAGGCGGCGATGACGGCTTCCTTGATCACCGATTGGACCGCGGCGCGCACGAAGAGCGATTGATCCAGCAGCGTGCGGATTTCCAGGCCGGAAGGCAGTGTTTTGGCCACTTGTGGCACGGCTTTTTTGATGCGCGCCACAATGTCGAGCGTGGAGGCGGCGCCGGATTTGATGATGGTTAGCAACGAAGCGCGGATGCCGTCACTACGCACGATGTTTTGTTGGACGGCGAAACCATCACGCACATGCGCCACATCGCGGATATAGATCATGTGGCCGTTGACTTGCTTAAGCGGAATATCATTGAGTTCCCGGATGGAGTCCGAGCTGCCGTTCAATTCCACCGCGTATTCCGTGCTGCCAATCTTTTCTGTTCCAGAAGGCAGAATCAGATTTTCTGCGCCAATGGCATTAACGACATCGTTGGGGGAAAGCCCCTTGGCGTTCAAGGCCGAGAGATCGATGTCCACCATGATCTGGCGGGTTTTGCCGCCGTATGGGTTGGGCATCGAAGCTCCCTGCACCGTGGCCAGCCCGACGCGGAGGAAATTAACTCCGAGATCGTTGACCTGTGATTCCGACAGGGTCTTGCTGCTCAGGCTGAGCTGCAAAATGGGGACACTGGAGGCGTTGTAGGTGATAACCAGCGGAGGCGTAATGCCGGGCGGCAGATTGCGGACAGTGGATTGGCAAATGGAAGTGATTTGCGCAATGGCCATCTCGATTTTTACGTTCGAATGGAAGAATACTTTGATTACCCCGATGCCGTTGAGAGATTGTGATTCGATGTGGTCGATGTCGTTGACGGTGGTGGTCATGCCGCGCTCGCTGATGGTGACGATGCGCGAGGCGATTTGTTCCGCCGACATGCCGGCGTAATTCCAAACAACACTGACGACGGGGATATTGATGTCCGGGAAGATGTCCGTGGGAGTGCGCAGGATGACCACCGGGCTGACCAGCAGAATCATCAGCGCGGCCACCACGAACGTATAAGGCCGGTTCAGGGCCAAGCGAACAATCCACATAAACGAATCAGAACTACCCAGCAGGTTTTCCCGCTACGGCTTTAAAACCCGGCTGGCAGAAGTCAATTTGACCAGATACCGAAAAGGCGATCGAGCGTTCAAGGGATGCTGGCGTCAACAGCACCGATAAAAACGCTTGGTTCAAAAACCGTATCCCTGCCTGGATGGATCAAGATTTAGCAGAGGTTATGCCAAAGCGCTTAATAACGGTTAATCTATTGATGCCAAGGGGATTTGGGGCGGGTTTGGTCCAGTGCACTTATTTTACGGCTTAACCATTATGCAGAATAGCACAATGGTTATGCAGATGCTCCAGACCGGAGGCGTAATTAGAACAGGTGGTAACGGTCGTTTACGAACCGCGTTCAATCTTGCGTGAAGTCCATGTCTCCCAGCGGGCGGATGAAGGTGGCTTTGGCCGGTTTTGCGACGAGAGCGTTGGCTGTATTTTTGATAGCCCGGTGCTGAAAAATGGCTTGAAAAGGAAGGACTGCGATAAAGACCACTCCGCCGACCGCTGTGGCGACCAGACACACCGGACGAACGACGACGGCATCGACCACCATGACACCACCACTATCTTCCGCCAGGCTGGTGTTGATTCCGGCCAGAGTGAACAGCAGGGTGCAGAACAAGGTTAAGCATCGGGTTTTCATTGTGTATCCTTGAATAAAAAGTTTTTCTCCACGCAATAGTATCCTCTCAAAATGGCAGCGACGCTATTGGGTAAGTTCCCCATGGAAAAACGATATAGTAATGATTGCCCGGTGGCACGATCGTGAATGATTTGCTGTGAGCGTTCGTTGACAAGTTTTTTAAAGCTCCACACAATGAGGCGTCCTTTGAAGTCATAATCAAGTATCATGAGTACCTCGCGTTATCACGGAGTGGAAAGTCACGTTGGGAATACGCCGTTGATCCGGCTGCGCCGCCTGTCGGAATCGACGGGTTGTGAGATTCTCGGCAAGGC
>JBEHZA010000486.1:0-4052 GCA_048497895.1 Verrucomicrobiota bacterium
CGATGCGTTGCTGGCTGGCATCCAAAGCTTGCACCTCCAGATTGAATTTCCCTTGGTAAGCCGAAGCATCCTTGGGCGAATTGCGCCCGCATCCTAACGGAGCGCAACCCAGCGCCATCCATAAAAGATAAAAAATGTATTGGCGGCTTTTTTTCACAGCACGATCCATTTAACTGTTCACCTGGGGACTGAGACGCCCGCGTTGAAAAAGGCGTTCAAATTAAAATTTGTGCGGCCCTGAATCGGCAGTTCGTAGGTAACCATGGCTTGATCCGCGGAAACAAATCGCGGGCGTTCCGGGTTGAGTGCATTCGGTCCGGTGGCCAGCAAATAATGACGTCCGGTTTGTCCCGCGTGAAACGCAACGATCGCAAAATGCCGCTGCTCACGCCCAACCCCACCGACTGGAAATCGCAGCACGGTTCCCACTTCCACGCCATTCCACGCGTAATCCTTCTGATATTTCGCTTCGCTGAAATCATAACTGCGCGTTTTGGCTCGATAGCTGACATACCCCAGACTGCTCAAGAAAAACAAGAGCGGCAGCCCAAACCCCAATACCAGATATTTTGATGCAGTTAACTTCATTTTCGCCGCCGCTAAAACTAAACCGCCGAAGGGCGCCTTGCAAAGGCATCCTTCGGCGGGAACGGAATTTTGCGTATTTAAAAGCCAGCCCGTTGGTCAAGGCAGGCGGGCCATTTCCAGTGCTTGTTTCTCGCCATTTTCGCGCAACACGACGATTTCATCGTTATCGAGCTGGCTGATTTGCATGGCGCCGAAGAGCGCATCGACCACTTCGATGCCTTCAGGCCCTTTGTTCTCCTTTACGTTGCGTTGAATCGCATTCTCATTAATTTTATCTGCGGAACTGGCGGTCAGATAATTCATATCCACGCGCGCTCCCCAATACTTGCTGGGACCGAATAAATTTTTCTGCATGCGTTGAGTGTTGGTGACCACCCATTTCTTTCCGTCCTTATGGTAAGCGATCATGCCTACCGGCCGGTTGCCCGAACCCAGTTCCACGACGCTCACTCCTTGAATTTTGGAACCAAACTGAATGCCATCCAGCGGAAATTTGGCAATCGGCGTGCAGGCAAACGCACCGACGATGTAATGCTTTCCGTTTTCTTCGTACGGAATGAAAGACTGAATCGGCGCTTTGGTTTCCCAGCGTTTATGCGAAACGTGATACGTTTCCGCGCTGCAAACATTCGCGGCAATTCCATGAGTGAGGGGCAGGGGAAGTGAATAGATTTTATTGGCAAACTCTTCACTCGATTGCCCGGCCACAACCACCCGGTCACCCGCGAAAGCCAAATCCGTAATGTTTTTGAACTGAGCATTCTCCGCCGTCGGCAGACTGATGCGCACATAGCTGAGGTTATCCATCGCCATCGCGTTCAAGTGGCCGCTGGCATCCACCACGAGCAAGGCTGTTTGCTTGTCTGCCTGACGCAGCACTGAGAGGTAAATTTTTCCGCTCGCCGGGTTCACCGCCAGACCGAGAATCTTTACCGTGCCGGGTTGAGTGCCCAGGCCGGAAGCAATTAACCCATCAATATCATCGATCCGTTGCTTCAATTTGACCACCGGCCCGACATCACCCGTCTGAATCGCTACCAGCGAGGCCGCTCCAGGCTCAGCCACCAGCAGCAGTCCTTGTGGACCGAAACTGATTTTGCCAATCGCCTGCAACTTCGGATTGCCGGTTTGAATATTGATTAAATAAGGGTTGGTCGAGGCCGTCTTCGGAGAGGCCGTTAACGTGTTCCAACGCGGTAATGTCAAAACGGCTGCCCCCAACAGCAGAGTGGCGCTCATCAGCAGGAAGTTTTTGTGCTTAATCATACGGAACCTTTTGGTAGATGCTTTATGTGTGACGAAAACGGTTTTAAGCGGAATATCTTTCACCATACGCTCACGAAACCGGACGTCCAGTCTGAATTCCAGGCTGTCTTTACCCCATCCATGTGCCTTTGTGCGTATCCGTGGTTAAAAACCTTGTTCCCCGTTCGCGTATTCTGCGGTTTATTCCCCCTCGAACCTTGTTATTAGGAACTTCGTTATTTTCCATCCCCCTTGGACGAGGTTTGTCCCACCCCTCCCGTTAGAGTGCGCACATGAAAAAGTTATTAACGCATTGGTTCAAGTCCCGGAACGAACAAATTATTACCACCTTCGGCAGCGCCAAACTGGTCTTAACCGAGGGGGGGCATACGGAATTGAGAGGTGGCACTTTAGCCGATCAGGTCGCGGCCAAGGAATGGATCTCCCTGTTCATGCACGAAGCCGTCCCGCAATTCCGTTCACGGCAATAAAAAAGGACCTGCCCTTGCGGACAGGTCCTGTAAATGATCCGGAATCGAATCAGGGTTCGATACTGAGCAGTTCCACTTCAAAAACCAATGTGGCATTCGGCCCGATCAGTTCGCCTGCGCCGCGTTCACCGTAAGCGAGGTCAGAAGGAATGAACAATTGCCACTTGGAACCCACCGGCATGAGTTGGAGCGCTTCAGTCCAGCCTTTGATTACCCCGTTGATCGGGAAAACCGCCGGTTCACCGCGCTTATACGAGCTGTCGAATTCCGTGCCGTCAATCAAAGTGCCGCGATAATGGGTTTTGACCGTGGCCGTAGCCGCAGGTTTCGCACCTTTGCCCGTGGTAATCACTTTATATTGCAAGCCGCTTGGCAGAGTAACAACGCCGTCCTTTTTCTTGTTGGCGGCCAGGAAATCAGCCCCTTCTTTTTGGTTCTTGCTGCCGGCTGCAGCCGCTTTTTCATTTTGCTTGGCCGTGATTTCCTTTTGCGCGTTCATCATCGCCGCCTTGATATCTTCATCAGAAACCTGCGGTTTGGCACCCGACATCGCATCCTTGATGCCGGCGAGCAACGCATCCGGATTCACCGGCACATCCTGGCTTTTCAAATTCCGGCCAATATTCAGACCGATGCCATAGCTGACCTTGTCCTTTTGATCCTTAAAAGCGGGTGCGTCAGCAGCTACGAGAGTTGCTGTAACCAGACACAAACTGAGAGATGCCAACGAGTAATATTTCATTAATACCTTTACATGGTGCCGGTTTAATCAGCCCGGCTTGCAATTTGAGCGGTAAACCTAGCAGGAGAACTAACGACGTCAATATATTCCCGCCAACAGTTTCCACGGTTCACTTTCATTATTTGCTTTGCCGCTAAGTCTGCTCTAAAGTTGCCTCCCATCACCCCTTTAATTGGATTTTGTGCGCGATTGACCTGATGAAGTCTGTTTGCATTGTCTGGTGCGTGGCTGCCTTCGCCGTCTTGACGGTTCTAGGCGCAGAGGAGAAGCCCGCCGCCCTTCGCAGTCTCATGAATCAGATTACGCCCGAGCAGTTGGTCGCGACCATTAAAGAAAATCCCGGCTTCATCAATTCCAAGGATCAAGGTGGCAACCGTCCGTTGCATTTGGCGGCACTTCGTGGGGAACTTTCGCTCGTCGAGATTCTGTTGACCAATAAAGCCTCGGTCGCCGTGCGCAACCAATTTGGCCAGACTCCGTTACATCGAGCCATGCTCGCCACCAATTTCGCGCTGGTCAAACTCCTCGTCGAAAACAATGCCGAGGTTAATGGCCGCGACAGTCATGGCCTCACCCCGTTGCATCTGGCAGCGCAACACGCCTTGCTCGACGTCGAGGAGTATTTGCTGTCCAAAGGCGCCGAAGTGGATGCTAAAGATGGCTTTGGACGTTCGCCCCTCATCCTGGGGCTGGTTTCCGGACGCAGTGAAGCGGTCGCCATTTTGATTAAGCATGGAGCGGATTTTCAATGCCGCGACCACAATGGTCTGACCCCCTTGCACATGGCGGCGGGCAGTGGGCAGGCGGAGACGGTTAACTTGTTGTTGGAGAATCACGCGGCCATCGAAGTTCGCTCCAAGGATGGAACCACCCCGGTGCAAATGGCCGCGATCAGCGGCCAGGTCGGAACCAAGCAATCTTGAAAGTCGCCACGCAGCCCCTGCGCGAGGATGCCGACGTGGAGGTGACGGCGCGGACGGTTCTTG
>JBEHZA010000487.1:0-4001 GCA_048497895.1 Verrucomicrobiota bacterium
CGATGGCTCGGTGGCGTCTGGCGAAGCGAACGAACAAAAGGCGAGTATTCGTTTGATTGGTGGTCGCGCTTATCCGCTGCGGTTGGAGATGCGGAAGGAAGCCCGCGATAAAAAAACCTCGATCACGCTGGAATGGAAACCGCCGCATGGCGCGCAGGTGTTGCTTTCTGGAAGAAACTTGTCGCCGGATCGCAGCGCGCCCTCGTTTGTGATTACGACGCCCTTCCCTGCGGATGACAGCAGCGTGGGCTATGAACGCGGTGTTTCCGTTTCGCAGGAATGGGATGAAGCGGCGACGCACGGGGCTATCGAAGTGGCGAATTTCGTCGTCAAGCGGCTGGACCAACTGGCGCGGACAAATGCCAAGGACACCAATCGCGTCGCCAAAGTAGAAGCATTCTGCCGTGAGTTTGTGGAGACCGCTTTCCGCCGGCCATTGACGGAGGAACAAAAGAATTTGTTCATCAACACGCAGTTCAAAACCGCCAAGCTGGAGGATTCGGTCAAGCGCGTCGTCCTGCTCGCGCTGAAGTCGCCGCGGTTCCTGTATCTGGGACTGGAAGGCGACAAGGCGGACGACTATGCCGTAGCGCAACGGCTCTCCTACGGTCTCTACGATTCCCTGCCCGACCGCGCTTTGCTCAAGGCCGCGGCCAGCGGCGCGCTGCACACGCCGGAGCAAGTCTCCGCGCAGGCGCAACGGCTGCTCGCCGATCAACGCACGCGGGCGAAGATGCACGATTTCCTGGAGCATTGGCTGCAAATGAATCGCGTGGAGGATCTGTCCAAGGATAACCAGTTGTATCCCGGTTTCACGCCCGAGATTATCGCGGACTTGCGCACGTCGTTGAATATTTTCGTCGATGACGTGGTGTGGAACAAGACGTCGGATTACCGGAATTTTCTGCTGGCCGATTATCTCTATATGAACGACCGGCTGGCGCAGTTCTACGGCGCGAAAACCGACGGCACGAATGACTTCGTCAAAGTCAGCCTGAACCCGCAGGAACGATCGGGCGTGTTGACGCATCCGTATTTGCTGGCTGAGTTTTCGTATCAGAAAACCACCTCGCCGATTCATCGCGGCGTGTTTCTCACCCGCAATATCGTGGGCCGCGCCTTGCGTCCGCCGCCGATGGCTGTGGCCTTCAAGGACGCCGAATTCGCCCCACACATGACCATGCGCGAAAAAATCTCGGAACTGACGCGCTCGGAATCGTGCCAGACGTGTCATTCGGTCATCAACCCGCTCGGTTTCACGCTGGAACATTTCGATGCGGTGGGACGCTTCCGCACCGGTGAAAACGGCAAGCCCATCAATGCGCTCAGCGATTACACAAACGACGATGGCAAGGTGATTCACTTTGCCGGGCCGCGGGACGTGGCAGAATTTGCCGTCGCGAGTGAGCATTCCAAGAATGTGTTTATTGAGCAGTTATTCCATGATGTCGCCAAACAGCCAGTCCTGGCGTATGGTCCTCAGGTCATGGATCAGTTGCATCAGTCGTTTGTTTCGCAGGGCTATAACATTCAAAAACTGTTGGTGGACATCGCCACCGTCTCCGCGCGGTATGGCCTCGATAAACCCGCTCCAACGAAGAAAAAATCATGAACGCAATCCATCGCCGGCAATTCATTAAGAGCATGGGCATCTCCACGGCCGCCCTGCCATTTCTGTTGGGGCTGCCGAGTCTCGGCCTCGCCGCGCCCGCCCGGCCCCGCCAGCGGTTGATCATCATGTTCAGCCCGAACGGCACCATTCCGCCTGCGTTCTGGCCGGATGAAGAAGGCCGCGACTTCAAGCTCAAGGAAATCCTCTCGCCGCTGGAAGCCTACAAAGACCGGATGCTCATTCTGCACGGCTTGAACAACCGGGTCCGTGGCGATGGTGACAGCCACATGCGCGGCATGAGCTGCCTGCTCACCGGCATTGAACTCTTTCCCGGCAATATCATGGGCGGCGGCGGTCAACCGGCGGGTTGGGCCAGCGGCATTTCCATTGATCAGGAGTTGAAGAATTATTTCCAAAGCAAAGAAGAAACGCGCACCCGGTTCGGCTCGCTCGAATTCGGCGTGGGTGTGACCGATCGCGCGGATCCCTGGACCCGCATGTCCTACGCCGGACCGAATAAACCGGTGGCGCCCGTCTCTGATCCGTATCAGATGTATGAGAAGCTTTACGGCCAGTTGAAGGACAAGGAAGACCTGCAAAGCATCCTCGGCAGCGTGCGCGATGATTTGAAGAAGGTCAGCAAGATCATCAGCGCGGAAGACCGCAAGATGCTGGAAGAACATCAGGCACTCGTCCGGCAGATGGAGAAAGAAATCGCTGCCGCCGGCAAACAGAAGTTGCGCGTGGGACCGCCCACGCTCGCCGAAGGAGTCGCCGATCAAAACGACAATGTGCCGCGCCTGAGCCGCATGCAGATTGACCTGCTCGTGAACAGTTTCGTGAACGATATGTCCCGCGTGGCCACGCTGCAATACACGAAGTCCGTCGGGTCCGCCCGCATGAACTGGTTGGATATTAAAGATGGCCATCACGCCCTGTCGCACGAACCGGATAAGGAAGAAGTCGCGCAGAACAAATTGATCAAGATCAACAAATGGTTCTGCGGCGAACTCCGTTATCTCACCGAGAAACTGGCGACCACGCCCGAACCCGGCAGCACCGGCACCTTGCTCGACAACACGCTGATCGTCTGGACGAATGAACTCGGCAAAGGCAACAGCCATACGCTCGACAACATTCCGTTCGTGCTCATCGGCGGCGGCTTCGGCTTTAACATGGGCCGCTCCGTGAAACTCGAGAAGATTCCGCACAATCGCCTGCACCTGGCTTTGGCGCACGCCGTGGGCCACCGCATCGAAACCTTCGGCAAACCGACGCTGTGCGAAGGCGGGCCGTTGGTGTTGAGTTAAGGTGAACCGCGAAGACGGATAGCCACAAAAAGGCACAGAAGGCGCAAAGTCCGCTGAACCACTTCACCGGTGGGGAGAAACTCCGTCGAGTCCTGACGTCGGCCTCCTCAACACTCAACGAACAACCGTAAGCCGATTCGAGTTAACCGCGAAACACGCAAAATACGCGAAGCGGCCTCCATTAGAACTCCGTCATTTCTTCCCAAACCGCACCTCGCCCCGTACGCGAAGTGTCGGGGTCCGCATTGAACTGATCCCATAATACCCCGTAATATCCCGTACAGCTTGCACGACCGCCTTCCAAATAATCCCGCAGGGATTGGACTTGAGTAGCCCGGAGTCGCTCCGCCTCCTGGCCCGGCGGAACGACTCCGGGTAACGCCCCAAAAGACGTCACAACCTCAACGCGGGTTGAACTACGATCGACTCACCATCAACCCCCCGCGCAGTCCCAACGGGACGACCGACAATAGCCCACCGTTTCAACGGTGGGAAACGACGCCCCATCGTCGAGTCCCGTTAGGGACGACTGAACTCCTGCGTCCGCCCCTCTAAACCTCCCGCAATATGTCAAAGAACCAACAAAAAATCCCACTCTTTCCCCCAATCGGTTCCCCTCCATGGAGGGGCTAGGGGTGGGTTCCCATCCTCGTTTATCCGTATAAATCCGCGGTTAACTTTTTCGGCATTCGTGCTTCGGATTTTTCCACCTGCCTCATTTTTGCGCCTTTTCGTGGCTAATTCCGCCTTCCGTACTGGATTGTCCCACGCTTTCCCCAATCGGTTCCCCTCCATGGAGGGGCTAGGGGTGGGTTCCCATCCGTGTTTATCCGTGTAAATCCGTGGTTAACTTTTTCATCATCCGAATTTTTCCACTCGTCTCTTTTTTGTGCCTTTTGTCCCTTTTCGTGGCTAATTCCGCACTCACCGGCTGGTCCGGAATGGCTCACACACCACCCGTCTCCCATTATGAATGAACACTCGCCGATAACACCCATTGATAAACTCAAACCCCTCCGGCACCACCGAACCCTCCACCAACGTCGGTTTCGTTTCATCCCGATCCGGCTCCGGCTGAC
>JBEHZA010000488.1:0-3996 GCA_048497895.1 Verrucomicrobiota bacterium
CCGCTTTTACCGGGTGCGTACAGGTCGCGTTGCACATCGTTCATCCCGAGCATAATGGTGGCGACGGTGGGCTTGTGTCCGAGAATGTCCACTTTCACACGGTAACGTTCGTCCGACATGATCGCCGTCGCGCTGTCACCGCCAATGCCGCAGTTGTAATAGCGGATTGTGCGTTCAGGAAAACGCGTCGCATAGTAGAGCGTGACGATGGAATGGTAAGTACCGCCGTGCGTGATGCTGTCGCCGACGAAACAAACGGTGTCGCCGTCTTTGAAAGGTTCAGCGGAGCCGAAACCGGGTTCTGCTCCAAGGACGTGCGTAGCCAGCCAGCAGATGGCCAGACCGGTACACAGATTAAGCCGTAATGATTTCATGATTTTTCCAGGGGATGCAAATGCGCGGGGAGGAACGGGCGTTGTCTGCTATTTGGTGTCGCCCAATAATTTGCTTAACGTCGGTTCGATGGCTTCAGCGAGAATGGTGTAACCTCTGGCTGTGGGGTGCAGGAAATCACCCATGATTTCGCGCGAGATGGTGCCGTCGGCATTCACGAGTTTATCGCCTGCATCCACGTAGGTGATGCCGTCGAATTTGGCGATGAGTTGATTCACTGCGGCCAGCTTCTGGCGGATGGCGCCGGGCTTTTCTCCGCGCGGCAGGATGCCGACCATGAGCAATTTGGTGTTCGGCATCCGGGTTTGCAGTTCTTTGATCAACGCCTGCAAGCCGGCGGCGATTTCTTCCGGCGTATTTTTACCGAGATTATTGGTGCCCAGCATGACGACGATGACGCGCGGCGTGGCGCCATCCAATTCACCGTGCTGAATGCGCCAGAGCGTATTCTCTACGTAATCATAGCCAAAGCCGAGATTGGCGGTGATGCGCTTGCTGTAAAATTTTTCCCACACATCATTGCCGGACTGCTTGCGGTCGTGCGGCTCGCCGCCGAACATTTGGGTGATGGAGTCGCCGATGAAAACCAGTTTAGGATTGTTCTGACGCACCCATTCGGTGACGGCAGCGTGACGTTTGGCCCAATCGTACGTGGGCCAATCCCGGTCCTGTGTCACGGGCACCAGCGTGCTGGGCGGCGCGGTCACTCCGGGCAAAGCGGGAAAGGTGGTTTCGGCCGGATCGCTCATCTGTTTCCGGTCTTCGCTGTAAGCGCGGACGCGAATAGTGCCGCCTTGCGGCAAAAGAATCGGCGCGAGATAAGGCCCGGACTTTGGTCCAGCATCAGAACCATCCAGCGTGTAATGCAAAAACGCGCCGGGCGTATCATTGGTCAAGGTGACCGTGCCCTGAGCGTCCCGGATGATTTTAGGCGCAGCCAGTTTGGGGGTGCTTTTGGTTTCGGTTGGCGTCGCTGCGTCCTGGCAATAAAGCACCGGACCAGATAAAGTCGCCAGTAAGAGCGTCAGCAGGAAAATTCGTGATTTCATAGCGTTATAGACATCGGTTCGGTGCTGGTTGGTGTGAGAATCCTACGGGAAATAAATCATATTCTGCAAGTTGAACCACCATAATATAACACGCCGCTTACCCTAGTGTACAATTGGCCGACCGTGCCGCCAATGGGGTGAGTCCCCCGCCACTGTGGTTTTGGTGTTTGGCGGGAAACCGGTTTTCAGTGCGGGTTTCGCTCGCGATTACGGCCTGGATTTGGTATGCTTATCTCATCATGAAAATCAGCGTTTTGGCTTTGAGCAGCCTGTTGGCGTTTTCGCTTCCGGCGGCGGAATTGCCGGAGTCCGTGATTCCGGCCGGGGTGGGAGTGAACATTCATTTCACCACGGGTCACGAAGCGGATTTGGATAAGATTGCGGAAGGCGGTTTCAAATTCATCCGCATGGATTTCGGGTGGGGCGGCATTGAGCGGAAAAAAGGCGAGTATGACTGGTCCGCGTACGACACCTTAACCGCCAATCTGGAGAAGCGCGGTCTGCGGCCTTATTACATTTTCGATTACTCTAACGGACTCTACGAAGAAACTATTGCAGCCAAAGACCCGGTTTCCGGTCAGGAACATCGTGATGTGGCTTCGCCGCAGCATCCCGAAAGCGTCGCTGCTTTTGCACGTTGGGCGGCTGCGGCTGCGAAACATTTTCATGGCCGCGGCGTGATTTGGGAAATCTTCAACGAACCGAATATCGAATTCTGGAAGCCGAAACCAGACGCGAAACAGTACGCTGCGCTGGCGCTGGCGACTTTGAAAGCGGTGCGAGAAGCGGACCCGCAAGCCACGATTGTCGCGCCCGGTTCTTCGACATTTCCGTGGGAATTTATCGAAACACTGTTTGCGGCCGGTGCGTTGGATTATCTCGATGCGGTCAGTGTGCATCCCTATCGTG
The DNA here is from genome assembly GCA_048497895.1 of Verrucomicrobiota bacterium. Taxonomy (GTDB): domain Bacteria; phylum Verrucomicrobiota; class Verrucomicrobiia; order Limisphaerales; family JBEHZA01; genus JBEHZA01. The sequence continues at coordinate 2,352 of JBEHZA010000488.1, forward strand.
GCAATGGACCGGAAACGGCCGCAGCGGATTATCTGAAACTGCGCGGCTTGATCGCGCGTTATGCGCCTGCTGGCAAAAAGAATTTGCCGATTCTGAGCGGTGAATGGGGTTACTCGACCAACACCAAAGGAGTATCACTGGAAACGCAAGCGGCGTATATTGCCCGGCAGCAACTGGCCAATCTCTGGGCGGGAGTGCCGGTTTCCATCTGGTACGATTGGAAGAATGACGGTCCGGACACGAATGAAAACGAGCATAACTTCGGGACGGTGATGCCGGATTTGAAGCCCAAGCCGAGTTATGAAGCGGTGCAAACTCTGACCCGGCAATTACACGGTTACCGGATTGCGCGCCGTTTGGATACGGGGCACGAAGAGGATTACGCGCTGTTGTGTTTGAACTCCACTGGCGCGCAAAAAATTGCCGTCTGGACCACGGGCGCAGCCCATGCGGTGGCGTTGGATTTAGGGCCGACCGGGAATAATGAAATCACCGCCGTGGGTACCCGGGGAGAGCCGGCCAAGGTATCCGAACACGACGGCGTGTTGACTATTCCAGCCAGTGCCAATCCCATTTACGTGACGCTGGCGAAGACCGTGGATTCCCTCGCCGCGGCGGCGGCCTGGCAGGTGCATCTGGTGGATGGCGTGCTCATCCAGGCCGGCGTGGGCCGGAACGTGCATACCGATGTGCGGCTGGTTAATCCGTTTGCGCGGGCTGTGCGGGCGAAACTGCATTGGGAAACTTCCACTGGCGCTCAAGGCAAAGACAAAGAGTTTAAGTTCAAAGAACAGGAAGGCTCGCAATACGAATTCGCGTTTCCAGTGACGCGGCAGGATGTGACGACAGGCAGTGTCACGGTGCAGGTTGAGTTTTACGAAGCGGATGGCATCCGGCTCATCGGGCGTTCCACAGAGCGGGTCGCTTTTCTGTTGGCCAACCCGCTGACGTTATCACTGGCGCCGACGGAAACCGGCGCGCGCCTGGAAATTCAAAATCCGCGGGGCGAGGCCTTTTCCGGTCAGGTGAAATCTGCCGGGACACAGCAGAAAGCAGTCTTGGCGACGGGACAAACGAAACTGGTATTGGATTTGCCTGGAGCCATTTCCGCCACGCCGGTGGGGCTGTATGACGGCAAAGGAAATCTCGTGGCGGAATTTAAATCCGGAAAAATTCAACCGGTGAAAATTGAGAGCTTTCGCGCGGCATTGGATGGCGATGCGAAGGTAGAAGGGAAGGCGACGATTGCTCTGGCTGCCGCACCAGCCGAGAGCGCACCTTACGCCAAAGCGTTTCAATTGAACTACGAGTTTGGGAATGGCTGGCGTTTTGTCCGGTGTGTGGCCGAGGCTCCGAAGCCGGTGGCGATTGAGGGGCAGCCCAGTGCGCTGGGCGTTTGGATTTACGGGAATAAATCCGGCCATACGATCAACTTGCGGCTCATGGATTCCGGCGGTCAGACGTTTCAGCATCACGGTCCGCGGATTGATTGGACCGGCTGGCGCTGGGTGACGATTCCGTTGACGGACGCGGCGACGTCAGCTCATTGGGGCGGCGCGAATGATGGCACGGTGCATGGGGAACTGCGTTGGGATTGCCCGTTGCTCTTTGATGGCACTCGCGCGAAATCCACCAACACCGTTTA
>JBEHZA010000489.1:0-3993 GCA_048497895.1 Verrucomicrobiota bacterium
TTGCAGCAGTCCGATATCATCTCGCTGCACGCACCGTTGAATCCGCAGACGTATCACTTGATCAACTCCGCTGCAATTGCCCAAATGAAGCGCGGGGTGATGCTGATTAATACGGGGCGGGGCGGTTTGATTCATAGCGGAGCTTTGGTGGAAGCATTGAAAGATGGCCAGGTGGGGGCAGCGGGACTGGATGTTTACGAAGAAGAGGAAGGGGTCTTTTTTCAGGATCTCTCGGGCACGGTCATTCAAGATGATGTGCTGGCCCGGTTGCTTTCTTTTCCGAATGTCCTGATCACGTCCCATCAGGCTTTTTTAACGCGCGAGGCGCTGGCTAATATTGCGAATACCACGTTGGGAAATGTGGCGGCATTTGCTGCCGGTCAGGTGCTGGTAAATGAGGTTCGGGTTAGTTGAACGATGAAGTTGCTGGAGAGGCAGGAGAACAAGTCACTGGATAGAACGGACGTTCTTGGTCGTAGCTACGTCCGCGCAGATGCGAGCGGGTTTGAAATGTCGAACACCGATCGACTAGGTTGCGTTGCTGCGACCGGGGACGGTCGCTGTCCGGGGTGGCAGCAACGGGAGCATGAGGTTCAAGGTTCAACATTTCGTCCTGAACTTTAGTTCGAATTATTTTTGCCGGTACGGAAACGAGCTAAGACAGAGCGGCGAGCGTTGCTTCAGCGTCCGGCGGTTGCCACCAGATTTTCCGGCCAGCATCGGTGGCGATGACCCGCGCGGCATTGTAGCCACACAGACCAGTGATGTTCCCGCCCGGATGGGTCGAGCCACCGCAGAGATAAAGTCCTTGAACCGGAGTCCGATAACGGCCCGCACCGGGGAAAGGCCGGTGGTAACCGATCTGGCCGTGGGCAAAGGAACCGACCAGCAAATCGCCTTGAGCCATGTTCGGCAAAGTGGATTCGGTGTCGGCGGGCGAGAGAGAAAAGTGATCCAGCACGGTTTGCTGGCGAAGGTTAGGGGCGTATTGCGACCAGAAATCCAGCACCCGCTGGCCGTGTGTTTCGCGGGCGGCTACCCAGTTCGCAGGATTGCCTTGCAGTTGATACGGGAGTTTTTCCCAGAGGAATGCGGCGTGTGCGCCTGCCGGGGCTTGCGAGGGATCAAAGAGCGTGGGACAAGCGCCCCACGCAACGGTGGAAGGAATTTCACCCCGTTCATGAGCAGCGACGATTTCATGAAACTGTTCAAAGCGGTCGAGACCGAGAATCACCATGAAAGCGCGGTTCAATTCCGGACGCTGGAGAGCAGCTTGATATTGGGGCGGTTCTTTCAGTGCCAGATGCAGGCCGAACAGGGGAGCAAGCAGGTTGTATTGGAATTGCCGGGCAGAGGAGCGCAACTCCGCTGCGATTTCGGTTTCCGGCAGCAAATCCAGAAAGGTTTGCTGCGGGTTCAGGCCGGAAGCAATAAAACCGCTGGCAAACAATTGCTCGCCGGTGGCCAACTCAATGCCAGCGGCACGGCCGTTTTGCATTAAGATGCGGCGCAGCGTTACTCCGCACCGGATTTCTCCGCCGTGTTGCGTGACGTCGTTGACCAGACCCCGTGCGAGCGTAGCGGAACCGCCCAGGCACATTTGGGCTTTATGCCGGGAAGCCAGCAGGGCCGGAATGGCGTGGCCAAAACCTTTCAGGCGCAAATCCACTTCACGCAGTCCGTTGAAAAAAAGTAATCCGGCGCGGATGGCGTCGTGTTCAAATTCGCGGGTGACAAATTCCAATGGAGAAAGCGCGGAGACGGCCAACAATTTTCGACCGGCTTCCGAGCGCTCCAATAATTTCCGGCGCAGGGCTGGTTCCAGCGGCGGGGATTGCGCTTCGGGGATCAGGATGCCGTCCACGATGGGCCGGAATTCAGTGACCCAACGGCGCAGGGAACGGGCATCGGCGGCGGAGAATTGGGCGAATGAATCTACAGTTCTTTCAAAGTCCGTCCACCATTCCAGTGTGCGGCCATCGCGCAAGACCATGGCCACGTTCAATTCCGGTTCCACATAGCGAACCCCCTGACCGGCCAGTTCTAAATCGCGAAACCACGGCATGCTCGAAATGGCGCGGTGAAAGAATGAATGCGGATTGTGAAAAAATCCCGGCAGACGTGGATTTTCGATGGTCGATAAACCGCCACCGGGCACGCTGGCGCGATCCAGTGACACGGTGCGCAATCCGCACCGGGACAAATAGGCCTGCAACACCAGGGCGTTGTGGCCCGTGCCGAGAATGATGCCGTCGTATGCCGGTTTCATAATAAGGTTCGTGGGTTATCCGATTTCCGGCGCCGCAATGGCAAATTGGTGGAGCGGTTGGCCGGGAGATGGATTGGCGCCTAGATACATGCGGATCAATTGACGTTGCTGCCGGAATCCTAGCTCTTTGGCTAGTTGAATGGCCGCGAGGTTTTGATCGGGAATATCCCAGAAAATAGCGGGGCTGGGTGGGGAGACCAGGAGGGTTTCGATCAATTCCCGCGCTGCCTCAGTGGAATCGGCCACCACGGGACCGAGATAAGTGGCACGTTCACCGCGACGCAAACAGCCGAAGCCGGTGAGCCGCTGGTCAACAGTGCGGACGAGTGTGGGCTGGCCGGTTTGCACCAAAGCGCCGAGCATTTTAAAACGATCGCAACCGAAAGCAGCGTGATCGAAGACACGCAGCTTCGTTTCATCAGCCGGTTTCCAGGCGCGCACCGAATCAAAGGGCATGACCGTGGCGGAGTTGAACCGGCTGTGTTCCCAACGGCACAGGGTCCATTCACTGACAAAACCGAGCCGGTCGTAGAGTGTTTTGCCCAAGGGCGTGGCGTCCAGTTTGATGCTTTGTACCTGGCAGCCTTGGAGGTAATCGAGGCAGCGGGTCATGAGCGCCTTGCCAATGCCATGGCGACGGAACTCGGAGTCCACGAGCATCATGCCGATCCACGCGACCTCGGTGCCGTAACGGGTGGTGGTGGCGGTGCCCACAGGAATGCCGTTCCATTCCGCCAGGAAACAACCTTCCGGTTCATGCGCCAGCAGGCGGTGCCAATCATTCGGAGTCTGGTTCCAACCGGCTTTGAGACTCAACCCATGGGCGAAGGCCAGGTCCGGAGCGGTCAGGCAACGCAAATGAAGCGATTCATTCATGGTGACGCGTTCATATTGTCGTTTGCCTTGCTTGCGGGCAAGATTAACTGATGTTATAACGTTCGCGTGGTTAGTAAGAAAACTGGGTTAGCCGGTTCTACGGTGGAACGGTCACTAAGAATCAAGCTGGTTGGAACGGATTACGATTTATGGCCTTTGCAAATGTCCCGCTCTTGAATTCAAAAACGGGTTACGACTGGAAATTTTTCCGCGCAGGCGGACTCGATCAGGTCCGGGTGGAATCCAGCGCTGATCTGCTGGCTTTGCCGGAGCTGGACCAGAAACTCTGGGTGGCCTTGAGCTGTCCCACGCGGGGACTGGAGTTCGACAGCAAGACGCTCGATTTAATTGATACGGACAAGGACGCGCGGATTCGCATTCCGGAAATTCTGGCAGCGGTGAAGTGGGCCAGTGAATTATTGAAGAATCCCGGTGATCTGGCCAAAGGCGGTGACGTGCTGCCCTTGAGCGCCATCAACGATCAAACAGAAGCGGGCCGGCAATTGCTGGCTTCCGCCCGGCAGATTCTGGCCAACCTGGGCAAAGCTGATGCCACATCCATCTCTCTCTCAGACACCACGGACACAGCCCTCATATTTGTCCAAACCAAGTTCAATGGCGACGGGATTGTCCCGCCAGCTTCGGCTCCGGATGAGGCGATCAAACTGGTGATCGACGACATTATTGCGACGGTGGGCGGCGAGGCGGATCGTAGTGGTGTGCTGGGGGTGAGCCTGGCGAAGGTTACTCAGTTTTTTACGGAATTGCAGGCCTATTCGGATTGGGTTCTGAAGTCCAAGGCTGACCCGGCCGTGCTGGCACACGGGGAAGCTACCGGCATGGCTTTT
>JBEHZA010000490.1:0-3992 GCA_048497895.1 Verrucomicrobiota bacterium
TGAACGGCTGGCGCTCAGCCTGGGCGCAGATGCGTTCATTCTCAAACCGGCGGAACCGGAGGATTTCATGACCCGCATCCGCGAGGTGCAAGCCAAGGTGGCCGCCGTAGTGCCAGTGCCGCCGAAGAATCCGGTGGGGGATGAAAAAGAACTGCTCAAGGTGTACAGCGAAACTCTGATCCGCAAACTGGAGGAGAAGACCTTGCAGTTGGAGGAGGCAAACCGCGCGTTGCAACACGACATTGCGGAGCGCAAGCTGGCAGAAATTTCGTTGCGGGAGAGCGAGCACCGTTTCCGGCAATTGGCGGAAAACATCAACGAGGTTTTTTGGATTACGGACACAGACAAGCAGCAGGTGCTTTATATCAGCCCGGCGTACGAGAGAATTTGGGGCCGGCGCTGCGCAGACCTCTACAAATCACCGAAAGAATGGCTGGAGGCAATTCATCCGCATGACCGGGAGCGGGTAAGACAATCCGCCAGCACGAAACAAATCCAGGGCGATTACGATGAGACGTACCGGATTGTGCGGCCGGATGGCACGATGCGCTGGGTGCGCGACCGCGCGTTTCCCGTGGCTAATGAACAGGGGGAAAATTACCGCATCGTCGGCACGGCGGAAGATATTACGGCGCGCAAGGCGGCGGATGAGCGACTGGCGGAACAGGCCGCTTTGCTGGACGCAGCGCACGAAGCCATTCTGGTCAAAGATTTAAACGAACGGATTATTTACTGGAACAAAGGCGCGGAGCGCACGTATAGCTGGACCGCTGCTGAAGTGGTCGGACGTCCGGTATATGAGCTTTTCCACCGGGATACCGAGCAGCGCAGCACGGCCATGGCGGCGCTGCTGGAGCACGGGGATTGGAGCGGTGAGTTGCGGCATGTGACCAAAACCGGCGCGGAGATTACAATTGAAGGCCGCTGGACTTTGCTGCGGGACGAGCATGATACGCCCAAATCCATTCTCTCGATTAACACGGATATCACGGCGCGTAAAAAACTGGAGGCGCAGTTCCTGCGGGCGCAGCGGATGGAGAGTATTGGCACGCTGGCCGGAGGCATCGCGCACGATCTGAACAACGTGCTGGCGCCGATCATGATGTCGGTGGAGATGTTGCGGGAGCTGGCCAAAGACGAGGAGAGCCGGACGATCCTGAACACGCTGCAAACGAGCGCGCAACGGGGCGCGGACCTGGTGAAACAGGTGCTGACCTTCGCCCGGGGCATTGAGGGCGAACGGGTGGCCGTCAATGTCCAGCATATCCTGCGGGATTTGATCAAGGTTATCCGGGATACCTTCCCCAAATCCATCAGTGTGCGGTTGACGGCGGGGAGCAATCTCTGGCCCGTCCCCGGTGATTCCACGCAACTGCATCAGGTGTTTCTGAATCTCTGCGTGAATGCGCGGGATGCGATGCCGGAAGGCGGCAATCTCACGGTGCGGCTGGAAAACGCCCAGGTGGATGAGGTCTATGCAGGAATTAATCCGGAAGCCAAACCGGGCTCGTATTTGATGGTGACTGTCACCGATACCGGGACGGGCATACCGGCGAAAATCCGCGACAAAATTTTCGAGCCTTTCTTCACGACGAAGGAAGTGGGCAAAGGAACGGGCCTGGGCTTATCGACGACCATGGCCATTGTCCGGAGTCACGGCGGGTTCATCGATGTTTACAGTGAGCCGGGACAGGGCACCACGTTTAAGGTCTATCTGCCGGCGGATTCAACGCAAACGTCGGCGGAAAAGGTCACCGCGGAACAGGCGAAGCTGCCACGCGGAAATCAGGAATTGATCCTGGTGGTAGATGATGAAGAAGGCATCCGGAAGGTGGCGCAGAAAACACTGGAACGGTTTGGGTATCGCGTGGTGCTGGCGAACAACGGCGCGGAAGCGGTCTCGACGTATGCCCAAAGGCAACGGGAAATTGCGCTGATTATCACGGATATGGCGATGCCGATTATGGATGGCCCCGCCTTGATCGTGGCGCTTAAGTCGATTAATCCCAAGGTCTGCATCATCGGTTCCAGCGGCATGGCGTCATCGAGCGGCGTGGCGAAAGCCATGGGGGCCGGAGTGGAACATTTCGTGACCAAGCCTTACACGGCAGAGGCGATTTTGACGAAGATTGCGGAGGTGTTGAAGGAAGCGGGGAAATGACAAACGAAAGGGGTGTTTACACGAATTTCACGAATCGGCACGAATGAGAGGCGGTGGGAGAGGAAGGAGAGGCTCCCAACCCACGGCATTTAACACCCGAATTGTCGGTCGGAAGTTGAAGCGGGCTGAAGCGCCGCGCTCCTGGGAATGGGTGGGCGAATGCGAGCGAGAATGAGGAGGCGGTAGAAAGCGGTAGAGACTACCGCAATCCAGAACGCTGGCGTAAGGGAGAGAGGCTTTACAAAATGCGGGCGATGGGGAAAGCTGGGTTAGAAGCACGAGGTTGGCAGACAAGCATCAGGTATTCAGTCCATGGAAACTCAATCATTCAGACCTAAGCTGGTTGAAAACACGTTGTTGTTACTGGCAGGTCTGCTGGTTCATGCGCCGCTGCATTATCAACTGCCGCGCTGGGCCATGGGACTTGATCCAACGTTTGTGCATCCGAAGTGGCTGGCCCATTCGAGTTTTCCGTTCATTTTGCAAATGGCGGGGGTTCATCCGATTGTTTGGATTGTTCTAATCATAATTATTTTTGCACGGGTTTGCCGGAATTATGGTTGGAAATTGGTGCGAGGACTTGGCTGATTTTATGCTTGAACTGATCGCACAGCAAAAGCAAGAAGCTTGCGTTTCTTGGCAAAAAATTTATGCGGGCGATAACTTTAAGTCCGGATAAGAGCGCGTTTGGCATTCCTAGTTACGGGTTGTTCACTCCAGGATTATGAGTTCGTCGCGGGCACAACAGCAAATTTGGGTCGCTATGGGAGTAGTAACTGTCGTCGTGCTCGCTTGGATCGGCTGGCTCGCGCGCGGGACTGAAGGGACTGCGTTGGCGAAGGATGCTGAAGAAAACATCCGCTCTGCCTTTCAGCAGGCTGGCTTGGCTCAACCCATCGTGAGACCAGTTTCTGCAGGAGAGGTAGTCTTGATTCCTCCGGCTGGATTAAAGCATCAGGTGAAGAGGTTAGCGGGAATTCTCGGATTGGCGGTCAAAGTCAATGACTACGCAGAGGATTTTTATTCCCAGTCCGAGGATGGCCGCAAGAAGATCCATTGCTTGATCCGTTGCTGCGGAGACCATGTGATAGCGATTGTTGTGCGAGGCGGTAAAACGGATACGGCGGAAGCCGAGCGGCTTCGGAGCATCCTAACGAACGTATTTCCAGCCAATCCGGTGGCGATGGAATTCATCTTTAGGAACAGTTGAAAAGAAGAGGCGGGATGACTCAGTTGAGATGCGGGTGAATAAACGCATGGATAGGAATCTGATTATTATTTGCGGGCTGACGTTCGTCATTCATTTGATTGGGACGCTGGCGTATTCGGTGCGGATTGCGGGAGTGCGAACGCGGCGCATTGCGGTGTCGTTTGCGTTGTTCAATATTTTGATTCTGGTTTCGCGGACTTCCAATTCATTCCAGGGGCCGTTTCTGGCGAAGCGGGTGGAGGAGAATTTGCGGCATCCCATGGCGCAGCATTTGTTGGCGGATTTCCGGTGGCTGCTGGCTTCGGCGACGCTGGCCACGGTGGTAGGAGCGTTTTTGATTCCGACGTTTCAACGGGTGTTCAGCCGGGCGGTGCAGGAGTTTCAGGTGCATCGGTCAATACCGCGTTTGTTGCTGCATATCTGCATGAAGGGCGGGCTGGCGCAAATCCGGGATTCGGCAAGCATGCCGGCGGCGGAGAATATGACGGGGTTGCGGACGGGGCATAGTCTTTCCATGGGGACGATCGGATTGAACGTGGTGGCGGTGGCGTTGTGGACGGTGGGCGTGTTTGCGTCGCTGTATGCGGGGTATTTGAATCCGGAGTTGCGGGTGACGGCGAG
>JBEHZA010000491.1:0-3990 GCA_048497895.1 Verrucomicrobiota bacterium
CGGGCTCGTGGTGGTGAACGTGTTGCAACCGGGGGTCGGATTTAATATCGATCCCAAAACCCTCGATTCCAAAGTCAGCCAGACTTATGTGCAACGAGCGCATTCACTCAGCACGGTCGATTTCCTGTTAAACATCATTCCCAACACGATTTTTGATGCTTTCGTCTCGGGCGATTTATTGCAGGTGTTGCTGGTTTCCATTCTCACGGCCTTCGCCATTTCTTCGCTCGGCGCACGGGGCAAGCCGATCCTGACGGCCATTGATCATGGAGCGGAAGTGTTCTTCGGCATCATGCGGATCGTGGTCAAAGCTGCGCCCATTGGCGCGTTTGGCGCAATGGCTTTCACGATTGGAAGTTATGGATTGGGCTCGCTCAACCGGCTCATCGCACTGATGGCTGGCTTTTACCTGACGGCGGCAATTTTTGTCTTCGTGGTTCTCGGAGCGATTGCCAAATACAACGGGTTTTCGATTCTGCGTTTCTTGAATCATATCAAGGATGAATTGCTGCTCGTGCTCGGCACCAGCTCTTCGGAAACGGCGTTGCCCGGCATGATTGTGAAAATGCGGCAGCTTGGTTGTTCCAGTTCCACGGTGGGATTGGTCATTCCCACGGGCTATAGTTTCAATTTGGACGGCACCAATATCTACATGGCCATGGCCGCCGTTTTTCTGGCACAAGCGACGAACACGCCGCTCAATCTGGAACAACAAATCAGTCTGTTGCTGATCGCCATGATTACCTCTAAAGGCGCGAGCGGCGTGACTGGCGCGGGCTTTGTCACTTTAGCCGCCACGCTGGCTGCCGTGCCGGGCATTCCGATTGAATCATTGGCTTTGCTCGTCGGCATTGACCGTTTTATGAGTGAATGCCGCGCGATTACCAATCTCATTGGGAATGGCGTGGCTACCGTGGTCATCAGCCGCTGGGAAAAAGAAGTGACCAAAGAGGCGCTTAACGCAAATCTGAGCCATCCGATTGCTTTGGAAGCGCTCCACGCATCCGAGACGCATGTTTAACGGTGACCGGGGTTGAGTGGAAGAACTGGATTCGATTCGCTATACTGAATTTACGGGGCACTACGCTGCGTACCAGCGTCATGGATTGCGGTAGTCTCTTACCGCTTTGATCAGCACCCCATTCAATCCATCTCACCCGCTAATTTCATAATCAGCCGGAACCGGCTTAGCTGTTGACTCAGGCGTGTGGGAAAGTATTCTTTGCCCCCATTAAACGCCTGCACGAGCGCTCACTCGTGGCGTCAGCTAATTTATCGATATGCGAATCGTTGAAATGCACATCCATTCGATTGCGATTGCGGACCCGCCGCTGCGCAGCTCGTATGGTCTCCACGCCCCTTATGCACTCCGCACCGTGCTCGAACTCAAGAGCGACGACGGCGTGACCGGCATTGCCGAAACCTACGGCGGCGAAGCTCCGGCCAAGGCGCTGGAGGAATTGCGTTCACAAATTATCGGAGCCAATCCATATCGTCTGATGGGATTCCTCAATCCGATGATTGAAGGCCAAGCCCAGGGCTCCAGTGATGACCGTTCGCAAACGTATCTTGTGCCCGGTGAAAACCCTTTGGACGCCACCGCACGGACTTATTCGGCGATTGAAACCGCCAGTCTCGATCTGATCGGCAAGACGGTCGGCCAGCCGCTCTGCGATTTAATCGGTGGACGGGTGCGCAATGAAGTCCCCTTCTCGGCTTACCCCTTCTACAAACACGTGGGCGGCGGCGGTGAAGGCGCTGACCTGCGCGAAGACGAATATGGTGAAGCCTTGTCACCGGAATCGCTCGTAAAACAGGTGCAACAGATGGTGGCCAAATACGGCTTCAGTTCGATCAAATTTAAAGCAGGCGTACTGGACCCGGAAATTGAAATCGAGACGATCAAACAACTTTACCGCGCACTGGGACCGAACGTGCCGTTGCGCATCGATCCGAATTGCGCGTGGTCAGTGGAAACATCCATCAAAGTCGGTCGCGCTCTCGCCGTGGAATTGGGACGTGGCGGTTATCTGGAAGATCCTACGGCCAGCATCGAAGGCATGGCCGCCGTGCGTCGCACTTTACTAAAAGACGGAATTAATACCCCGCTCGCCACGAATGTCGCAGTGACGTCGTTCGCGGATATTCCGGAATCGGTCAAACAGGATGCCGTGCAAATCATCCTCTGCGATCATCATTACTGGGGCGGCATGCGTCAGGTGCAGCATCTGGCGAAACTTTCCAAAACCTTCGGCATCGGCCTCTCGATGCACTCGAACAGCCATTTGGGCGTCTCGCTCATGGCCATGGCGCATGTGGCCGCTGCGACTCCGCATTTAACCTATGCGTGCGATACCCATTATCCGTGGCAATCGGCCAAGGATGAAATCGTCCTCGGTGGCCGGGTGCCCATTGTGAATGGTTGTGTAAAAATCACCGACAAAGCGGGGTTGGGTGTGGAACTGGATTACGATCAAGTCGCCCGGGGCCGCGAACTTTACGCCAAATGTCCGTACCGCAAGCGCGACGATGAACTCGAAATGCGTAAGCATGTCGATCCCACCTGGTCGCGCCAATTGCCGCGCTGGTAAACCGATTGATTTATTTTAGAAAACGAACTCTATTTAATTTATGACTCCTAAAGAATTGCGCAGTAAACTGACAGGGGTAGTTTCCTTCCCGGTCACGACCTTCAAAGCCAACCTGTCCCTCGACATTAAAGGTTATCGCAAGAACGTCCGCCACATCATGCAATATCCGGTGTGCGCCGTCGTTGCCGCGGCGGGCACGGGTGAACTTTACTCCCTCACGCCGGAAGAACATCTGGAAGTCGTCAAAGCCACAGTGGAAGAAGTCGGTGGCCGCGTGCCGGTCATCGCCGGTACGGGCATCAACCAGCCCATCGCCGTGCAAATGGCGAAACAGGCCGCGGCTGCGGGAGCGGATGGCATTCTCGCGCTGCCGCCCTATTATCCACATGCCGATGAAGAAGGTTTGCTGAATTATTATCAGGCCATTGGCAAAGCGACCAAGCTGGGTTTCATGGTTTACAGCCGCGATTGGGTCAACCCCGGCGCGGGCTTCATCGAACGGCTGGCCCAACTTCCGAATCTCATTGCCTGGAAAGATGGCCAGGCCGATTTGCGCCGTTACCAGATCATCAAGCAGCGCATTGGCGATCGTTTATTGTGGATTGGTGGCGCGGGCGACGACATGGTGCCCGGTTATTATTCCATTGGCATCCGCACTTACACTTCCAGTATTGCCACCATTGCTCCCGGCCTCTCCGTGCAACTGCATGTGCTGGCTTCCGCCGGTGATGAAGCCGGGCTGGCGCAATTGATGAATGACTACGTCATCCCGCTCTATGCGTTCCGCGCGCGCCGCAAAGGCTACGAAGTATCGGTCATGAAAGCCGCGATGGATATTATCGGCCTGACCGGCGGCCCGGTGCGTCCTCCGTTGCCGAACGTTCGTCCGGAAGAAATGAAGGAACTCGCTTCGATGCTGGAAAAATGGAAACCGGTGTTGTAAGGTAACCCGCGCCTTGCGCGCGAACCATGGCTGATCCTTATCAACGCGGCAGTGACGCTGAGTGGATGCAGGCAGCGAACGATGAGCTGGCGCACATCATTAAGAAGCGCGACCGGCAAATTGCTTTCCTGCGCCTGATTGCCGTGCTGCTATTTCTGGTACTCGGCTGGGTCGTGTTCAAGTATTCCCAAAAAGCGGATTTGCGCAGCCTTTGGCCGTTCTGACCGGCATTTACAGATCGCTGGAGCGCGGCGTTCACGCCGCTTCACCATTCAAATAGTCATCTCGTATTCGTTCACTCCGTGATGCGCGGGTGTTGAAGCGGCGTAAACGCCGCGCTCCGGTACGTTGCAATTGATCAAACGAAGTCGTTTTCAGGCAAAGACAAAAACCGGATAGTTCTCCATATTTCGCATATGAGTGCACCTGCTTCGTATCGTAATTTACCGCCGTTGG
>JBEHZA010000492.1:0-3988 GCA_048497895.1 Verrucomicrobiota bacterium
GAAACCGACGGCCCATTATGGGAAAACCCTCTATTCGCCGGCAAAGCCACCAATCCGGAATCGAAAGAATGGGGCAATTTCGGCGGTGATAAAACCTGGCCGGCGCCGCAATCGGAATGGGGCAAAATCACTCCCCGCAGTTGGCCGCCACCCACGGCGTTTGACTCTCTGCCTGTGGAAGCCAGCGTAGATAAAGGCGTCATCACGCTCACTTCGCCCGTTGATCCGCATTATGGCATCCGCACCGTGCGCCAGATTCAACTGGCCGCCCATCGTCCCGCCATGACCATTTCCACGCGCTATGAAAAAGTGAATGGCGAACCCAGGAAAGTCGCCATCTGGACAATCACCCAACTGAAAGACCCCACCGTCGTCTGCTTGCCCATCCCGCTTCAAACGGCCTACACCAACGGTTACAACCTGCAATCATCGGAAGCCCTGCCCTCTTTAAATCACACCAACGGCTTTCTGATGCTCACCCGCAACACCCGGAAGCCGTATAAAATCGGCAATGACTCCACTACCCTCATTTGGATTGGCGAGAAGATGGCCCTGCGCATCGATACTACGCGCATTCCCAAAGTGGAATACCCGGACCAGGGCAGCAGCGCCGAAGTTTATACCAACCCGGATCCCCTGCCCTATGTGGAACTGGAATTACTAGGGCCGTTAAACAACTTGAAGAATGGTGACAGCATGGCCAGCACCAACACGTATGTCCTGCATCACCGTTCGGAAACCACCGCCGACGCCGAAGCCCGTAAACTCCTCGGCGCAAAATAGCTGGTCTGCTACTTCGACGGCCGCCCGTTTTTCCACGGCTGCACCGTGATTTTGCCGTCATTTTCAATAAAGGCAACGTGGACATCTTCGATGTTGCCGCAGCCGGATGCCCGCAAAGCCTCGTTCAATTCGTGATGCGTCAACAATTGTCGTCGCATGACCTCCTCGAACAGTTTTCCGTTGTGAATTAAAATTTCAGGCCGCCCCTCCACCAAGGCCTCAATCTTCTTGCTGCGGTACGTCGCTACGCCCACCGCATAGTTTATCACCACGAGCGTAGCTGCGGAAATCAATCCACCAGTCAGCGAGTTATCACCGGCATTCATGGAATTCTGCACCGCGTTGCTCAAGACCAGCAACAACACCAGATCAAACGGTGATAACTGGCCCACCTGCCGCTTGCCCGTCAGCCGCAGGATAATGAGCAGAAAAAAATAGACGATTACCGCTCGTAAAATCATCTCCCCTGCAGTTACCGAAAGATGCCACATAGATTACTCTAACATAAATCGAGCCGCGGAAATAACGAGCCAAAAAGCAATGCCCCTCGGGCTGTCGTTAGCGGGACTACTCAAAGCATAAATAGTCCGAATTTGCTTTTCTTGTCCGGATGCGAGAATGGTAATTCAGGATGGAAACCAAAAATCCTCATATCGTGGTTTTGGGCGCCGGGTTTGGTGGACTGACCTTCTGCCAGACTTTCAACCACCCCAGCGCCCGCGTCACCCTCGTGGACCGGCAGAATCACCACCTGTTCCAACCCTTGTTGTATCAAGTGGCCACGGCTGGCCTCTCCGCTCCAGAAATCGCGCAACCCATTCGCTCCATCCTTGCCGATCAGCCAAACGTCACCGTGCTGATGGATAACGTCACCGGACTCCAGCTCGCGGAGAAAAAGATCGTTCTGGAACACAACACGCTGGACTACGATTACCTCGTCCTCGGCCTGGGCGGAGCCACCAGTTACTTCGGCCACCCCGAATGGGAACAATTTGCGCCCGGCCTCAAAAGCCTCGACGATGCCTTGCGCATCCGGCGCGAAATTCTCCTCGCCTTTGAGAAAGCGGAAAATGAGCCACTACCGGATGAACATAATCGCCTGCTCACCATCGTTGTAGTGGGCGGCGGCCCCACCGGCGTGGAACTGGCCGGCGCCTTTGCCGAACTCGCGCGCCACGTCCTGCTGAACGATTTCAAACGCATTGATCCCTCTCATGCCCGCGTGGTGCTCATTGAAGCCAGCCCGCGTGTGCTTGCCCAATTCTCTCCCGAACTCTCCGCCAGCGCGCAGCAACAATTGGAAAAACTCGGCGTGGAAGTCCGCACCAATACCAAAGTCAAATCCATCACGAAAGATCGCGTCGAACTCGACACCGGCACGATTGCCGCCGGAAATATTATCTGGGCCGCCGGCGTTTCCGCCACTCCCTTGACGAAGCAACTGGGCGTGGAACTCGACCGCGCTGGCCGCGTCAAAGTGAATCCCGACCTCTCCCTGCCCGGTCATCCGGAAGTCTTCGCCATTGGCGACATGGCCTCCGTCATGGAAGAAAACGGCAAACCAGTCCCCGGCGTTTCTCCGGCTGCCATGCAAATGGCGCGTCATGTCGCGGGCTTAATTGACCGCGAACTGGAAGCCACCGGCCCTACCAAACCTGAACGTCCGCCCTTCCGCTACTGGGACAAAGGCAGCATGGCCACCATTGGCCGTTCCGCCGCCGTCGCAAAAATGGGCGACCTGGAGTTTGACGGCTTTCCCGCCTGGCTGGCCTGGCTCGGCGTGCACCTGATTTTCCTGATCGGCTTCCGCAACAAACTGGCCGTGCTCTTGCAATGGGCCTACTCCTACTTCGCCTACAAACGCGGCGCCCGTATCATCACCGGCCTGTCGGAAACGAAGAAAAGTGGAACGTAAAAACACGAGCGATCTGTATTCCCTCCCACGCGCCCTTCCGCAAGTCCCCTCCACCGGAGGGGATAAAGGGGAGGGTTCGCCAGGATCGACCTCCCGCGCAACCGTTAGCTCATCAGCACTCATTTCAACAAAAGCGTCCATCGATCGGTCCCCTCCACCGGAGGGGATACAGGGGTGGGTTCGGCGATTCATCCTTCGCACGAAATTTCCGTTTTAAAAATGCACCGGATTCGCTAACTTTAAAAACCATGCGCCACCGGATTATCCCCTATAATCCCAAACTGAAGGAGTTCGCGAGACAACGCCGCCGGAAAATGACCCTCGCCGAAGTTTTACTCTGGAAAGAACTGAGGCAGCGCAAAATCAAAGGCTACGTCTTCCATCGCCAACGGCCCATTGACCAGTACATCGTCGATTTTTTCTGCAAAGATTTCTGTCTGGCCATCGAGGTCGATGGTTGGACGCATGGATTTAAAAAAGAGCAGGACGAACAGCGCCAGAAACGATTGGAATCACTCGGCGTCCGCTTTCTGCGTTTCTGGGATTATGAAATCAAAGAGCATCTGCAAAGTGTATTGAAACGAGTTGACGAATGGATTGCAGATCAGGAGGTGAAAGCGAAACGCGTTTCCAGAAAAGAGAAAACCCACCCCTGCACCCCTCCTATGGAGGGGACCCGCTAAGCACGCGCTTTCAAAATGTAAACCCTCGCGTTTGAAGCACCTTTAGAAAGCACAACCAAGCGTAACCAAAAGCCCCGCCAGCGCGCCCTTCCAACAGCAGCATCCTTCAACGGTCCCCTCCACCGGAGGGGATACAGGGGTGGGTTCGGCACGTGTGGTTCATTTATTCGCGCCCCAATTCCCAACAATCCCGCACTCGACGACTCCTCTTTCCTGCGTTAACGTTTCTTTGTGTTTCGACCGTGCATTGATCTCCATGAGGGCAAGGTAAAGCAAATTGTTGGCGGCACGCTCAGCGATGACGCCAGTCAATTGCGCACTAACTTTGTCTCCGAACGTTCCGCTGGCTGGTATGCGTCCTTGTATAAGCACGATGGACTGACCGGCGGCCACATCATCATGCTCGGGCCGGGCAACGAAGCCGCCGCCAAAGAAGCTCTCGCCGCCTATCCCGGTGGCCTGCACGTCGGCGGCGGCATCAATCTCAGCAATGCCCAAAACTACCTCGATGCCGGCGCGCCCCACGTCATTGTCACGTCCTGGGTGTTTCGCGAAGGTCGTTTGGACGCCCTGGACATGGAATGGAAAACCGGCGGCCTTGTCGCCG
>JBEHZA010000493.1:0-3983 GCA_048497895.1 Verrucomicrobiota bacterium
CCTTGTAAACGATCCCCATGCCGCCCTCGGCGATGCGTTCCAATACTTCATAACCGCCAAACCGTTCCGGCTGCGGCGCCGAAGCCGCCGGCAGCAGCAGGCACAGCGCACAAAAACCACTGGTCGCGCGGCTGGGCAGCGTCACCCCGCACTTGCGGCACTTTAAAATCATTACTTGCGTTTGCATCCCACCAGTGAAGTAACGGAAAAACCGCCCCGGGTTTCGCAAATTTTATTTATTTTTCGGCAAACACCGCCAACAGCAGCCGGATTTCGGCTTCCACCTCGCCCGGATCACTCACCGTTTTGGCGATTTCCTCGCGCAACAATTCCCCGTATCGCTGGCGCAGCCGGTGCACGGCGGACTTCACGGCGCTCTCGCTCAAGCCCAGCCGCGCGCCAATCTCCGCTTGTGAATCCGCCGCATCCTCCAGCAAAAACGCGCTCAACTCCTCGAACCGTTCCGTCTTGTCCGCTTCCGCAAACTCTTCCCGCAACCGGACCAGCACCTGTTCCAGCAGCGCATAAGCCCAGCGCTGTTCGTAAATGGTCTCGGGCGTTTGCGTCACCGCCGGTTCATGCTGGTAACGTTCCTCCGCGCTCGCCGCATCCAAAGAGAAAATCGTCGCTCCTCCGCCCCGTTTCTGCGCCTGGCTGGACTGCCATTCCTTCGCGAGAAAATTCTTGAGAGACGCCAGTAAAAAGGCGCGAAAGCGTCCCCGCGCCGGGTCCGCCGCGCTAAAGTATTGCTTCTGCAGGACGCGGTAAAAAAACTCCTGCGTTAGATCCTGCGCCTGCTCCGCCGCATACCCCTGCCGCCGGACATACGCGTATAAAGGATACCAATAGGTGTGACAAAGTTTCTCCAGCGCCACTTGCGCAGCGGGCGATTCACTCCGCCCCGCCATCTGCACGTCCGCCCAGATCGTGCTGCGAAAAGCTTCAGGAAGCTTGGCCGGTTGGTATTGCATAGTGCCCAGGTTGATAACCGAGGTGACCTTGACCGCACACAATCAGCCGTCAAAAGTCAGCTTGATCGCCGGCCTTTAACCACAGTCACCGTCTTTGCCAACTCCCACCAACTGCTCGCTCCCTGTTGGCTGAGCACTGAACGCGCCTGATTTCAGGCGCGCCGTTTTTATTTCAATCCCAATACATCCTGCATGTTATAGAGGCCCGGCGATTGCTTCACCACCCACTGCGAAGCCCGCAAAGCGCCCATGGCAAATGTATCGCGGCTCGACGCCTTGTGCGTCAGCTCCAATCGCTCGCCATTCGCCGCAAAAATCACCGTGTGATCTCCCACCACATCACCCCCGCGCAATGAGTGCATGCCGATTTCCGCATCTGTGCGTTCACCCACGATGCCGTGACGGCCATGCCGGATCACTTCGCTCAATTGCTGTTTCCGCACCTCGGCCAGAATTTCCGCCAGCGTCGTTGCTGTGCCGCTGGGCGCGTCTTTCTTCAACCGGTGGTGCATCTCCACCACTTCCAGGTCAAAGCCCGGCCCCAGAATTTCCGTCGCCTTGCGCGTCAGCCAGAACAGCGTGTTCACGCCCGTCGAATAGTTCGACGCCCACACCATCGGAATCTGCGTTTTGAAACTGGTGATTTGTGCCTTCTCCGCTTCGTTGTGGCCCGTCGTGCCAATGACCACTGCCTTCTTCCGTTCCGCGCACACGGCCACCACGTCCGGCGTCACCTTGTGAAAGCTGAAATCAATCACCGCGTCCGCCTTGTCGATCACCGCCCGCAAATCATCGCCCGCATCAATCTGCCCTACGACTTGCAGTTCAGGAATCCGCGCCGCCCCGGCGATCAACGCCTGGCCCATGCGCCCTTTGGAACCCGTAATAATAATTTTCGTCATGCGTCGCCTGCGTTTATTTTTTCAGGATTCCCACCGCGATTAACGTCGCCTTGAGCACTTCCCGGTTCTTCGCATTCATCGGCACCAGCGGCAGACGATACTCTTCCAGCATCGCCCCCTGCATGGCCAACGCTGCTTTAATCGGCACCGGGTTGGTCTCGATAAACAAATCTTTGAACAACGGAAAATATTGCGCGTGCAATTTCTGCGCGAGCGATACCTTGCCCGCCGCGTAGGCGTTCACCATTTGCGCCACCTGCCGCGGAATAATATTCGACGCCACACTGATCACGCCATTTGCGCCCACCGCCATGAACGGCAGCGTCAGTGAATCGTCCCCGCTGAAAATCGCGAACTTCTTCCCCATCGCCTGGCGCAATTGGCTCACGCGATCCGGCGTGCCGCCCGCTTCCTTCATCCCGACAATATTCGGGCAGGCCGCTCCCAGCCGCTTCACCGTCTCAATTCCGATCTCGATCCCGCAACGGCCCGGAATGCTGTACAGAATGATCGGTAATTTCGTCGCGCTGGCAATCGCCTTGAAATGTTGGAACAAACCTTCCTGCGACGGCTTGTTATAATAAGGCGCCACTTGCAGCGAGGCATCCGCGCCCATCTCTTCCGCCGCTCGGGTCAGGTAAATGGCTTCGTCGGTGGAATTGCCGCCCGTGCCCGCCATCACTTTGATTTTGCCGCCCGCCATATCCACCGCCAGTTCCACCACGCGAATATGCTCCTCATAGTCGAGCGTCGGAGATTCACCAGTGGTGCCCACGGGCACGATCCCATTCACGCCCCCCTTGATCTGGGCTTTGATGAGCCGTTCCAAAGCTGCTTCGTCAATCTCGTCGTTTTTGAACGGCGTTACGATGGCCGTATAAGTTCCTGTAAACATGTGTCCTTAATCGAATAGTCGTTAAAATCCGTCAAACCATCTGTTTTGACCAGCGTGTTTTTTCGCCGGTCTCACGCACGCCGTTTGTGGCGGCAGGCATCTTGCCTGCCAGTGAACGCGGCTTCCAGCCGCGTCTCTCTCCACCTGCCCATCACACCTTCTTCTCAAACAATTCCACCGACATAACCCCTTCCGCCACAGCCGTTACTGGGCCCGTCATCAAAATCGAAAAATCCGGCGCTATATCAATTGCAATCGTCCCGCCCGGCATATGCACCGTGATGGACGAATCGCACAACCCCAGCTTATGCGCCACTGAGGCCGCCGCACTGCTGCTGCTGCCCGAGGCCAGCGTGTAACCCGCCCCGCGCTCCCAAATTTCGATCTGGATATTCTTCCGGTCCAATACCTTCAGGAATTGCACGTTCGTTTTCTTCGGGAAGAACGCATGCGTCTCCAGTGCTGGCCCATACTGCTTCGCCAGTTCCTCGCTGATCTCCGCCATCGGCAACACGCAATGGGGATTGCCCACCGTTGCCGAACAGAACGTGAACTTGCGATCCCCTGCCTGAATCGTTTCGTTCAACACCTCGCGGCGTGCGCCCGTCATCGGAATCGCGTCGCTCCAGAAACTCACCTTGCCCATCTCCACCTTCACCATCCGGCCCGCGTCATACACCGTGGACCGCACCAGACCGCCGAGCGTCTCGATGGAAAACTCTTCGCCCTTCACCAATTTCTGATCCCATAAATACCGCGAGAAAATGCGCAACCCATTACCGCTCTTCTCCGCTTCGCTCCCGTCCGGATTAAAAATACGCAACTTGAACTTCGACTTCGCCGACGGCAACGGCCCCCAGAGAATGCCATCCGAGCCCACGCCAAAATTGCGGTGGCAGATGACGCGAATCTTGTCCTCCGTCATGTCCCCCGGAAAATCCTTCGGATCAATGACGATATAATCGTTACCCAGCGCGTGATATTTATAGAATTTCATCGGTAAAAAGAATCAGAAGCCGCGAACTGCGAGCGACCTGGAATGCCAATGATTTCAGCGCCGCTTCAGTCCGGCCAACCGGCATTTGCCGACCAACCGGAAAGCCGCCCGCTTCCCACCCCATCCACTGCCGCTCGAAATCATGGTCCCTCACCCTACCAAACCCCCGCCGACTTGCAAGAGCCGAACTTCCTCGACTCCCTGTACCTGTCGTTCAC
>JBEHZA010000494.1:0-3982 GCA_048497895.1 Verrucomicrobiota bacterium
CAACGTGAGTCCTTTTTTCTTGGGTTGATTTTGCCCGCCGGTACATCATCCGGTACATCAACACAAAAAATTCAGGACTCGCCGAGAAAATCGCGGCCCTTGAGCACTGTACGTGCGAAGGGAGGCCTCGCCATGGCGAGCCTGATGAAACGTCCTGATCGTCCGACTTGGTACATCCAATACTACCTGGCCGGGGAACTCAAACGCGAAAGTACCGGGACTTCGTCCCTGCAGCTCGCGAAGGAAAAACTCCGGCAGTTCGAGTCCGCCCAAGCCCGGGGAGAGCCGTCACCCTTCCCCACCAAAACGCCGGTGGCACAAGTCGTCTCAGCCTTTGCCCGGTATCTGCGGGCGTCCTGCACTCCGAAGTCTGCACAAACCGATCTGTACTACCTGCGATCCGCCTTCGGCGTCATTTGCGACGAACTCAAAGTCACGAGTCGAAAGCCACTGGCCGAGGGTGCCAAACCACAAAAATCCAAACAGCCGAGGTCTCCCGCCCAACAAGTCATCGCCGGCAACGCGTTCGAGCTGATTTCGACGGCGCAGATTGCCACGTTTATTTCCGATCAAAAGCAGGAGCGGGAATGGTCGCCCAAGACGGCCAACCGGTGCCGCGAAGTGCTCACGCGCATGTTCAACTGGGCAATGAGCCAGCACGGCGTGCGGATGCCGGCGGACCGCAACCCCGCCGCCAAGGTCAAACGTTACAAAGAAGCGGCGCCGGAGATCACGTTCCTTTCCCTCTCTCAGATCGACGAGCAGCTCGAGGCGCTGACCGATAACCTTCAGACGCAGGTCATGGTCGCCACGTTGATCTTCGCCGGGCTTCGCCGTGAGGAGTTGCTGTGGCTGACCCCCGATGACGTGGACTTCACCAGCGGTGCCCGCGGCCTGCTCCGCGTGCGGGCTAAAACCATCGCCGGGGAAAGCTGGCAGCCCAAGACCAAAATCAACCGTGCGGTACCGATCCACTCCCGGCTGCGTCTGCTTCTGGACAAGTGGCAGCTCAAACGCACGAAGGGAACCTGGTTCTTTCCGTCACCGGCCGGAAAGCGGTGGGATCCGGACAACTTCTCGCAAGACTTGCGTGCTTTGAATCAAGCCGTGGGAATGGGATGGAAGGGTGCGGACGGTAAGCTACTCACGCCGTTTGGCTGCTTGGACTACCGCCACACCTTCGGGAGTCAGCTGGCGATGAAGGGCGAGTCGCTCTACAAGATTTCTGTTCTGATGGGCAACAGCCCTGAGATTTGCCGTCGTCATTACGCTGCACTGGCACCGGAGGCCCTGTCAGATTCGGTGGAGTTTGGTGTCGCGCCTCCAAAGGTGACCATCCCATCGGTGATAAATTCTGCGTGAATGGTCCAGCTATATCGCTAAAATAGGAGCAATGAGCATGGAACCGAGTCAAACTCAGAGCCTTACCAGCGTACCCGCTGTACTGGAATACATTGAAAAGGAATCCTTTCGGATGATTTTCGGGCGCGTCCTCGCCGACCGGCGAGTAGACCGTCATGAAAAGGAAGACATCAGGCAAGAATTGATCATGTCCATGCTCAAGGCGGCACGGGAGCCAGACGGGATCGAATGTGCGCCGCACTATATCAATCGGACGGTAACGCTCATCCTCCGGCGAACACGCAAAAAGAGCGAACAAAGGGCGGCCCTGCCGCTTCCGCATGACTTGGCCACGTTCGGGGCCGAGCCGGTCGCGAATGCAATTGGGCGTGAGGATCGGCGTGCGGTTATCGCGGCGATGGCCTGCCTTGACTGGAATGAGCGAATTCTCTGCAATCTCAAGAAATTCGGATACTCCGATTCAAATCTGGAGCCGGTAGCAGAACTTTGCGGACAATCTGTTGCGACGGTGCATCGGCGGGTGGACGGTGTACGAGAAAAACTCCGGCATCTGCTACAAGACAATCACGATAACCTGCGTCATGCCACGGCAGCCATGGTTGAACATCATCTCCACACGCTTGCTGGGGTCCAGCGGTGGAGATATCTGCTTCAAGGACCATTCGTGGATGGTTCGGAGTTTGAGTCGCCGGGAGGAACCGTTTGGCCAACCGTGCATGTTTTGGAGCCGGGTCGTGCAATCGTCTACTTTTCGTTCGATTTTAGCTCGAGGGTCCATGGACGATTTCTGGTCTCAGCACTGTCGCGCCCATGGTTTGCCCCCGAGTCTGAATGCGTGTGGCGATATAAGCGGCTTTGGTTTGGCGAATACGACGAGTTGATGTTGCCCAAGCATGCGGAAACGCTGCGTAACTTTGAACGCATGCCAGCACAAGAGCGATGGGATGCGGAGGCAAAGGGTGACATCAGATATCGATGCCACCTTGGCCTGTTAGAGCAGAATGAACTGTCCCAGTACTTGAAGGAATTGGTCCGACGGTATAAAGAATTTATTGAAGCTGGGCATACGCGTCGCCAATTCTTTGCATTGCACGGCCTAACGCCTGAAGGCGTCGGAATAGCGCCCCGCGGTTACATCCATCCTTTTTCGGAAAACGGCGAGAGTGACGGGGCGGGGAAACGGACCAACAGGGGCAAATCATAATTTCGGCAGCGCGGCTTTCGACGCTGGAGACGACTATTTGTATGCCTGTGGTTCGCGACCCGACCAGATCCAATGGGAACGACTCACGGGTGCGGCGATTCGCACAATCACTCGCCTTTTGACCGATGAGCGCGCACTCCAAATTCATTTGGCAAGACTCACTCGTGAAGGTTCTATCTTCTCCGGACTCGAAGTTTCCATGACCGACGGTGTTCGACGTTCCATACTGGGCAACGCGACCATAGTCCCTATTGACCGTAAGGTGACGTTAGAGGTGATGCTCTTGATTTCGGACCCTTGCGCCTTGCTTGAATTGGCATCAACGCTCCGCTGCGAATGCCACCCTTTTTGGATGGAAGCAATGAGTACGCCCCGACCACCATTCACTCTTGGTGACCGCGACGACCAAGCCGCCGAGCGACTATATGAGTTAGCAAAACTGGCGTTCGCCTAGCACAAATCTTTCCCTGAAAAATCGGGATCCGAGCTGCACATGAACGGATAGGAGTCTGCTTCGAGAGCGGCGTTGATCGGTCTTCGAGCATGCTCCTGGTTTGTTGCGCACTGAGGTACGGCGTGAAACACCATTCCAGCCGAATCGAACCCGACAAAGGCCTGTCGTTCTCGGGCACCGATACGCCTGATCCGGTCTGGATCCGGCCCAAGGCTCTTGCGACCCGCTGGGGGTGTTCGGTCTCCCAGGTGCATCGACTCGCGGCAAAGCATTCGGTGCGGCGTTGCTTACTCGGCGGAACTGGGATCAAGGGCGACGCTGCTCAAAATGCGATGGTGTTGTTGTCCATGGAAGACATTTTACGTCTCGAACGGGAAGCCACCGTTTAGTGGCACGCAAATTTCCCCTTTGAAGATTGCAAACAATTCTAGCCAGACCTATGTCAATCATGGAGGCGATCGTATGGCGCAAACCAAGGACACTATTGTGACGGCTTTTGGGGGCACATTCTTCGAAGTGATGATTTGGCGTTGCAGCGGATCCTGCTGCTATCGAGCGTTTTTGCTGGTTAAAAAACACACGGACGGTGCTGAGGTCTTCAAGCGATGTTGATCTCGCTCAACTTCGGGAACTATCTCATCTCCTAAAGACAGCGGTTGCGATGATCGACTTCCTGAACGACGGCGGGCGTGTCGAAAACTGGCACTTGGAACCCGCTGCGGTCCCTGCTAAAGCCTGACAACCCTCCCGATGGTTCGGTGCGAACGCATTACAATGGACCGTGAGCCCTGGGCCGCACGGCCATGCCAGATCGCCTTCGGCGACGGCTGCGCCGCCCTCCGGGTCTGTCATGCCCCTGCTATGGGCCGGCTCACGGATAGCACATTCCTTTCTTGATCGGCCTCCCGGCCGGCCCACTGCGAAATTGACACGCCGCAAGGCTTCGCCGCGGCGTGGCGCGG
>JBEHZA010000495.1:0-3982 GCA_048497895.1 Verrucomicrobiota bacterium
GAAAAAGGTCATCATCACGAAAAACGCGGGTTCTTCGGCTGGTTCAATCGCGCCTTTGCTGCCAGCGCCAAATCCTATCAAGGGCTGGTCGCGCGCATCCTGAAGAAGGCCGTGTTTTATATGCTCATCTATGTGGCGATCGTGGTCGCAGTGGGCTGGCTTTACGTGAAACTCCCCTCCTCCTTCCTCCCGGAAGAAGATCAGGGCTATTTCATCACCAGCATCCAGCTTCCCGTCGGCGCTACGCAGGAACGCACCATGGATGTCCTCAAGAAGGTGGAAGACTATTATCTGAAACAACCGGAAATCGACAGCATCATCACCATCGCGGGCTTCAGCTTCAACGGACGCGGTCAAAACGCCGCGCTCGCTTTCGCCCGTTTAAAAGATTGGAGCCTGCGTAAAGAAGCTACGCATAAAGTGCAAGGCGTGATTGGCCGTGCGTTTGCGGGTTTGGGCTCTATTAAAGACGCGATCATTTATCCGATTAATCCTCCGCCTATCTCGGAATTGGGTAATGCGACCGGCTTTGATTTTCAATTGCAGGATCGGGCCAACCTGGGTCACACCGCCCTCATCGACGCCCGCAATCAACTGCTGGCTATGGCCATGAAGAATCCGCATGTGGCCACCGTCCGCGCTCAAGGTCTCGAAGATGCCGCACAACTCCAGATCGAAATTGATCAGGACAAAGCCACCACGCTTGGAGTCTCACTTGGAGACATCAACACCACCTTGCAAGCGAGTTTCGGCTCCTCTTACGTCAACAATTTCGTCAACGGCAACCGCGTCCAACAAGTCACCATTCAATTGGACGCTCCCTATCGCATGTTGCCCAGCGATATTGGCAAAGTTTATGTGCGCAACCGCGCTGGCACCATGGTCCCGCTCGCCGCCTTCACTAACGTCCGTTGGACTTATGGATCACCCAAGCTCGAACGTTACAATGGCTTTCCCTCGGTGAATATCGTCGGCGCTGCCCCGCGCGGTCGCAGTTCTGGTGAAGCCATGCAGGCTATGGAAGACATGGCCCATCAATTGCCCAAAGGCATCGGCTTTGAATGGACCGGTCAATCCTACGAAGAACGTTTGTCCGGGGCGCAAGCGCCCGTGCTCTTCGCGCTCTCGCTCATTGTTGTGTTCTTATGTCTCTCGGCGCTGTATGAAAGCTGGGCCATCCCCTTCTCCGTCATGCTCGTGGTTCCGCTCGGCATCTTTGGTTCGCTAATTGCGGTTTCGATGCGCGGTTTACCGAACGATGTTTATTTCAAAGTCGGTCTGTTGACGATCATCGGCTTGTCCACCAAGAACGCGATTCTGATTATTGAGTTCGCCAAAGACCTCCAGGCCCAAGGCATGGGCTTGATCGAAGCCACGTTGGAAGCGGTGCATCTGCGATTGCGCCCCATCTTGATGACTTCGTTCGCTTTCATCCTGGGTGTGATGCCGCTGGCGTTGAGTCATGGCGCCGGTTCCGCCAGTCAGAACGCCATTGGCACCGGTGTGGCCGGTGGCATGGTGTCAGCCACTGTTCTGGCTATCTTTCTGGTGCCCGTTTTCTTTGTCGTCATTCGCCGCATTTTCAAAGGCAATCTTCCTCCACCCGGCACTCCGCCCGCAGCGGCAACACCGGAAACCACCAAAGGAGGATCTGATCATGAGTAAATATTTTCTTCCCCTGGCACTCGGCGCACTCACGCTCACCGGTTGCCGCAGTCTGGCTCCCAAATACGAACGTCCCGCCGCACCAGTCGCACCGGCCTGGCCGACGAATTCCGTTCCGGCCAGTGCAGTGGGTAATGCCACCAACACGGCCAACATTGGCTGGCGCGAATTCTTTACTGATGCTCAACTGCAAAAGCTCATCGAACTGGCGCTCGCCAACAATCGTGATCTGCGCATCGCCTTGCTCAACGTCGAGCAATCCCGCGCTCAATATCGCATCCAAAAAGCGGCGCAGTTTCCCGAAATCGATTTGAATGCGTCCATGCAGCGGCAGCGCATTCCTGCCGGTGTCACCGGCTTTGCCGGCCCGCTCAACACGACACAATACAACGTCAATGTCGGGGTCGCATCCTACGAACTCGACCTCTTTGGCAGAGTCCGCAATCTGAAAGAGCAGGCCCTCGAACAATATCTGGCCACGGATGAAATCCGCAAAAGCGCCACACTCGCGCTCGTGGCGGAAATTGCCACTCAATATCTCACCCTGCGGGAACTCGACGACCAACTCCAGGTCGCCCGTCAGACTCTGGAAACGGTGCAGTCTTACCGCACGCTCACGAAACGCATCTTCGATGCCGGCAGCACTTCCGAACTGGATTTGCGTTCCGCCGAAGCGCAAGTGGAAACAGCCCGGGCGAACGTGGCTAATTACACGCGTCTGCGGGCTCAGGCAGAAAACGCCCTGGTCCTGCTGGTGGGGCAACCCCTGCCGCCCAATCTGCCCGCAGCCAAAACTTTAAGCGCTCAGGAATTTCTGGCTGATCTACCAGCCGGCCTGCCCTCGGATCTTCTGCAACAGCGTCCCGACATCATCGCCGCCGAACATCAGTTAAAAGCGGCTAACGCCAACATTGGAGCGGCGCGGGCGGCGTTCTATCCCTCGATCCTGCTGACCGGAGCGGCCGGCAGTTCCAGCGTGCAGCTTCAGGATTTATTTTCCGCTGGCACTGCCGCCTGGAATTTTTCGCCACAAATCAAATTGCCTATCTTTACCGGCGGCAGTGCTCAAGCGAATTTTGACGTCACCAAAATCAGCAAACAGATTGATGTAGCCCGCTACGAAAAGACCATTCAAACCGCCTTCCGGGAAGTGGCCGATGCTTTGGTCGGACGCACCACTCTGGCGGAACAGATTCAAGCGCTGGAAGCACTGGTCAAAGCGCAACAACAACGTTATCAGGTATCCGAAGTCCGTTACCGCACGGGCGTGGACAATTATCTGGCCCTGTTGATCGCGCAGCAGGATCTCTACAACGCGCAACAGAGCCTCATTCAAGCCCGTTTCTCCCGGTTGGCCAATCTCATTACTCTCTATCAGGCTCTGGGCGGCGGCTGGCACGAACATACCGTTAAAAAGTCCCCATAAATATCTTGGCACGCCCGGATTTTCGTCCATTTTTGAAGCGTGGCCGTAAACGCAGCATCGAAACCAGCTCCTGATTCGCAGTCCACTCCCATCGTGCAATGGCAGCCCATTTCACCCTGGGCCATAAAGTTACACCAGCCGGTCTTTGCGCTCTTCCTGATGGCTGGATTTCTCGCGCTCTGGGTGACCATCCGCCATCAGCAATTATCAGCGAAATGGCATTGGACTGAACCCGCGTTCATTGTGCTGGCGGCGACGACCACATTGATCGGTTTGGCCCGGCGATTGCCGCTGCAAAATGTCGTGGGGGCCGTTAGTTTTCTTTTATTCTTTACCATCAGCCTCGGCTGTTTCAGCGCGCAAACGGGAATTCCTTACGGGACTTACCGGTTCACGCCCAGCCTCGGGGCCAAACTGTTTGGACTCCTGCCGTGGACTATTCCCTTGATCTGGATCACCATTATCATCACTTCCCGCGGAGTGGCGCGCCTGATCCTGCGACCCTGGCGGACCACATCCTATTACGGTTTTTGGGTAATTGGATTAACGGCCTTCCTCGTCGTTCTGCTGGACCTGGGACTGGAACCGTTCGCCGTCATCGCGAAACAATATTGGGTCTGGCAGCATGCCCCCAATGCGCATACCTGGTATGAAGCGCCGCTGATTAATTTCCTTGGCCTGTTCGTTAGCACTATTCTGATTCTGGTTTTTATCACTCCCTGGCTGATTAACAAACAACCGGTGAAACATCCCGCGGAATATCATCCGGCCATCCTGTGGTTGCTGTTGAGCAGCTTCTTCACATTAAGCAATGCCGCGTATCATTTGCGGTCGGCGGCCTTGGCCGGTAGCTTGATTACCACCATCGTGTGTATCTTCACCATCCGCGGC
>JBEHZA010000496.1:0-3980 GCA_048497895.1 Verrucomicrobiota bacterium
CGTCCCCACCCAGGCAGAACCCCGCTCGGTGCTGACATTGCTGAAAAATTCTACCGAGATGGAAAGCGGACCAAACAGGGAATGGCCCACACTCACCGAATTAATCAGCTCCGTGTGATAAGCCACTCCGACGTCGTTCCGGTTGAAATCGAACTCCGTCTGAAAACCGACATCCCAGCCCGGAACGTCAAACGCATACGGAATTTTTAAACCTCCTTCAACAGCGTGATTGCCCAAATGGTCCTGATTCGTCGGCAGTTTAATAAAAGGCAACAACGCCAGCGCAAACGGACCACCGTCGTTGCCGATCAGGTTGACCTTCATTCTCGGCGTCAGATCACCCAACCCGGATTTCACGGCCACCGTGCCCGTGCTCCGGTCTTCCGTGCGCTCCCAGCGGTACGGGGTCAGCGTCAATTGCAAATCCACATGGTTGAGCACCCCTACCTTGAAATTAAACGGCGCCGCTTCATACGCCGTCGTCCGTGTATCCGTGCGGGCAGCGTTGTAACGGTCGTACGTGAAATTCACCAGATCCAGTTCCAGTTGATAATGCCCCGCATCCACCGTAAACGGACTATCCGTTTTATCCGGCCGGTCGGCGGACAATTCCCGCATCCGCGAAATCGGCGTGGGATTGAAGAACGTGTATTGGCTTTTATCTTCCGCCGACGTTTGCGCGTTCAGCGAAGTCACAGCCAGCCAGATTGCCAGCCCCACCAGGACCAGACCGCTGAACCGTTGCAAAAGTCTTTTTGTTATCTTCACAAATAAATGTTAGGTATGTCTATATTTGAAGCTTTGATTAGCGTCAACTATTAAAGTTAGCCTTAACTATATCTTTTACCCGACCACGATTTCATGGACGAACCACTGTTAGGGCGGTTAAATTCTGCTATGCGACCGGTTGACTTGCAGCAGATTGGTGAAGAATTGGCCATCAAATGGGATGATGGCAGCGAGAGTTTTATTAAACTCGAAGCGTTGCGTCGCGCTTGTCCCTGTGCCGGCTGCAAAGGAGAAATGGACATTATGGGCAATGTCTATAAGAACCCGGATAAACCCTTGTCACCGCAGGCCTTCAAGCTGAAGCGCCTGAATCTGGTCGGCGGTTACGCCGTGCAACCCGCCTGGGCCGATGGTCATTCCACCGGTTTGTATTCCTTTGAATACCTGAAGAACGTGGCGAATGCGGAAGGGTAACAATTTGGCTAAGGCGAATGCAACCCGGGTAACCACGAAACCGGCACTGACACCATGGTGGAGGTCAGTCCTGGTTTTTATCTCGCCCCTGCCGCTCTGGCCGCTTTGGCTGTTTTCGGGATTCTTCTTTTTCATTGGAGTAGTTCTCCTCGGCTTCGCTGGTCAGAGTATTGTGCGAAGTCATGCAAGCGTCCATTGGCCCGTGACCGAAGGCATCGTCCGGATTTCCACCATGGCTCCGCCGGGTGATCCGCCTCAGGAAAAATACCAGGCGAATATCGTTTATGATTATCGCGTGTCTGGACGTTCTTATTCCAGCAGTCGCGTCACTTCGGGAGATTACTCACACGACCGGACGCTGGCTCAAGCGTTACTTCAACGGTATCCGATCGAAGCGCACGTGACCGTGCATTATTCGCCCAATGATCCCTCCGTCGCCGTGCTTGAGACAGGTGTTACTGAGGGCATCTGGTTTTTCCCGGTTGGCGCCATAATATTCCTCGCCTGCGGCATGTTTATTGGAGCCATCAGAATGGGCGTAATACAAAATGGTCGAAGCTAATTTCTTCGTAACCATTTGAAAACATTTTCGGACCGGCTTTAATGCAAAAGCCGGCTCACTCCATGCAACGCTACCAGCAGACCAATCAGGCTCATCACTGTAGCGCTGGCATAAGGCAGCTTCTGGCTTAACTCCACAAATCGCGGCAGCTTCCGCGAAGCATGTTTCACCGATAAGGCCGCCAGCGTTCCCACTGTCACCAGCGTAATAGCCAGCCCCAGACTGAAGGCCAGAACGATCGCGAACCCCAGCGCGAACCGCTTCAATTGCAAGCAGACCAGCAATACCGCAAAAGCCGACGGACACGGCAGCAAGCCTCCGGTTAATCCAAACACGATAATCTGCCCGGTGCTCACCTGCCGGTTGCTGAAGCGCAGTTCCAATTCCCGCGCATGCGCCAGCTCATGTGCATCCTGATATTCGGCAGACTTTCCGTGAGCCGAAGCTCCATGATGATGGTCATGTCCCTCTACAAAAATCGTCTCAAAGGTGTGCGCATGATTTCCATGCCGCAACGTCAGCACCGCCTTGAACTCATGCGGTTCCGGAATCTCCGTGGTGGATTCTAAAAATTCCCCCCCGTTTTTGAACTGAAACACTTGCCGCTCGCCATCCGCACGAATGGTTTCGATCTGCACCGACTGAGCTGGAGCCGCGTTAACCGGTTCCGTTTGCGAACCAAAGAAATAAAGGCGAAACCGGGGCGGAACATTCTTTTCAAACACACTGATCTCCACCAGGCCATGGCCTGTATCCATCCAGACTCCGCCATGCGGACCATGATTATGTTCGTGCCCATCATGAGTATGGCTGGATTTATGCGCTTCAGCGGCCCGTTGCTCCCGTTGAATGCGCCGGAACATCCAATACGCCAGACCAACAATAATCAGCCCTGTGCCCAATTGAAAGTAAGGCTCAAGTTCTTCCACGTTCATCTGACTGGAATAACGCAGGCCAATAAAGGCCAGCACCCAAATGATCGCCGTATGCGAAAGCGTGGCGGAAACCCCAAGCAATATGGCTTGCCATACGGTGCCTCGGATGGAAATCAGGAATGCCGCCATCATGGTCTTGCTATGGCCCGGCTCCAGACCATGCAGCGCGCCTAATACCACGGCCGCGGGCAGATACAGCCAGGCATTGCCTTGAGTCAGATATTCCTGAAACGATGTCATATATGGTATATACCCCCATACCCTATATTCGGCAAGCGGTTTAATAATTTGCTCAAACCGGTAATTTGAGCTAGAAAAGAGGCATGAAACACGCTCATCCGCCGGAAGAAAGGAAGGCGCTGATCACCCGGCTGCGCAAGATACGCGGCCAGGTGGAAGCCCTGGAGCGAATGTTGGAACGGGATGAAGACTGTGCCGAAGTTTTAAACCAGGTCATTTCCGCGCGGAATGCGCTGAAATCATTTGGTGACGAAATTATCCAATCCCATCTGCACGACTGCATCGAACACGCCCACTCCCAGGCGGAAAGCCGTCAGAATCTGAAATCCTTCCTCACCGTGCTGAAACGCTACGTGAGCTAAAACTCCCGGGCTCAAACCGAAATCGGCGCTTTGATGCCCGGATGTGGATCATATCCCACGAGTTCAAAGTCTTCGAATTTGAATTCGTGAATATTCTTCACCGCGGGATTCAACTTCATCTGCGGCAAGGGACGAAACTCGCGCGTAAGCTGCAATTTCGCCTGTTCCAGATGGTTGCTATACAAGTGCAGGTCCCCAAACGTATGCACGAACGTGCCAGGCTTAAGGTCGCAGACTTGCGCCATCATCAGCGTGAGCAACGCGTACGATGCGATATTAAACGGCACTCCTAAAAACAAATCCGCGCTGCGCTGGTAAAGCTGGCAGCTCAATTCCCCTTCCAACACATAGAATTGAAATAACGCGTGACATGGCGCCAGCGCCATTTGATCAATTTCACCGGCATTCCAGGCGCTGACAATGTGGCGGCGGCTGTCCGGATTTTTTTTGATCTGCGCAACTACCTGATCGATCTGATTTAGCGAACGCCCATCAGCCGTGCGCCAGTCCGCCCATTGCGCGCCATAGACCCGTCCTAAATCACCGTTAGCATCCGCCCATTCGTCCCAGATCGTCACGCCGTGCTCGTTCAAGTACTTGACGTTCGTACCCTCGCAAAGTACCGCCGCATCATCGGCGACGATCTCGCGCCGTTCTATGCCGATGCCGAGATCGCCG
>JBEHZA010000497.1:0-3973 GCA_048497895.1 Verrucomicrobiota bacterium
AACCCGCTCGTGGCGGAGGCATTGACGAAGGCGGACCCGACCTCCATGGAGCAAGTGGGCAAAGTTTACGCGGAATTATTCAAGAGCACGGAGAAAGCCTGGACGACGTTGAGTGAAGGGAATGGCGACAAACCTGAGCATTTAGCCGATGCCAATCAGGAAGTCGTGCGGTTGGCCGTGGCCAGTCCGAAATCGCCGGTTTACGTGCCGGAACGGGAAGCGCGTAATTTGATCGGTGGCGCACAGATTGCGAATCTTGAAGGCCGCGTTTACGCGAAGATTTATAAACTGGAAACCGAACACCCGGGCTCGCCGTCGCGGGCGATGATTCTGGAAGATGCCGAACGGATTCGTGAACCGAAGGTATTGGTGCGCGGTGAAGCCGGCCGTTTTGGTGATCCGGTGCCGCGGCAGTTCGTCGAAATTCTCGCAGGCCCGAACCGCAAGCCTTTCACGGAAGGCAGCGGGCGGTTGGAGTTGGCGAAGGCGATTGCGAGCCGCGATAATCCGCTCACGGCGCGGGTGATTGTGAACCGCGTCTGGGCGCATTACTTCGGTCAAGGGCTGGTGCGGACGCCGGGAGATTTTGGCTTGCGCGCCGAAGCACCGACGCATCCGGAATTGCTGGATCATCTGTCAACGTGGTTCATGGATCACAACTGGTCCTTCAAGCAACTGCATCGCTACATTTTGCTGTCGAGCGTCTATCAACAAAGCAGTCTTGATAATCCGAAGTACGAAGAACTCGATCCCGCGAATGCTTACCTGTGGCGGATGAATTTGCGGCGGCTCGATTTTGAAGCGGTGCGCGATACCTTGCTCGCGGACGGCGGAAATCTCGATCTTACGATCGGCGGCAAGCCGGTGGAAATTACCGAGACACCTTACCCCACCCGGCGCACGGTGTATGGGATGGTGGATCGTTACGTGTTGCCGGAATTGTATCGCGTGTTTGATTTTGCGAATCCGGATTTGACCACGGCGCAACGCATGCTGACTACAGTTCCACAGCAGGCTTTGTTCATGATGAACAGCCCGTTTGTGATCGAACAGGCGCGGCAGCTCGTGAAGCGCAGTGATTTTCAAGCGCGGCAAACGGACGAGGAAAAGATCACCTACATTTACGAAACCCTTTATCAACGTCCGCCGTCGGCTCCGGAATTGCGCATGGCGCGGGAGTATGTGGAGTTGCATCGTGCCGCGCAGGAGGATGGCAGTGATATGGAAGCCAGTGCGGCGTGGAGTTATGGCGTGGGTAATTATACGGGCAGCAAAATCGAACGCTTCCGTGAGTTCACGGAATTTACCCGGAACAGCTATCAATTTGGCGAACGTTCGACGTCGAAAATCGGCAACGTGATGCTGACGTCCACCGGCGGTTATCCCAGCAACCGCGAGCGCCTCGGTGCAGTGCGCCGCTGGACTGCGCCGCGCGATGGCGTGATTAATATCAGCGGAGAACTGGCGCACAAGGAAACGGTGGGTGACGGCGTGCGCGGGCGCATTGTTTCCAGTCGCACGGGTGAATTAGGCCACTGGCTCGCTTTCAATAACCGCCAGGACACGAGCTTAAAACAAGTCGAAGTGAAGAAGGGCGACACGATTGATTTCGTAGTGGATTGCCGCGAAAATTCAGAGAATGACCGGTTCACCTGGGCGCCGAAAATCAAGATGGTGAGTGGACCGGAATGGGATGCGCGTGCGCAATTCGTCGGCTCACAACCGAAGAATGGCAATGCGGTTAAGCATCAAGCCCTCGGCCCGTGGGAAAAATTCACGCAAGTGATGTTCCTCACCAACGAGATGATTTTCCTGAATTGATGCAGAACATTTCCATCGGACTTTAACTCGGCAGAGCCGGTGGCACGGCCGTGGTTTTCTGGACGGTCGCTCGTTGCGAGGCCAGCAATTGCGCCAGCAGGTCGCTCTTTTCCGGCAGCATCGTAATGCGGGCTTCACCGGAAATAATATTCTGGGTTTCCAATACCTCGAACATGGCTTCCGCCACTTCCCGATCCTGACTGATGCGTTGCAGCGCGGCACCGACAATTTGTGGGCGGATGGCACCCGCTTTGGCAAACTCCACCGCCGCTTTGCGCTCGGCTGTGCTGGTAATGATACTCACTTGATTCGCGCCGTCCTGTTTGATGGCGGAGGTCACCTGCCGCAAGCGATTCACCACTTTGCTCTCAATCTGCCGGATCATTTCGGCGTCGCGGAAATGCACTTTGCGGATGTAAACGGAACCTAATTTGTAACCCCATTGGTGCGACATGGGAGAGACTTCCACCCGCACGGTCTGGCTCATGTTATGCCGGTTCATTAACATTTCGGCGAGTGGCAGATTGCTGAGACAACGAACGGTGGAATTGCTGACGTTGGCGCCTAGTGAACCGCGCGGGTCCGTGTTCTTGAACAGATAGGCGACGGGATCACTGATGTACATTTCGTACCAGATGCCAATGCCCATGGGCGCGCCCTCTTCCGAGTTAACCGGCTGGCTGCGCAAATATTCCTGATCCAACCGCATATCCAGCACATAACAACGGCCCACCCAATTAATGATAAAGGCGGACGGACCCATTTTCATGAAGAGGAAGTGCAGTCCGGGTTCATCAATCGTGGCCACCACTTTGCCGAACAGCACATAAACATGGCAGCGGCGTTCATGCACAATGGTGTAAATACCGACGGTGCGCACCAACCCGAGAAAAATCGGCACGGCGATAAAGCAACCCACAAAAGTAACAAAAGCAGGGATCAGGAAGCTCATTTCCGCACCTCGAGATAAACCTGTTGAGCCTGGTTGAATAACGAGAGCCGCACGTTGCGCACGTAAGCTGCCAGCACGCCATCGCCATTGGCTTTCAACGTGGATAATTGATCGGCCATCCGTTCCAGCGGTTCCACTTCGGCCTGCGCTTTCAAGGTTTCAATCTCCACGGCGCGCCGGGATTGCACGATCTTTTGATCTGCGGACGCCTGTGCCAGGCTGATATCCGAGGAAACCTGATTGTGCGCCGTATTGATTGCAGCCAGCGCCGATTCCACTTCTGGTGGCGGATCAATGCCGGTGATCAACGAGGCATTCAAGACGATGCCATAACGGGCCGCGGAAGAGTTACATTCGCGGTCCATGTGTTCATTCAAGTCGCGCAAATTTTTCCGCAGATCATTGATGGAGATGCCATCGACATCGGTCGCGCCCTCTTCACCGGGGCGTCCAGTCACCGAGCCTGCAGGCCGTTCTGGCGCTTCAAAATTCGCAATCCGTTCCCGCAAGACCGAAACAAAGTATCCCATGACATGAGCAAAGGGATTTTTGACTCCGAACAGGAACGCGTAGAGATTCCGTTCGGAGACCTGATAACGGATCTGGCCGGTGAGTCCGGTATTCAATTGATCTTTCGTTACCGCTTCCAGAATGGTGCCGCTCAAATTGGCCGAAGGATTCTCCGGATCATAAGCCATGTTGACGGTGTTGGTCGCGATGGTGACTTTATGCACCGTTTGCCATGGCCATTTCCAATACGGCCCGCCCGGCATTACCACTCGCACTTGCGGATACGCGTAACGCTCTTTTTCCTGATCATCCAGCGATTCCGAGATTGGGTCCTCCAGGGTGGTGGCTTCGCCCACGCGTTGAGCGCGGCCAAAACTGGTGAGAACTGCCCGTTCGTTCTGGTCCACGGTGTAAAACCCCGCAATGAGATAACGCACGACGAACCACGCGACGAACCCGAAAACACAGCCGGCAAAGATGGACATAAAATTTTGGGATGAACGCTCTTCCATGATTGGTAATCGAACCCGGCGATGCTGCCAAGGAAGAAAAGCTTACCAGGCACATTCAAACGCGGTTCCCGGACCGCGGCTGTGTTCGCAGAACCAGCCGCAGCAACGCTTAATGAACAAGCGGTTCAAGAATAAATTAGGCTGAGCAACTCCAAGTTGCCCGGCTCAGCCGCAAGGC
>JBEHZA010000498.1:0-3954 GCA_048497895.1 Verrucomicrobiota bacterium
AAAGCGTTCGTGTTATTGGCGATTTTCGACCAGCCTCATTTCGAGCTTCGGATTTTGGCATTCTTTAGGATTTAGGTTTTCGTGCTTCGTCATTTTTTCTCATTCCGTACTCCGCAATCCACCTTCCGCACGTAATTATCCCTGAATAGCCCTGAATAAGCCTGACAAAACCCATTCGTGAGTTCCCCGTATGGAGTTCCAGCTTTAGCTGGTTGAGCATTCATAATTGCCACGGCCCTAAGAACAGACCCTCGGCGTCTTGAAAATTCGTGCTTGGGATTTCTTTCGGGTTTAGGTTTTTGTCCTTTTTCATTCCACACCGCGCATCCGCCTTCCACACTTATATAGCCCATACAGAAAGCTCCAGCAGAACGTCATGCGGATCATTCGACCATGTCCTTCATCCTGCCCCCATTCGTGCCGATTCGTGAAATTCGTGTAAAGCGAATCGTATTCGTTGGTTCCCTTGGGATTTCGAGCTTCCTTCGGATTTTCGCATTCGGATGTAGGCTTTCCCCCCATTCCGTCCATTCTGTCAAAATCCTCCTCACCGCCATATAAAACCACAAAAACCCGCCTTTGTATTTCCCACGGTGGGAAATTCCCTGCTTTTCCGCCCAATTCCTGTCCGGAAGCCCCTTTAGTAATTGCAGGCCGCCCATGTATCCCGCTGACCGGCGGCAGGTTGGAAAGAGAATCGTAAAAGATTGCATCATTCCATTTGACAGAAGCGGGCCGGATTTAGAAATATATCGCTCCTTTCGGTGGCCAGAGTAGCTCAGGGGTAGAGCAGGGGACTCATAAGCCCTTGGTCGCAGGTTCAATTCCTGCCTCTGGCACCATCTTCAAATTCACGCCGTCTCTTTTCGTTTTCGATACTACTTGTCATTGCCCCGGTCGCCATTTCTGGACATTGGGGGATGTTTGGAATAGGCTGCAAATGTAACGGAGTAATATTTTGCACCCTGCAAATCACTTAAACTGACACGCCGCTCAAACGTGCATGGATAATTCCACTACAAAAACAGTTTACGTATTGGATGGCAACCGATTCAGCACACTGGCCGAATGCGCCCTTGAGTTTACGCGAGTGCTTGGGTTGACGATCCCGTGGAACGGCAATCTGGATGCTTTCAATGATTTTTTGCACGGAGGGTTCGGTACTCCTGATGAAGGTTTTATTCTGATCTGGCAGCACTCTGATATTTCTCGTCAGCGGCTTGGTTATGTCGAGACGCTTCATTGGCTTGAAGAGCGCGTTCATCATTGTCATCCGTCCAACGTCACTCATTTTCAAGAGTGGATTGCTGCCGCACGCAGGCAAGAAGGCGAGACATTATTTGATACGCTCGTGGCAATTATCCGCACCCATGAGGATGTTGAACTGGGGTTGGAGTGAATCAAATGGTAGCGCCCAATCATTCGTTGAGTCCTATGTCAGACATTATGTTTGCTTGGTTTGACTCCAGGCCGCCAACATTCTTGAACGGCACAAGCGCATTCCTGTTGATTGTTCTGAGCCTCGCCGCGTTCACGGTTTCTCCACTGAGCCCTCTTGGCCTGGACGCGCGTCATAAATGGCTGCTGACTTATTCGGTTGGAGTTCTCATTTACTGGTATTTATTTTTATACAAGCTCGTGTCGCTCAATCCGCATATCGGTTATGGTCTTAGCCCGCATGGTGAGTACTCGTGGATAATGAACGCCGGCATTTGCTGTGCCTTCGGCATTGCGTTCTCCGTTGATATTTTTAGAAGCGCGACGG
Organism: Verrucomicrobiota bacterium; assembly: GCA_048497895.1. GTDB lineage: Bacteria > Verrucomicrobiota > Verrucomicrobiia > Limisphaerales > JBEHZA01 > JBEHZA01. The sequence goes on from JBEHZA010000498.1 coordinate 1,766, forward strand.
ACGGCAGACGAACTTACGGACAGTTTACTTTGTTTGTATTTGCAGTTGTGCTGCTTCGCATGGGTAATTTCATGCCGGCAGTGATCACCACCTGAGATTTCCTCCTATGACCGTCGCTATTTGCAACCGCTGCAGCAAATTTATCTCTATTTCACAAATTCCGGGTGGTAATCCTGTCGCCGTTGCAGATCCCGACAGATGGGCTGCCACTTACGGACGCGAGATTGCCGCCCATGGATCGGTTCAGACTTTGATTCGACGTGCAGGTTCCGCAGGGGGGGCTGACGGGGCTCGGTCACGATTCCCGTTATCCCACTCCACGTGCGTAGAGACATTAGGCGCATCATGATGAGAGCTATTTTAATTGTCGTTGTAGTTACGATCGGCATTCCCGTATCGCTTTATTTGTTTTGGGTTGTTCACAACGCGCTGGGCCGGGTTTGTGTGAGACACGCGAGGAAGTTCTGTCAGCAAAAAGGCTTGGAGATATGCCGAGCGAGATGGCAGCCGGCATTTGATGAATCAGGCGTTAAAACGGATTCCACCCTGGTCCAATTGGATTGTTTCGATTCTCATCAGCGACGCAAGTTAATTGTATTGCTGGTATGGCCCTTTGGAGTTCGCAAAATGGTTGGGGATGAAGATTATCCAACATCGTATGATGAGCAGTGGCCGAAAAAAGGCATTGGCGGGTTTGTGTGAAAAGGCGCAACGGGTTGTGAAGATTCTTTACTGTCTTGAGTTAGTCGGTATGGGAGTCTGTATTGGTTACACACTGATTTGTTGGGGAGCAGATCTTTTCCAGGTTGGTCACGTGCATTCCGGTCTGAGATACGATCTCTTCCGTCCAATCGGTTTTGTGACAACCTTTATAGGTTTTATTCTGTCAATGATTGTACATCGCCGTCGCCCGGTGTTGGCATGGGTAACCATGGCTGCATGCTCGACGTGGGTAGTTTGGGCTTTATTGCCTCGCTTATCGTGATGCTTAACTATGAGCCGTCTTTAATCGTTTCAAATCGCACGAAACAAGCTGCTCGGCTTTGTGATCATCGCTTCGTTTATTCTGCTCTTGCCGGTCATCTTGCCCGTAGTATTTGTGCAGGACTGGTTACGAACACGGAGGATTAAGCAGATCGTTGGTGACTTCGTTTGCGTTTCGTGCGGGTCACGGCTGGGCCTAGAGTCTCTGCGCCTGGCTGACGAACGATGCACAGCTATTGTTTCAAATCTCCGCCAGCGATTTCCTGGAAAATTCCTTCGTATCCTGCGTGATATTCACGCGGTTTGCCCGACTTGCGGATGCGAGTATACGTATCCAAATACGAATTCCTCGTTGGTCGTGAGATTATAACCAAGGTTCGAATTGCCTTCCGAACCTGAATCCAATAATCTCCGTTTTATCGCCTGTTCGCATCGCAATGGGCTTGTTAACCGGAGGCTGGAGTTTTTATATGAGCGTCGAAACTGGGCCGGGTGAAGGGCGGGAGTTTTCTTATCTGGAGGTGGCTATTTCAGAGCGCGGGCTTAAAGAACTGAACCGCGGCGAATGTGTCATTTTTATCCCCAAAAACCAGGTGCAACGCATCGAACTTAAGTTTGGCTCACGCGCCGAGCGACCACTCATGCAGGCTGGCTTTGGGATCATTCTCGTGCTGCTGGGATGTTGGGGTGTTTACATGATGGTGAATGGCGGATTGGAAGCGTTTCGCTATGAATCGGCCTTGCTCTTTCTAGGTGGCTTGGGGGGATGGTTGCTTTGGGAGACTGTGCAACGGCGACATTATCTTCATGTCGCTCATGGCCGGGGAACGCATAAACTCGTTTTTAAAGGGAAGACGGAAAAGGACAGGTTAACCGAATTTTTGGATTCAGCGTCGCGAATCGGCTATGGCATCGCTGATTCGGCGAAAGATTGATGGGTTGATGTCGTCATCGGGACAAGCTTGTTAAGCGGAAGCTGGAAATCTGATATGAATGCCGAAACCACCTGCCGGACGGTGGAGTCACATTTGGAGAACAATTAGTCACGACCAACTGCTTATGACTTTCTGCTATCTGCTGCTGCATTTTCTCTCTGCCGCCTTGTTGGCGGTTTTGGCAAATTGGTTCGGTATGATCAAATGGCGGCGTGCCCGGGATTTGCATTGGGCAGAGCGTAATCGTTTGTTGTGGAGGAAGACGGGCCC
>JBEHZA010000499.1:0-3947 GCA_048497895.1 Verrucomicrobiota bacterium
TTTCGCGAAAGAGAACGAGTCCGGCGATGGCGGTGCCGACGGCGCCGATCCCGGTCCACACGGCATAGGCGGTCCCGATCGGAAGCCCGCGGGCGGCGACGGCGAGAAGCGCCATGCTGACGACCATGGCGGCGCCGACGCCAACCGAAGGCCAAAGTCGGGTGAACCCGGCGGTGGATTTAAGTCCGACGGCCCAGACGATTTCGAAAGCGGCGGCAAGAAAAAGCAGCGTCCAGTGCATCCAGCGAAGATGAGGCGCGTGGCCGGGCGAGGCGATCCTGAACCGGGAGAAAGAAAGCGCAGCTTCACGTTTCAAGGACGGAGCGACGACGGCGGATTACGGATTTGAACGATCGAACGATCCCAGTCGACTTGCGTTATCTGCGCTAAGGTTAGACTAAATTGAATTTTGCCGTCATTCGTGCCGATCGTTGAGGTGCCGCCCAGCCGGTGCGCCCCATCTGACAGGTTTTCCTCGCACCGACACCCCAAGTTCACCCCGGCATCGATTCGAACGCGCTGTTTTCGTTAATGCGAAAGCGGAGCGGGCGCGTGTTGGGGAAACAATAACCCAACCCTAGCTATGAAATCACACCTAAGACCTAGCCTGGCCATGCTGATTGCAGCGATGACCAGTTTGCCGTTGATGGCGCAGACCGCTCCAACCCCAGCCGCCGGAACGCCGCCGAGCGCGAATGAAGATGAGACCATTATGCTCTCACCCTTCGAGGTTTCGGCTACTGATGACCAAGGCTATACTGCGGCCACTACTCTCGCTGGCAGTCGCCTCAATACCAATCTACGCGATATCGGAAATGCGGTTTCCGTTGTCACGGCGCAATTCATGAAGGATATCGGGGCGACGGACAACGAAACGCTGCTCCAATACACCACCAGCACCGAGGTCGGGAATGTGTATGGCAATTTCGCCGGCATGGGCGATGGCGCCACGCTCGATGAAGCCAGCAAGTTTACCCAGCCGAATCAAAATACGCGCGTGCGCGGTCTAACTTCTGCTGATAACACCCGCGATTATTTCATGACGGATATTCCGTGGGATGGCTATTCGGTTGACGCGGTGGATCTTCAACGCGGCCCAAACTCGATCTTGTTCGGCCAAGGTAGTCCAGCCGGTATCATCAATACCCGTACCAAGCAGGCCAGCTTCCGGAATGCCAACGAAGTGACGGTACGTTTCGGCAGTTTCGGCAGCAAGCGGGCCACGCTCGATCTCAACCGCGTGCTGATCAAGGATCAACTTGCCCTTCGTATCGCCGCGCTTTCCGATGACGAGGAATACAAGCAGGATCCGGCTTACCAAAGTCAGAAGCGTATCTATGGAGCCACGCGTTGGGAACCCGGTTTTCTAAAAAAGGGTTCGGCGCGTACGATTGTCACGGCGAATTTCGAAGCCGGTGATGTGAGCAGCAATCGTCCTCGATCGGTGCCGCCGATTGATGCCATCACTCCTTGGTTTCAAGGAGGGACTTACGAAGGAAACTACGTCTACAATGCAAGCACCGGAGACTGGGACTCTCAACGGACCTTTAACAACCTGAATCGGGGGACATTCATTCCGGCTCAATTGCAGGATGACAATACCGGCACGCCCAATCACGGTCAAATGCGTCCATCCATCAATGGCGGTCCGACGTCGGGTACGCCCAATCCGGCCTACCAGCCCTGGCTCGGCAATTTCGGTCAGCAATACGGCGGTCCGCTGGAATTCTACAATGTCGGCGATACAACGCCAATGGGCGTTTGGGTCGCGGAGCCGAAACAGATGGGTGGCATCAATGCCGACGGTCAAATCGACAATACGCTCGCATTGGCTTATCAACGGCCGGCGAGCGTTTCCACTTATTCGGTCTTCGCCAAGAATGCACAACTTCCCTTTGCGAGCGAAGGCATTTGGAAGGATAAGGTTCTCACTGATCCCTCAGTGTTCGACTTCTATAATAAGTTGCTCGATGGCCCGAACAAGAAGGAGTGGCAGAAGTTTCGCGCGTACAATCTGAGCCTGGTTCAGACATTCTTCGACGATCAGGCCGGATTTCAGCTGATCTATAATAACGAATGGTCCAAACGCGGACAACTCTCGCTCATGTCGGGTTCGTCCCAGGGGATCTATATTGACGTCAACAGCGTTTATGCGGATGGGACTCCGGCAGGGGTCGGCGGCGAGCCTTATGCGGATGGCACACCCAATCCCAATGTCGGCCGGGCGTTCGTGACGGGCAACGGCATTTCGGGGAATAACGAGAGCGTGAATACAAAGGAGTCGTCCCGCGCCACCGTGTTTTTAAAACATGATTTTACCCGCGACGGAGGAGGATTGATCCACCGTATCTTGGGTGTTCAAACAATCAATGGCTTGGCCGCGCAAGACAAATTCAAGAGCGACTACCGTCAATGGCAGCGCTATGCGATTATCGATCCGAACTATGATCGGCTGATCACCGGTACGGGCGCACCACTGAAAATTTCGGCCAACGAACTCGTTCCCAACACCGTGGTATATCTCAGTGATTCTCTCAGCTCGAGGGCGTCTGCATCCGGCGCCAATCTGTCGAACCCGACGGCCGTGCAGATTGTGACGAGCGGCAATGTTCGTACCTTTGACGGAACATGGAATGCGCCCGGCGTCGACCCGGCGGCAGTATGGTATAACGATTATTACCCGGCTGTCTCTCCTGTGGACCATGAAACTCCGCTGAGCGGGCATACCTCCACGCAATCGGAGAATCCGGCAAATTATATTGGCTGGACCGATGTTCCGGTGAACGTTACCGATTCCGAAGCGGCCGATGGCAATCGAGCAAAACTCACTACTTTTGCCCAGCTTCAAAAGCAGTTGGTAACTTCGACAGCCGCCGTTTATCAGGGAAATTTTTGGGATAACTCAATCGTCGCCACGTGGGGCGTCCGAAAGGATATCTCCAAATCTTGGAGCAAGTCCAAAAATGACGGGAGCAGCGACAGTGTCCGTGGCGTGGTCAATCTCACCGATGACTATGAACTCCCGGATACCTATGTGAATCGCATCGAAGTTACTTCGCATGCCTGGACGGTGATGGCGCATTTGAACCAGCTCCCTTTTATCGGGAAGTGGGCAAACGATTTCCCGATTCAAGTCAGCTTGTACTACAATCGTTCGAGCAATTTCCAGCCGGCTTCGCAGCGTGTGGACGTCTATGGCGATCCGATCGCGGCTCCGTCCGGAAAAACGGTGGACAAAGGAATCTTGCTCGAGACCAAAAATGGCAAGTATTCATTGAAGATCAACAAGTATGAGACGTCGGCAGTTAATGCTTCCAGCAGCGCTCTCGGCGGTACTTGGTTTATTGGAACCTCGCAGGCTTGGTCGGCCAATTGGGTGAATCGCTTCGAGTTCAACTGGACCCAGGATACCAATGCAGGCGCGGTCGCGGTCAACGATCCAACCCAGTCACAATACAATTATGGTCAGGCACCAGGCGAATCTCTGGAGCAGGCTCAAGCCCGCGAAGCGTCGGTGATTGCCGCTTGGCGCGCTTGGCAGGCGAGTGTTAACCCAAAGTTTTACCAGGCATGGGGCATTAATCTGAATGATCCCACCAAGGCCGTTTCTGCGAACGCTCCGGCTGGTTTTGCCGTCACGGAGGACAGTGTGTCGAAGGGTTACGAGTTCGAGTTCGCTGCGCAACCCACGCATAATTGGCGCATCTCTATCAACGCAGCAAAAACCACCGCGGTCCGGAATAATATCGGCGGCGCGGCTCTGTCTGATTTCATTAACTCCTATCAAAAGGCGCTCAGCAATGGCGCTCCGGGGACGGCCGGTGATCTCCGTATCTGGTGGGGCGGTTCAGGCAATGAGACCGCCAGCTACCAGTGGAAAGCGAATATCGGCTCGGAATAGGCCCAGCGTAAGCTGCAAGAAGGGACCAACGTGCCGGAACTTCGCG
>JBEHZA010000500.1:0-3942 GCA_048497895.1 Verrucomicrobiota bacterium
CCCAATTCAAAAAGCATGCTCGCACAGAGGAATATGTTGTTATGAACGCTCCAGGCACCCTGGTGAGCTACAATCTCCTGCTCCAAAAGAAGGTGCGCGAAATCACGGTCCGAAGGACGGAGAGTGTGATAAAGTTCGCTTGCAACCTGAGATCGGTATTCCTGACGGTGATCGAAAATTTCGCCTGATAAATCCTTCTCTAACTTGACTGACATTAAAGCTTTGATGTCTTCCGAAATGACTTCAGATGCTCTAATTTCTTCAAGGATTTGCTTCGGAGACATGCTTAGTTTTTCACCAATTTGACCAGTTGATGTCTAGCAATTCGTTCCGTTTTCAATGCCAACGGCAAAGGCTGCTTCCGGGTCTGCCGGGCGGTAAACTCTTTCTTCGGGAATATTAAGGTTATTAAAACTGCCGGTGGCGTTTGCACGTTGTTCGGCAACGAAGGGTGTGATGTCCTCAATGGAGATCAATTCCTGTTCGCCAAATTTTCGAAGGGCAGTATCGCGAAGTCCTAATTGAACCGCGCGACGTTCCAAGGGTTTGCCCGTGGGGTCATGATCAGGATCCCATTGCAAACGAACGTCTGATGAGGCCACAGCAGCCTGCCATGCTTCGTGCGTGGCGAAACGGCGTGAATCAAGAGAAGAGGGGACGACCTGCCGGAGGAGTTCATCAAAGAAAGGGCGGCGAAGGCGGATGGCCAGAACGTGTTCCTGGCCTTCTTTCATGGCCCAACCAGAACGATACATCATCCAGAGGAAATTAGGTTTAATCCAACTCATGCGGTTGAAACTGAAATCACCGCCAAACCGCTGATGCCTGACGGCGAAGCTGGCGATCGAAGGGCGGTAGGCTTGATAGACGTAGATCGATTCGTCGTCGAACTGCGCGAGAATATGGCGTCCCGCGAGGGGCCAATGGGGGGCTTGATCCAGATAAGGTTGAAAACGCATGAGTAATGTCAGTTGTCGATTTCGTCCAGCTTCTGAAAGTGTTTAAAACCGAAGTGGCCGATGCTGAGGCTTAACAGGTTGGGGCCACAAATAAAGTTGTGGGCAGTGCGAACGTGGTTAGGCGCAAACTCCCGCCTCACGATATGGATTGATCCTCTCTGTTCCGGTTGATCTGCTGGCAGGGAAAAATCAACGATGAGCAAGCCAAGGCCAAAAGCCAGCACTGCTGCGATACCTCCTCCAGACTGAGATGAACTTCCTTTCATTTAAAATAACCTGACGATTGATAATTACGCTAAACTTTTGAGAAATGCAAGCTGGTGAGGCGGAAGGGGCGGTTTTCGGTGATACCACAGGCTGGAAAGTCTTCAGGTATGGCTTGTTAAATTTTGAAATGAGTGTATATTAGAGGCTGAAGAGCTTGAGCAAAGTTCTGCTGTTGGGTTTTGCCAGACGGAAACGAAAGGAGTGTTGGTTAGAAAAGCCAAGGCGAGAAATTGGTTTGGCCATCAAGAGGCGCAAAAAATCACGAAAAGCGAGGTTTTCTGGGGCGGCGTTTGCTGATCGCGACGTTGGACACGGTTTTATGTATCTGGTGGAAGGGGGTGATTGGCCCAGGAGGGAAGGGCGGTCGGGTTTTGTATGGGCTTGTATGGCTTTGTATGGCCTGAAAATGACGAATTACCGAATGACGAAAACCGAATGAAAGGACCTTTGCACGAATTCCACCAATCGGCACGGATTGGGAGGTGCATGATGAATGATCTGAAGCGTAATACTCAAAGGGTTGTCATGCCGTTCCGAGGGGGCTTGCTGTCAGGGCTAATCGGTGGTTGTCAGGCTTATTCAGGGCTATTCAGGGATAAATCAAATGCAGAAGGAAGAATTATGAATGAAAAATGGCCAATCACGGTCCACCCTTTTTATGCCCTTTTCTCATTCGCGAAAATTCGTGCCATTCGTGTCGGTTTCAAATTTGGGTCAGCGAAGGCCAATTTTTGCTACTTGCACAACCAACGGACTCATTTAACCTTATCGTGTGCCGTCGTTTGCCGATAGAACGTGGTTCCAGCTTGCCGTATTCATTTACGGTTTGAGCATGATTTACTCGGTGTTCCTGTGGCGAAAGGGTTTTCGCGAGGATAACCGGGTGAACTACTTTTTATTGCTGGCCGGGCTGGCAGCGCACACGCTGGCGATGTTTCAACGTGGGTTCAGCTTTGCCCGGTGTCCCGTCAATAATCTCTACGAAGCGACCATTTTCATCATCTGGACTATGGTGGCGAGCTACATAGTATTTGGCATCTGGTCGCGCCTGCGCTTTCTCGGTGCGTTCCTTTCGCCTATTGTCTTTTGCGTGGGGGTCTTCGCGTTGATGCCGGCGCTTGATCAGCGGCATGGGCCGAATCAATTCGTGGTGGCCGGTTGGGAGACGAGTCTGCACGCGGCTTTGTTCGCGCTGGCGTATGGGGCGCTGGGACTCAGTTCCGGCGCAGGCCTGATGTATCTCACGCAGGAACACGACCTGAAATTTCATAAATTCCGCGCCATTTATTCGCTGCTGCCGCCGATTCAACGGTTGGAACTCGTGATGGGTTACCTGTTGCTCGCCGGATTTATCCTGCTCACGGGAGCGTTGATCGCCAGTTTTATCTTTCTAAAGCAGAGCCTGGGGGTTTATTACAAAGACGATCCCAAGATTATCTGGTCCATTTTTGTATGGCTGCTGTATTCCGGAATCATGCTGTTGCGTTGGGGTTTTGCCCAGCGGGGACGCCGTTTCGCCTGGGGCGCGGTGGCCGGTTTTATTTTTGTGTTGCTGACGTTCTGGGGCACGAACCTGTTATCGCCACTGCATAATCCTGCGTCATGAGTGTTGTCGTCATCGGCTTAAGTTATCGCACGGCGCCCGTTCAAATGCGGGAACGCTTCGCGTTTGCCGAGCCGCAGATTCCCGAAATCCTCGCCCGCTTGCGCGCGGACGGCGTGGCAGAAGAGGTGGTCATTCTCTCGACCTGCAACCGCGTGGAAATCTACGCCGCCTCGCAAAAGAACGAACGCGCTGCCTTTGCCGATTTGCAGAAATTTCTCGTGGAACATCACCAATACGAAGGCGTGATCAATGGCGAGATTTATACCTACGGTGAACCGCACAGTCTCGAACATCTCTTCAAAGTGGCGAGCGGTCTCGATTCCATGGTGCTGGGCGAAACGGAAATCCTCGGCCAACTCAAGAAAGCCTACGATACCGCGCTGCAACATAAACATACCGGTGGACGCTTGAACAAGGTGTTCCAGCGCGCGTTTAACGTGGCCAAGCAAATCCGCACGGAAACGAATATTCAGCGCGGCAGTGTCTCAGTCGGCTCGGTGGCCGTGGAGCTGGCGGAAAAGATTTTCACCAAGCTGAGCGATCGTCAGGTGATGGTCATTGGCGCGGGGGATACGAGTGAGAAGACTGCGCGTTCGCTGCTCAGCCGGGGCGCGCATAGTGTCATTGTTTCCAATCGTTCGTACGAACGCGCTGAAGCGCTTGCAAAGGATCTGGGCGGACGCGCGGTTCACTTTGACGATTGGGCCAACGAGTTTGCGAAGATTGACATCGTCATCAGCAGCACATCCGCGCCGCATTACGTGCTCGACCGTAAAAAGCTCGCGCCGCTGATGGCCTTGCGCCAGAACCGTCCGCTGCTGCTCATTGATATCGCTGTGCCGCGGGACATCGAACCGGAAGTAAATTTTCTCGAGAACGTTTACCTCTACAACATCGACGACCTGCAGGCGATTGCGGACGATTACCTGGAACAGCGCAAAGAGGAGATCGCGCGGTGCGAACAGATCATTCGCGAAAAAGCCAAAGGCGTGCTGGCACCACCCACACATCCCGGCGCGCAAGGCAGCGGGCAACTTGCCTTCGGCCACGACTAAAGCGGTCTCAAGCGGCGCGCACCCTTTTTAAACATGCCAGTTACTCAACCCATTT
>JBEHZA010000501.1:0-3917 GCA_048497895.1 Verrucomicrobiota bacterium
CTGCCGAGGAACAGGACTTGCGCTGCCTGCATCTGGCGGGTTACGGCAGGATCGGTGCCGAAGTAATGGACGTAATGTTGCACGCTATCGCCGCGATAGTAGGCCAGATAGCGGTTCGTATCGGCCGGACGGGAGACTCCGCTGATGGGGACGCGTTCATGGCGGATTTGTTCAGGCACACGTTTCCAGACGATCGCGCCGAGGATGACGCACAGCAGGAACACGCCCGTGCTGACCAGCAGGAAGGCCAGTTGCGTCAGTTGGCGTTGGCCAGTCTTAGAATTGGAAATAAATAAACGCACTGTTAATGCCATAAGCCGTGAACACAAAGAATAGCATCACTCCGGCGAGAGCGGCTTTCTCCAACTTGCCACAAGGTGGGAGACGTCCGTGATCCACCAGCCAACCGCGAACGTGCATGATGATCAGCGGCACGAGGAACAAAATCATTTTCAGGAGGCCGACCGAGGGCAGGCCGACGTGAATCTGGAAGATTCGTGACAAAAAGAGCGCCGCTTGAGCGAGGTCCGCGCTGCGGAAGAATATCCAGGCAATCAGTACGACGATTTGAACGATAAGGAACCAAAAGAGTTTCAGCATCCTCCGATCCGGCTGACGTTCAAGCCGGTCAAAGCCCAGCAAGCGTTCAACCGCGAGGGCGAGTCCATGCAGCGCACCCCACACGACATAGGTCGCTGCGGCACCGTGCCATAATCCGCCGAGGACCATGACGATGGCGAGATTGACGTAGGTGCGCGTGGGAGAGACGCGGTTGCCTCCGAGAGAAATATAGAGATAGTCCCGGAGCCAGGTAGAGAGCGTGATGTGCCAGCGTCGCCAGAAGTTCGAGAAGGAATGCGCGATGTAGGGATTGTTGAAATTAATGGGAAAACGGAAACCCAGGATGTAAGCCATGCCGCGCGCCATGTTGGAATAACCGGCAAAATCGCAGAAGATTTGCCCACCGAACATCAGCGCCAGCAGAACAAGACTGGCGGAATTCATGGTGGCCAGCCGCTTGGTATTCCAGCTTTGTTCAATCAGGTTCGAGAGGTTGTTCGCACAAACCATTTTCAGGAACAATCCTTGAATGATGAGGAACATGCCTTCGTTAAAGACTTTCAACCGCAGACGGCGTTTCCGGTACATTTGATACAGGAAGTCTTTCGCCCGAATGACTGGTCCGGCCATCAAGTGCGGGAAGAAACAAATGTAGAGGAAGAAGCGCCAGAAGTTGCGTTCGGGCAAAATCTCACCGCGATAGACATCAATCGTGTAGCTAAGCGCGACGAACGTGTAAAAGCTCAGACCCATCGGCAACACGAGGTCCAACTTCGGTAGCGCGATGTTCGAGCCGAACATCTGCATCAGTGTCTGCGTGGTATCCAGAGCGAAATCGGCATACTTAAAGAAGCCGAGCAGGCCGAGGTTGACGATCAGGGAGAGAACGATCAGCCATTTTCGCCGGGCAGAACCGGGCGGGCTTTCGTAAACCAGAATCGCAGCAAAGTAATCAACGATCGTGCTCGACAGCAGAATGAGGAGATACGATTGAACGTGCCACGAGTAAAAAACGACGCTCGCGAGCAGCAGCAGAACCAGATAAGCGGTGCCGGTTTTATGCCGGCTCAACGCCAGCCGGCCAGCGAACACGATCGCAAAGAGAATGAGGAAGCTCCAGGAGATGAAACTCATGAAGGCACGGGTCCCCGCGTGTTCCGCATGGATGCAGAACAGATTCCAGGTTCACTTGAGGCAAATGGCCGGCTCATACGTGAGCTGTTTCAATTTATGGATAATGCGCGGCTTGACCCGGTGGTTTACCGAACCGGGTTATCCGCCGCCGCCAAAATGCCAAACGGACTTAAATTTGTAAACTTGCGAAAACGAACTTTCTTGCGTGAGCCTTGGTTACGGCCTTTGTCCATTTAGGTGACGCACGCGAGATTGGTTCCCGAAAGGATGACACGCAAATGACGGATAGGGGCAATCGAACGGCTCAAAGTGGTTTAATTCCAATTTTATTTCCCATGGCGAATTACGCTTACATTGCGCTGGATGGGCACGGCAAGGAGAGCCGGGGAAATCTCCAGGTATTGGATCAGCAGGAAGCGCTGCTTCGGCTCAAAGCCATGGGCTATTTTCCCACCCGCGTGACAGTGGCAGACCCCGCGGAAGTGACGGCGAAGCGGACGGGACAGAAGGCTACAGCACGCGGATGGGGCTGGGGTCGGCTGGGATTGGGAGGGCGGGTTAAGACGAAGGTATTGACCGAATTTACGCGTCAGTTGGCTACGGTGGTGGATTCAGGCATACCGCTCGTGCGCGGGTTGCGACTGTTGGAGGAACAGGAAGAGGATCGGGCTTTGAAACGGATCATCGGTGAGCTGGCGGAATCCATCGAAGGAGGCTGCACGTTCAGCGAGGCGTTGGCGCGGCATCCGAAGACGTTTAACCGGCTTTACGAAAATATGGTGCGGGTCGGCGAAATGGGCGGGGTATTGTAAGTGGTGCTCGACCGGCTCGCGCAGTTCATGGAGAAGGCGCAGAAGATTCAGGGCAAAGTGGTGGCGGCCATGTTTTACCCGGTAGCAGTGTTGCTGGTGGCGATGGGAATTCTGGCCGTGATGATGCTGTATGTGGTGCCGCAATTTAAGTCGGTCTTCGCCGGGTTGCTGCCGGGTAATGCGATGCCGCCTTTCACGCTGCTGGTGTTGCAGGTCAGCGAAATGATCAAGAGTCATTTTCTGGTGATGGCTGGGGGATTGGCGATACTCGTGGCGGCTTTTCGTTTGGCTGGGCAAACGAGGCCTGGCCGTCATTGGATTGACCGGTGCAAGTTCCGCCTGCCGCTGATTGGCAAGGTCATTAAGAAGGCGGCGATTTCACGTTTTACCAGGACTTTGGGGACGCTCGTGAGCAGTGGGGTGCCGATATTGCAGGCACTGACGATCGTGAAGGAAACTGCGGGCAACGCAGTGTTGGAGGAGGCGATCGGCTCAGTGCATACCAGTGTCAAGGAGGGCGAGACCCTCACGGCACCGCTCAGAGCGTCCCGGGTTTTTCCAGCGGTGGTGATTGGAATGATTGATGTGGGCGAGCAAACCGGCGCGTTGCCAGAGATGTTACAAAAGATTGCGGATAACTACGAAGAAGAGGTGGATAACGCCGTGGCCGCCATGACGTCGCTGTTGGAGCCGATCATGATCGTGATTCTGGCGGTGATTGTGGGGAGCATCGTGATTGCGATGTATTTGCCGATTATCCGATTGGCCACGGATGTTGGTATTGCCGATAAAAAAGCGGATGTGTAATCGGGCAGAGATTTTAGTTACGGGCCAAGGGAGGTGAGGGGTGATTAAAACTGGCGGACGGTGAGGGAGTGGCGGGTGGGCCGCCCGCGCTTCAGTCCGCCAGTTTTATTTTGTACCATAGTCCACCACGAGAAGACAGGAAGAGTGACCGGTGGCAGGTGTCGAATATTCCGATTGTCGGATGTGGTGCGGGGTTGTTGAATGGGGGTAGATGTTGAACATTCACGATCAAGTGGCGATGGAACGGCTGAGGCGCAAGCACCGGCTGGACCCGCATCTATTGCGCCGTTTGCGGGTGGCGTTCTATAAACATCAACAGCGCGCGGAGACGGCTTTGCAGGAATTGCCGATGCCGGTGGCTGAGGCGTGGGGGAAGGAAGTCTCGTTTCATCCGCTCGTCCAAGCGGCCCGGCACGATTCCAAAATCGATGGCGCTTCCAAGTTGATTTTCCGGACCGAGGGCGGTCATTTGATTGAGACGGTCCTTTTGCGGATTGCCACCGGGCGGACTTCTTTGTGTGTTTCCTCCCAGGCCGGGTGTGCGGCAGCCTGTGTGTTCTGCGCCACTGGCAAGCTGGGCCTCGCACGAAATCTCACGGCCGC
>JBEHZA010000502.1:0-3891 GCA_048497895.1 Verrucomicrobiota bacterium
CTCTGATCTGGGGGATTCTCACTGTCGCTTAGGCTCCCTCAGAATGACGGCCAGCAGGGGCTCGACTCAACGTCATTTCACCGCTTTTCGTGCGAAGCGCGGTCGCGGTCTCGGAATGACGGTATTGCGAGTACGTGCTCTGTCTGGACCCATACAGCCATGGACCGTCATGCGTCACCAGAAAAGGAGCGGGCGTGCCGGGCACATATTGGCTGGGGACGTAAACGGTGATAGTGCGCTTGTAGGGAGCCGGGTGAATATCCACGATCAAAGTTTTGGGATTATTCGGGTCCACGGTGCCAAAGACATTGCGGCCAATGCCGGGATAAAATTTGCTGTCCGCCGAATCCATGCTGAATTGCTGCACCTTGCCCTTGGGCACCTCCGGGTTTTCGGTTAATTCCGGCGGCTTCACGTACACGGGGCCAATGAGGAAATTCCCATCCACAGTAAACGGCGGATTGACACCCGGCGCAGCTTCGGTCGGATTGGCAGCCGCATCGGTAGCAGCAGGCGCTTTCTTGAGTGCGGCTTTCGCCTGCGCTTCGGCATTGGGGCCGGCGGGGATGAGTACGGGCGTGCCGGGATTGGTGGGCGGACGAACGACGGGGGTGGCAGCCATAACGGTTAAGGAAGGCAACAAACCGCCCAAGGCCAAAGCTATACCGAACGAGGTCAGGGAATTTCGCATCGGCATATCTTACGGGTGCCTCCGGAGGTTTCAAGCCTTCCGGTAGCGTAAGATTGCGTTGCGAATACGTACAGAAAAACGGCGGGATTCAAGCCGGATGAACTTGAACCCCGCCGTTTGCAATCACTCAATTATTTAGCAGACGCGGAAGCGCCGGAGACCGGGCCAAGGCGTTTCTTGCCGACGGCGATATCATCGACCCAGACGGTGAAACCTTCGCCGGTCGCCGGTTGGTAATTGGTCCAACCAATGGACAAGGTCTGAAACGCAGCGGGAATTTCCGCGCCTGCATATTGACCGGCACCCTTATGCACGGCGATGTCGGTAATCTCCTGCCCGTTGATGAAGCATTGATAGGTTTGCGTGGCGTGATCTACGTGCCATTCGACCAAAGTCCACTCGTCGTTGAATTGATTGGTTTTCTTTTCGCCCGCGCCAAATTCTTTCCGCTGTTTGGGCTGCACATTGTAGAGATACTTGTAAGCGCCGGTACCGTTGATGGAAAAGCCAGCGAGGCGCAATTCGATCGGGTCATTCGCGAGCGGGCTGGTGGCTTTGGCGGCGACGAGCGTCGTGTGAATGGAACCGGACTTCTTGCCTTCGGGAACCACGGGCAGGGGCGTGGGAGTTTTGACTTTGAAATACATCCGGCCCCAATGCTCACCACCCAAGGCAGCTACCTTGTCCGGAGCGAGGCTGATGTAGCGGCCGCCTTTCACAGCGGGTTCAATCTTCAAAGAATGATGGCCGCTATGAGCCACGCCTTCGGCGACCCCGATGGCGCCCGTTTTGGTGAAGCCTTTGGGAATCTGGCCAACGGCTGTAGATTCAAAATCTTCGGATACGATCACATCAGGAGAGGCGGCCTGAGCCAGCAGTGGGGAGGAAGCAAACGCCAGTAGCGCCGCAGAAAGGCACGGAAAAAAAGTTTTCATGATTCGAGTGATAGCACGGGCTCCGGAGGCGCGCTAGGAGATTTCTTTGAGATAGACAAGTAGAATGGCTGAATTTAAATTTTGCCGACATAAGCTTGGCATATTTGCTGCTTTCTTTCTGCGATGAGAATTTTGGGGCCG
This sequence comes from Verrucomicrobiota bacterium, assembly GCA_048497895.1. GTDB lineage: Bacteria > Verrucomicrobiota > Verrucomicrobiia > Limisphaerales > JBEHZA01 > JBEHZA01. The sequence continues at coordinate 1,768 of JBEHZA010000502.1, forward strand.
GTAAAATGGGTGATTCGTTGTCTGGGACTGGTGCTGCCGGGGATGCTTTGGGCAGGACCGACCAACTCCATTCTGTTTGTCACGCAAATCGTTATTCCGGAGGACTTCACCACCATTGGTTCGACCTTCGGGAACCATCAGGCATCACTGGATTCCTGTGGGCGCGGGGGGGATCTTTATATCCGTTACCCGGATGGCACGCTCAAGAACCTGACCCGTGCGGCGGGTTATGGCCGTTGGGGATCGCAAAATGGCACCGGTATCGCCGTGCGGCAGCCATGCGTGCACTGGAATGGCACCAAAGCGGTCTTCAGCATGGTGGTGGGTGCGCCCGCGCATCAATTTGACTATGCTTCGACCAGCTTCTGGCAACTTTACGAAATCACCAATTTCACCGATCCTGGTGCGACGCCGGTTATTACCAAGGTTCCAAATCAACCAGCGAACTATAACAACATCTCGCCCGTTTACGGGACGGATGACCGGATTATTTTCACAAGCGACCGGCCCCGTAGCGGTGAGGCGCATCTGTATCCGCAACTCGACGAATATGAAGAAGCGCCGACGGTCACGGGGTTGTGGAGTTTGCAACCGGCCACGGGGGATTTATTTCTCGTCAATCATACTCCGAGTGGCGCGTTCTCGCCGTTAGTGGATAGCGCCGGGCGCATCGTCTTCACGCGCTGGGATCACCTGCAACGGGATCAGCAGGCGGATACGGACTGGGAGGAAGGCTCGCCGGTTTACGGCACGTTTAATTGGAGCAGTGAGGCTACCAATTCCGTGGCGACGACCGATCAAACGGAAGTGTTTCCAGAACCGCGCATCGTCCGCACCGATCTGCTCGCGGGGACGGGATTGTATGGACACGATTTTAACCAGTTTTTCCCGTGGATGATCAATCAGGACGGCACGGGCGAGGAAACCTTGAACCACGTGGGCCGGCATGAAATCGGCGGCAGTTACGCCAATGGCGCGCTGACCAATGACGCAAACATCGAAGACCTTTATTATTACGGCGATAATTATAATACAAACACGATCAACAATTTCCTGATGATCAGTGAGGACCCGCGGACGCCGGGCTTGTTTTACGGCATCGACGCGCCGGAGTTCGGCACGCACAGCGGCGGACAAATCGTTTCGCTGACGGGCGGGACCAACGTGAATGCCGCGTTTATGCGGATCAATTATCTGACGCCGCGCTCGACGCATGAAACCGCCGATTCGCCAGACAATATTCCACCGGATCATACTGGATTCTATCGCAATCCATTGATGACCTCGGATGGCTACCTGATCGCTTCGCACACGGCTTACACCCAACCCTCGGGTGGTAACACGGGATCGGACAGTTTTCCCGCGACGCCGTATGATTTCCGGCTGAAGTTTTTGCAGTTCGTAAACGGTTTTTATAAACCCGGACAAACGTTAACGCCGGGGCTGACGAATCAGGCTTCTTATTGGACGCCGGATGTGCTGATCACGCAAACGAATGTGTTGTGGGAATTCGATCCGGTGGAAGTGATTGCCCGCACCCGTCCGGCGGCGTTTGTGGAGCCGATTCCCAATCCGGAACTCGCGGCCTTCGCCACGGCGAAAGTGGATGTGGGCGATTTTCAAAATTACCTGCGCACGCATCAACTGGCGCTCATTGTCAGCCGCGATGTCACGACGCGCGATAAAGCGGATCATCAACAACCATTCAACCTGCACGTGGATGGCACCTCTCACCAGACCATCGGCGCTTCGGGAAAAATCTACGACATTGCTTCGCTGCAAATTTTTCAGGCGGATCAATTGCGCAGTTTGAATTACGGCGATCCGGAAAACCCACGGCAAGGCCGCCGCGTGCTCGCGCAACACCTGCATGACCCAGCCGTAGATAATCCGCCAGTTACCGCGTTGGCGAGCGTGCGGATTGGCTCGGATGGTTCAACCGCGGCCATTGTGCCCGCGCGCCGGGCCTTAACCTGGCAACTGACGGATGCCAATGGAACCGGGGTGGTGCGTGAACGTTATTGGCTGACGTTTGCGGCAGGCGAAATCCGCTCCTGCACGAGTTGCCACGGCATCAACCAGACCTCGCAGGCCAATCAGCCGACGCCGACCAATACCCCCCAG
>JBEHZA010000503.1:0-3874 GCA_048497895.1 Verrucomicrobiota bacterium
GGTTCCAGTTTCATTACCTTGCGAATGCTCAGGGCTGCGGAGGTCAGGCAGATGAACAAGACGGCTCCAGCGCTGAGCAGCAGGAGTTGCCACGGCAGGCGGAAGGCAATTTGCGTCCGTCCGCTCAAGAGCAAGCCCCAGACAGAGGCAGCGCCGACCCCGAGGCCGTAGCCGATGCCGCCTACGACCACAGCTTGCAGCAGGATCATTCGCAGCAGCATTTGATTGGTTGTGCCCATGGCTTTCAACGTTCCGAAATAGCGCAGATTATCGAGCGTGAAATTATAGAACGTCTGGCCGGCAATGGTAATGCCGACGATAAATCCAAGCGCCACGGCGGTCAGAAAGTTGATTGGCATGCCGGTGTATTTGAGAAAGTAAAGGAAGGTCAGTTTCTTGAACTCTGCGCGGGTGTAAGCCTTCAGTCCGGTAGCCCGGCCTATGCGTTCACACAAACGGTTCAAATCCTCGCCCGGCTTGGCTTTGGCCGCGACGAAGGACAACAGCTTGCGTTCCTGCGGCGCGAAGGTGGTGGCGCGCGAATAGGTGGTATAGATCACCGGGTTGGCCTGAAAGGTTTGAGTGATCCGGCAGAGGCCAACCACCACGGAGCGGTGATCGTTCAGCTCCAGGGTATCCCCGATTTTTATGGGGACGCGTTGGCCGTCGGGCAGAACTTTCGCCAGTTTGCCCTGGGCTCCGATGCGGTCCACGATGATGCCGTCACTTCGCCGCAGGTCGGATAACTTGCCCTCCAGCATTTGCGGGGGGCCGCCGATTAACGTCTCGTCATCGAGCCCGATGACGACACAGGTTTGAAAGGTGCCGTTTTGCAAGCGGGCCCGCATGGAACCTTTGTACATGGGGACAGCCCATTGGACGCCTGCCACGCTGCGAACCCGCAGAACCTGGGTATCTTGCAGAGGTTTAATATCCTCAATGTATTGCACCTGGGGATCCACCACCCAAATATCCGGCAATCCGACATCCGTGAGAAAGCTGAAGGTGCGGGTCATGATCCCGGCAAAAATGGCTGACTGCTGGGTGATCAGTAGAGAGGCGAAGGTCAGCCCGATAATGATGCCGATATATTTGGCGCGGTCACCGACCAGCATTTTAAAAGCGATGAAACTCATAACTCCAATCCCTTCGTGGAAGGCGCTGCACTCCCATGCTGAAGAGTGGCCCGCTATTCCTAACGTGGTTAGTCTCGCCCCCGGCCAGCGGGTCAGCTACGCGCGAATTGGCGATTGGTGGCCATGCTTTGCCAGCCGGAGGACAAGTGCGGGCCGATGGAGCCGGAAATCTCCCGTCCGTTAGGGCTTAATCGCGACCTTTAAAACTCCCTCCGCACGGTCACCGAAAAGTTGATAGCCGTCCTTGATTCTTTCCAGCGGGAACCGGTGAGTAATGAGGGGAGTGGGGTCAAACCGGCCGGATTGCACCAGACTGAGCAAACGCCGCATGCGTTCTTTTCCGCCGGGGCACAACGTGGTGACAATCCGGTGGTCGCCGAGACCCGCCGCGAAGGCGTCATACGGCATTTGCAGTTTGCCCGAATAAACGCCGAGACTGGAAAGTGTGCCGCCGGGGCGCAAACAGCGCAACGAATTCTCAAAGGTAAGTTGCGTTCCGAGGGCCTCAATGGCCACATCCGCTCCGCCGCCGGTCAAGCGCTTGACTTCGGTCACCACGTCCACGGCGCGATAGTCCAGCGTTACATTTGCCCCCAGGCGGCGCGCCATGGCCAGCCGGTTATCATCGCCATCTACGCCGATAATCAGAGCAGCGCCCATCAGTTTCGCTCCCGCTGTTGCGCACAAACCGATCGGCCCTTGCGCAAAAATGACAACGGCATCACCGATTCTCACCGGGGCGGCTTCAGCGCCGGAGATTCCCGTGGAAGCGATGTCGGCCAGCAGGACAGCTTGTTCATCGGTCAATTCATCCGGGATTTTCGCAAGGTTGGCCTGGGCGGAGGGGACGAGGAGGTATTCGGCTTGAGCGCCGTTGATCGTATTGCCAAACCGCCAGCCACCGATGGCCTGATAGCCGCTGCCGTGGCCGCATTGCGAAAGGTGTCCCGAAAGGCAGGCGCAGCATTGGCCGCAGGGCGTAATGGCGCCGACCAAGACGCGGTCACCGAGGTGGTAGCCGGTTACTCCCGGCCCCAATTCCACAATCACACCCACGGGTTCGTGTCCGATAATCAGGCCCGGCTTGACTGGATATTCGCCACGAAGAATGTGCAGGTCCGTGCCGCAAATCGTCGTCAACGTGACGCGGATGACGGCTTCGCCAACTCCTGCATGTGGACGAGGCACCTCTTCGACGGAAAGATGGTTCACTCCGTGAAACACTGTGGCTTTCATCGTTTCCATAATAATTCTCCCGGGTTGGTTAGCTGATTTACGGGTGCTGGTTAACGCTGTGGTAACGCGATCTCTTTTTCGCGGATGGCTACGGTGGTCTTAAGCACTGTATCCGGATTTAGAGAAATACTGTTGATGCCGTGCTCGACCAGAAACCGGGCGAAGTCCGGGTAATCGCTGGGCGCCTGCCCGCAAATGCCGATCTTGCGCTGCTTTTCCCGGCAAACGGCAATGACCTGCGCGATCATCCGTTTGACGGCGGCATTGCGTTCATCAAAAATTGGGGCGACAATTTCACTGTCCCGGTCGACTCCCAGGATGAGCTGAGTCAGATCATTGGAGCCGATGCTGAAGCCGTCGAAGATTTCTGCGAATTCTGCCGCCAGAATGACATTGCTGGGGATTTCGCACATGACATAGATCTCCAACCCGTTGACGCCGCGCTTCAGCCCGTGCTTTTCCATTTCAGCCTGCACGCGGCGGCCTTCCTCCACGGTGCGGCAGAAGGGGATCATCAGCTTCAAATTGGTCAGCCCCATTTCCTCACGCACCTTGCGCATGGCCCGGCATTCCAAGGCGAAGCCGGCCTGATAACGCGGGTTGTAGTAGCGGCTCGCGCCGCGAAAGCCAAGCATCGGATTCTCCTCGGCCGGTTCATAAGCTTTCCCGCCGATGAGGTTGGCGTACTCGTTGGTCTTGAAATCGCTCAGGCGGAGGATGACGTCTTTGGGATAGAACGCCGCGGCGATCATCGCGACGCCTTGCGCCAGCTTGTCCACGAAGAACTGCGGTTTATCGGGGTATCCCAGGGTCAGATCGTGAATCTGTTGGCGCACTGGCCCAGCGGCCATTTTTTCGTAATCGAGCAGCGCCAGAGGATGAATTTTTATGAACGTCGTGATGATGAATTCTTCCCGGGCGAGACCCACTCCGTCGTTCGGGATGAATGAAAGCGAGAACGCTTCCTCCGGATTGCCGACATTCATCATTACTTTTGTGCGGGGGCGGCCGAGGTCTTTCAAATTCGTGCGTTGGACATCAAATTTCAGTTTGCCTTCGTAAACAAAGCCGGTATCGCCTTCAGCGCACGAGACGGTGACGATCTGCCCGTCTTTCAAGACCTCTGTGCCATGCTCCGTGCCGACAATTGCCGGCACGCCCAGTTCGCGGCTGACAATGGCGGCATGACAGGTGCGGCCTCCGCGATTGGTGACAATCGCGGCGGCCTGTTTCATGATCGGTTCCCAATCCGGATCGGTCTTATCAGTCACCAGAATATCGCCTGCTTTAAATTGTTCCATGAACTGGGCGCTTTTGATGACGCGCACGGGACCGGTGGCAATCTTCTCGCCGACACTCCGGCCCGTAATCAGCACAGGCCCCCGTTCGTTGAGTTTGAAAGTCTCCACGACTTCCACATTTTTGCGTGATTGCACGGTCTCGGGCCGGGCCTGGAGGATGTAAAATCCTCCGGTCCAGCCATCCTTCGCCCATTCCATATC
>JBEHZA010000504.1:0-3871 GCA_048497895.1 Verrucomicrobiota bacterium
ACTCGAAGTTTCCGAGCGTTACTAAATCGCCCTGTTTGGGAAAACCGCCCAATTTATGCGTCACCCAACCGTTAGCCGTGGTGATGCCTTCTTCATGCAGATTCTCCCCCACCAATTCACCCAGGCCATGCAACGGGAGCGCCCCATCCACCTCCCACATGTTTTCGTCCTTTTTCACCAGCAACGGCTTTTCCTGATCAAATTCGTCCTGAATCTGGCCCACCAACGCCTCCAGAATATTTTCCAAAGTTACCATCCCGACGGTGCCGCCGTACTCGTCCACGACAATGGCGAAATGTACTTTGCGATCGAGAAACAGTTTGAGCAATTTCTCCAGTCGCGCCGTTTCCGGCACATAAATGATCTTGCGGGCAATGGGAATCAAATCGCGCCCCACAGCCTTGCGTGAGCGCATCGCAAACAGGTCCTTGAAATGCACGACTCCGCGCGTCTTATCGATGTCCCCGCCCTCGCATAACGGGAAACGCGAATAGCGCGTCCGTTCCGCCACTTCCAGGCATTCAGCCACGGTCGCCTCCGTGTCCAGCCCGACAATCTCCTGCCGCGGACGCATCACTTCGCGCACGATGCGCCGCCGCAAATCCAGCGCGTTCAATACAATGCTCCGGCCCAATACACTCCCGCTGGTCTGCTTCTGCGAGGTGGCAAATAACAACCGTAATTCCTCTTCCGAATGCACCAGTTCCGCGCCGCTCACGGCTTCGATGCCAAAGCGCCGCAACAACCAAAGCGCGGAATGATTCAGCCCCCAAATAAACGGATACGAGATTTTATAAAACCACGAAAGCGGGATCGCCACCCACAGGCTGGTATTCAACGGTTGCTGAATGGCGAGCGATTTGGGCGCCAATTCGCCTGCTACAATATGCAAAAAAGTAATTACCGAAAAACCAATCGCGAAAGAAATCGAGTGCTGCCATTGTTCCGACTGGATGTGCAACCCCTTCATGACCGGCTGCAAAAGCGTGGCAAACACCGGCTCGGCAAACCAGCCCAGCCCCAAACTGGCGAGCGTAATCCCTAACTGCGTCGCGCTGAGCGCGGCATCCAGATCCTTGATAATCCCCAGCGCAATTTTCGCGCGCCGGTTGCCCTTCGACACCAGCGGGATCAACTGCGTATCGCGAATCTTCACCAGCGCAAATTCCGCCGCGACGAAAAAGCCGTTCAGCAGCACGAGAAAAAATACCGCGGCCAGCTTTAGCAACACCAACATAATGGCATTCGGGTCCATATTAGAGACTGACCTCCCCGAACATGAACTTCAGAATGTCCTGCAAACTGACCACGCCAATTTCCCGTTGATTGCGTCCCAGCACAATCGCCAGCCGTTGACCGGCCCGTTGCATCCGTTGCAAAGCCACCTCCAAACGCACTTCGCCATCCAGGTACAACGCCGGTTTCACAAAATCTTTCACGGGCCGGGCCGGGTCCAAATCCGTTTTGAACAGCACATTGTTCAAACTCGCCATGCCGATAATTCTCGGCGGTTGCGCCGCGGCATCCCAAACCGGCAACCGGGTCATTTGCTTTTCACGGCCAATGCGCAACATTTCCGCCAGCGTATCTTTCTGTTTAATCGTCACGGTTTTGGCTAATGGAATCATGACCTGCCGCACCGTGAGATTTTGCAAATCCAACACGCGATTGATCATTTGCTTTTCTTCCGAAGAAAGGCTGCCGCCCGATTCCTGCATCATGAACCGCAGTTCATCCCGGTTGCCGAACAGATGGCCCTTGAATTGCCGGCTGTTGGTCAGATGCAGCAGGCGTTCCGAGCAACGCTCCATCAAGGCCACCAGCGGGCTGAGCGTCAAATGAATCAACCGGAACGGATGCACCATCAACAAACTCAGCCGATTCGGATATACCCGGAACAACATTTTAGGCAGCAAATCGAAGAACGCGTAAAATAAGAACAAAAACACAGCAAACGCCGCGCTAAAGAGCAAAGGAGTCGTGTTCAGCAAATCATACAAACCAACAATCGTCAGGCTGATGATCACAAAATTCGCCACGGTATTTCCCACCTGAATCGTCCAGAGGAAATTCTCCGTATTCTCCAGATAACGGTGCAACAGAGCGGCCGCGGGATTGCCTGCCCGCATCTGCTGGCGAATACGCAACCGGCTTAACGCGAGCACGCCCGCCTCCATGCCTGAAAGCAAAAAGGAAAACGCGAGGCAAACGCCATAAACCGAGATGGAGAAAGAGTTGATCTGCATCTCAGCTTCCGCCTTTCCGTTTTACCGTTTCGACGTAGATTTCCCGCACGCGCCGTTCATCCGTCACGCGAGCCGTTAAACGCAGGCCACGAAAGATCACGGAATCTCCCGTGGCCGGAACCACGCCAAGTTGATCCATCAATAGCCCGCCCATGGTTTCGACTTCCACGACGTCTCCCAGTTCCGGATATTCCCGCGCGAAATCGTCCAACCGCATGGTGCCATTCACCCGCCAACGCCCCACGCCCATGTGTTCCATCACGAATCCCTCTGCCTCTTCTTCGCTGCGGATTTCCCCCACCATCTCCTCCAGGATGTCTTCCACCGTCACAATTCCGGACGTGCCGCCAAACTCGTCCAGCACCATGGCCAATCCCCGCTGCTGACGCTGCAATGATTTCAACAACTGCAACAGATTCATCGTTTCCGGCACGAAGGAAGGAAACTCAATCGCATCTACCAAATCCGCCTTGGGGTCCAGCAACAACACGCGGGTATTCAACACGCCGACAATCGTATCCGGCGTTTCGTCATAGATCGGCAAACGACGGTGCCGGTGCTTACGGGCCACCGCCACCATTTCTTCCTGGGATAAATCGTCAGAAATACAAATCATCTGCGAGCGCGGCTTCATCACTTCCTTCACCGTGCGGCGGTCCAGGCTGATGATCTGGAGAATGATTTCTTTTTCAGCAGCAGCGAGTGATCCCTGTTGAAAGCCGAGTTCCAGCAATTCGCGATACTCATCATCCGTCAGGACACTGATCGGTTTGATGGATTTGGGGACGAAAGTGGCCAGAATCGTCGCGTTGGCGCGTTGCGCCACGACCCGCAAAGGCCGCGCGAAGGCCAGGAGAAATAACATCGGTTGAGCCACGCGCAATGACCACTGTTCCGGCTCCCGCACCGCCAGAGTTTTGGGCAGCACCTCACAACCCAACAGCGTCAAAGCCAGCAAAACAAATACCGTTCCGGCGACATACCAATCCCCACGCAGAACCATCCAGAACGCCAGTCCCAGCATGGCTCCACCCGCAAAGGTGTTGCCCATCACCATCGTCGCCAGTAAATCCTGCGGTTCCGCCAATAAACGCGCCACCCGGCCCCCATCCGAAGGTTCCCGTTCCACCAATTGTCTCACCTGCCATTTACCGAGCGAAAAGAGCGCTGTTTCCGCCAGGGCAAAGAAAAAACTCAAGCCCGCGCAGAATAATACCCCCACAATCGCCCATGTCGGTGTCAACACCATGCCTACTCATTACCCAAGCTGCGGGTGAAAGCAAAAGGCTAAATGAAAAAACCTTACGTTTTAACGGCCCGTTCAGGGGGAGAAACCAATGAACCGCAACCGCTTACCGGCCCGGAACGTAAAGGAGCGCGCCGTTTACGGCGCTTCACCACACGTTGTTCGGACAACCATTTGAAATCTCGGACGCGCAGTATTGTCGCATGTTGAAGCGTCGTGAACGGCGCGCTCCGGACTATCGCTAATTCAACGCTACTCCGCGGCGAATGTAGGTAGGCACATCCAGGTCTTCGCCCTTATGAATGGTCGGCTCGCTCTTCTCAAAGCGGCCTTTGGAAATGATCTCCAGGGGCAACTGTTCCTGACGGAACTTGGAAGT
>JBEHZA010000505.1:0-3869 GCA_048497895.1 Verrucomicrobiota bacterium
CTTGATCCGGCTGAAGGCCGGGAGTGACGCAGTCGCCATGCGAAATCAAATTGCGGCCGCGTTGCCTCCGGATGTCCGGGTCATTACCCGCGACCAATTTTGTGAACTGGAGAAATCTTATTGGGCGGAGCGCACCCCCATCGGCTTCGTCATCATGACAGGAATGATCGTCGGTTTCGTAGTGGGTTCCGTCATCGTTTATCAGATTCTCTACACCGATGTGATCGATCATTTGAAAGAATACGCCACACTGAAGGCGATGGGATATACGGATCGATTCCTATTTCTGGTTGTGATGCAGGAGGCGGTTATTCTGTCCGTGCTCGGCTTCATTCCCGGTTGCCTGGGCGCGAGCGGAATCTTTTATTTCACGCGAAAAATTACCCTTCTCCCGGCCTATATGACCGTTGGTCGAGCGGTCCTGGTGTTCGCGCTGACCTTGCTCATGTGCAGTATTGCCGGAGCTTTTGCCATGCGTAAACTGCGGTCAGCCGATCCGGCGGAAATCTTCTAACCTCATGGAACCGCTCATCTCTTTTCGCAATGTGAGCCACTCGTTCGGTGAAGGGGCATTGCGCAAACAGGTCATCTACGATCTGACGGCGGACTTTTTCCCGGGCGAAATTGTCATCCTGACCGGACCGTCCGGTTCCGGAAAGACGACGGCACTCACGCTGGCGGGTGCTTTGCGCTCGGTGCAAACGGGTGAATTGCGTATCTTCGGCGAAGATTTGGCCCACGCAACGCAGGATGAGCTGGTGCGCATGCGGCGCAAGATTGGTTTCATTTTTCAATCTCACAATCTGTTGAATTCGCTGACCGCGGTGCAAAACGTGCAAATGTCGCTTTCGCTGGACCGCACAATCAGCACCCGTGAAGCCCGCGCGCAATCACTGTCCATGCTGGAGGCCGTGGGCTTGTCCGAACACACGCACAAATATCCGGCCCAATTATCCGTGGGTCAAAAGCAACGGGTGGCTATTGCGCGCGCATTGGTGCGGAAACCGAAAATCATTCTCGCGGATGAACCGACGGCGTCGCTTGATAAAAAATCCGGACGGGAAGTGGTGGAACTGCTGCATCGTTTAGCCAAAGAACAGGGTTGCGCCATTCTGCTCGTGACGCATGACAATCGCATTCTGGATGTCGCCGACCGCATGATGACGTTGGAGGATGGCCGCCTTTCTTCGTTTACCAAAGGACTCGCGTCGAATGCCGGCCAAATGCTCGCCACGCTGGCTACGATGAACCGGCGCGGCGAACTGGTCCGGAAGATGGAACACATGAACGATCAGCAGTTCGTCGAGTTATTGGAAGAATCGACTTCCGAACTCGATCAACTGCTGCGAGTGCTGGATGTCGCGCAACAGCAGGTTTCCGAATCGATGCTCGAACAAGTGCTGGCAGCAGCCACCGTGAAAGTCGCGCAACTGCTGCAAGCCGAACGTGGCACCATCTTTCTCGTGGATGAAGCCCGTCAAATGTTGCGCTCCAAAATCGCGCAGCACAGTGGCGAGCAACCGTTGGAAATTGTCATTCCCATCACACAGGGCATTGCCGGTCACGTGGCACGCACGGGTGAAACATTGAACATTGCCGATCCTTACCATCATCCCTTGTTCAGTGATAAAACCGACCGCCAAACCGGCTATCACACGAACAATATTCTTTGTTTGCCGATTTACAACCGGGCGAGACGCATCTTCGCGGTCGCGCAAATGTTGAACAAGAAAACCGGTCAACCGTTTGATTCAGAAGATGAGCGCCGCTTCCGCGAATTCATCCCGCCGATCGGGTTGATTCTGGAAAGTTGTTTACGATTGGAAGGACGGAATGTTAACGCGTCCGAATAAGTGCCCTTCAAGGGAACGTCACGATGGGTTCGGCGACCCCAGCTTTCTGCATGGATAACGCTTTGGCGGCCGCTGCCCTGACATTAGCATCTGGATCGCTTAATGCCTTCGTCAAAAAAGGGGCAGCCTGCCTGCTCTTATCATCCCAGGCATAAAAGCACAAGGCGTCGGCAGAATTTCTCCGCACCTCCGCATTCGAATCCTGCAAACTGGAAATGAGCGCAGTAAATATTTTTTCCGAAATTCGTCCAAACTGAATCATAGCGAGGGCAGCTTGGGCGCGAACGCGAGTGTCGTTATCCTTAAGTCGAGCCAACCAGATATCTAATAGCTTTGTTCCCGCGATATCTTCGGAGGAACCAACGCTTGCCATCAAGATCAAGCTCCCGCGAACTCGCGGATTTACATTCGTCATATGCCTGGCAATTGATCGAAACAGATCAAAATCCGGGGCATTATTGGGGTCGGCTTCGTAATCTTTTTCCAGCAATGTTTTTCCAACGCATCCGATTAATTCTGGATCATCAAAAAACGGTTCCAAAGCCCAGAAAAAAGCACGCCTGGGTTCCGGCCCAAAGCAGCTTGCAATCTCAAAGGCGTTCTGCCGACGTTTCGACGCTGATATAAAATTAATTTTGATGCCGGGATGCCCTTTAACGAACTCCATGAATGACATTTTAAAGCCAGAATCCTGGCAGCGAATTTCTCTCATTAAGTATGGAATCGCATTAGTCCCAATGCGTCGAATAGCCTGCTCAGCTGGCAAACGAATCGTCTCGTCGGATGCAAGAGCTTCTTCCGCCCACTGGTTCAATGGTTTTCCGTAATAAACCGGGCCCTTTGCCCGCTTGTAAACAACTATTAAACAAATGCCAACAACGGCAAATGCAACTACCAGAATAATGATTCCCGTCCGCCTCACTCTTGAACGATGACTGCTCCGCATCAAAATATCGATGCAAAAAATTGAATCAAGGGGAGCAGGTTCTCGCTTTCCGATTGCGGTTTTCGAAACGGCTGATTTGATAGTTCCATTATGAACGAGCTTGGAACACAAAACGGGAAGGCCCAGCATTTTCAAACGCTGCACCAACGAGATCGGGTTCTGCTGTTACCGAATCCTTGGGATGGTGGTTCGGCGCGATTGTTGGAACAACTCGGCTTTGAGGCTCTGGCGACGTCCAGTTCGGCCAGTGCAGGAACATTAGGACGCAGAGATGGGAAAATCAGCCGGGACGAAGCGCTGGCCCATGCGCGTTTGATCGTGGAAGCCACGAATCTCCCGATATCCGCCGATCTGGAAAACGGCTTTGGCGCGGAACCGGCGTTCGTGGCCGAAACCATCCGATTGGCCCTTGAGGCCGGATTGGCGGGGGCCTCCATTGAAGATTCCAGCGGCGACCCGCAGAAACCGCAATACGATCTCAGCCAGGCAACCGAACGCATTGCCGCCGCCGTGGAAATGATCCGGTCTCAACCGATCCCGTTTACACTGACGGCACGCGCAGAAAATTTCTTTCGCGGACAGTCGAATTTGGATGACACCATTCGGCGGTTAATCGCTTACGAGCAGGCCGGTGCAGATGTGCTGTTTGCCCCGGCATTGCCTGACCTTGCAGCCGTGCGCGTAGTCTGTGCAGCCGTGCGGAAACCGGTCAACTTTATGGTCGGCATCAAAGGCAAATCCTTCAGCGTAGCGGAACTGACGGCGGCAGGAGTGAAGCGCATCAGCTTTGCCAGTTCGCTCTATCGCGCGGCCATGACGGGGCTGTTGAATAGTGCGCGCGAAATCAAAAGTACAGGCACTTTTAATTATTTGAACGAGACTCTGACGACGCCGGAACTCAATCAATTCTTGAAGGGGTAAACACGCGCACTTCCTCTGAAGACAGGCGTGAAAAGAATTCGTTTTGATTTCTGAGGTTCCCCTGAATTAGTGGACAGAGAAGGAGAAGCTGGCAAATTAAGAACCAGCGTATGAAAAAGCCATTGAAACGGTATGACGCGACCTTCAAG
>JBEHZA010000506.1:0-3864 GCA_048497895.1 Verrucomicrobiota bacterium
GATTCACCAGCCGCGCCACCTCCGGCCGGTCAATAATATGCTGGATCAAATTCGACCCGATAAACCCCGCTCCGCCTGTAACCAGTAAGTTCATGATCTATTTTACAATCGATAGGAGCGCGGCATTTATGCCGCTTCACCGTTCAAAGCACACTGAACACTCGTTTGGCACGTGATTCCCCGGACATTGAAGCGGCATAAATGCCGCGCTCCATGGAAAAACGCCATTGCCACCTTCCCCGTTCACTTCTCTTCCTTCCGCCAATTCCGCAGCGAATCCTCCACCGCTTCTTCCACCGTTCTAATCTTCACTCCCGCCGCCAGCAACTTCGTCACATCCATCACGCAATTGGAGCGCGGCGTCTTCGCGGCCACGCGATAAAACTCTTCGTCATTCGCCCAGAATTCAAATGCCTTATTGGGCTTCAAAACTGTCTCAATCGCCATAATCACCTGGCGCGTCGTCAAAAAGCCCGGATTCGTGACATTGTAAATCCCAAACGGTGCCCGCAGTTGCCACAGGTCCAGACACGCGCGCACAAAATCAGCCCGATGCGAAACAGAGTTTACGTTATCGTAAACCTTCGCGTAACGCTGCACTTTGCTCAGATAATTGCGCGGGTTGTCCCATTCATCGAAGGGAATGCGCAACCGCCAGATGTAGCTGCGTCCCATCCCGCTGATCGCTTCTTCCGCCAAAGCTTTGGTGCCGCTGTAAAAACTGCACGGCGGCTGGCGAAAGGAAAAGTTCGGCGTATCCGTTTCCGTAAAGCCGTGAATAGACTCCGGCTTTTTTGCCACCAGCTCTTTCAAATCCGCCCGCGTCAAATCCGGTTCAACCCGCGTTTGCCCATCCTCAAAGATTTTCGCCCCGGAATAAATGCAACCGGAAGAAACATGCCCCCACGGAATTCCAGCCACCACGCACGCCTGCGCCAGCATCTGAGGAAAGAGTGTATTGCCCAGCAGGGTTTCCGCCTTTGCAATTTCGCACGCATCCACGTTGGGCTTGCCCGTAAAACCGGCGGCGTTGATCAGGAACTCCGGCTTCGTCGTTTGCAAATACGGCACCAACACGTCAAATCGTGTGTAGTCCACCTCTTTGCGTGTGAGCGCTACAAACGGCGTCTTTCGCCGTTGCAACTCCGCCGCAAACGCCTGACCAATATATCCGGAAGCACCGAGCAGTAAAATCATGGGAGAAAATTCTAGTTATGCAGCCGTTTCGCTTCCGCCACCACCGTCGCCAGATAATCGCGATATTCGCACTTGGGAATCTTATTCACGAGCGATTCCAGTTGTTCCAGCGAAAGAAACCCACTGCGGAACGCCGCCTCTTCCGGACAGCCGATCTTTACCCCCTGCCTTTTTTCAATCGTCTGCACATAAGCCGAAGCCTCATGCAGACTGCTGCTCGTCCCCGCATCCAGCCACGCAAATCCGCGATTCAAACGATACACCTGCAATTGTCCGCGCCGCAGATATTCCACGTTGATGTCCGTGATTTCCAATTCTCCGCGTGCGGAAGGCTTCAACGCCTTGGCAATCGCGATAATCTGGTTGTCGTAAAGATAAAGTCCGGGGACGGCGTAATTACTCTTGGGCTGCCTCGGCTTTTCTTCGATGGAGATCGCTTTACCTTCCGCGTCAAATTCCACCACGCCGTAACGTTCCGGATCATTCACATGATAACCGAAAATCGTCGCCCCTTCCTTCAATTCATTGAACGCCGAATGAAAAACATCACCGCCGTAAAAAATATTATCCCCAAGAATCAACGTCACCGCATCCTTGCCGATGAACGATTCCGCAATTAGAAACGCCTGGGCAATGCCTTCCGGCTTCGCCTGCTCCCGATACTCAATCGAAATTCCCCACGCTGAACCATCCCCCAGCAATTGCTTGAACCGGGGAATATCCTGCGACGTAGAAATCAGGCAAAATTCGCGCACCCCGTTCTCTATTAAGGTCGTCAGCGGATAATAAACCATCGGCTTATCATAAACCGGCTGGAGTTGTTTGCTTGCCACAAGCGTGAGCGGAAACAATCGGGAACCAGCGCCCCCGGCGAGTATAATGCCTTTCATGTCCGGCCAACCTACATGCAAACCCCGTTTTGCTCAATTCAGAATTGTAAGTGGAGAATCAGCCCCAGGCAGCGACCGTAAAAACCTCATCCGCGCGGATGAAACTTGCGGTGAACCTCCCGCAACCGGTTCCCCGCCACGTGCGTATAAATCTCCGTCGTGCTGATATTCGCGTGCCCCAGCAACTCCTGAATCACCCGCAAATCCGCTCCGTGCTCCAATAAATGCGTCGCGAAACTGTGCCGCAGCATGTGCGGTGTTACTGGACGCGTGACACCGGACAACCGCACGCGCCGTTTGATACGCCACCACATCGTCACCGCCGCAAAAGGCGTTCCGCGCCGGGTGAGAAACACATTCGCCGGCGACTTCTTATTGACCAGTTGTGGCCGCCCAACCTGCAAGTAGCGATTCAACGCCTCTACCGCCTTACGCCCCACTGGCACCACGCGTTCCTTATTTCCTTTGCCAATCACGTTGATGAAACCCGCCTCCAAATGCAGTTGTTCCAACCGGATATTGCGCAATTCCGACAGCCGCAGCCCTGACGCGTAGGCTAATTCCAAAACCGCCTGATCGCACAACGCTTCAGGAGTGGCCACCGTCAACGGGGCAAGCAACTGATCAATCTCAGAATTCGTCAACGCCTTGGGCAGGCGCTTCCATCGGCGCGGCAGCGACAGATTCTCCGCCACATTCACCGGCAGAATTTTTTCGTTTTCAGCAAACCGATAGAACGCCCGCAACGCCGCAATTTCCAAATACACCGTTTCCGGACTCAATTTAGCTGTCGATTCCTTGGGTTGATCCATCGGCTTGCGCGCCCGCTCGTGTTGCAGGTAAGCCATTAAATCTTTCAAGTCCACCTTGCGCCAATCGGTCAGCCCATTCTCCTGTGCCCACGTCACAAATTTGCCCAACAGCGCCGCATAAGTCTTCTGCGTCTGTTCAGATTGCCCCCGCTCGAACCGCAAATACTGAAGAAAATCTTCAACGAGAGTTTGCATGAAATAGCATTCCGGAGAATCAATCGGCCCGGTTCAACCAATAACCAGGCTTTCGAGCCAGATGAGCCACAGCTACAATCCAAATCTTTTCAGTTTCAATCTGATATATTATCCGAAATGGAAACCGTTTGGTTTTCTGACTGAATGTACGAAGTCTGCCTGATTTGCCAAGTTCCGGGCTTTTCTGAATACGAGCAACCGTCCTTCCCACTTCTAAAAGAAACTCTTCACCCAAGGCTTGTCGACGCTCCTCATAAAAGAGCATCGATTCAACCAGTTCTTTTGCGGCGAACTGATGGTAGACGACGAGCTTCACGCAGCATCCTTTTTGCTTCTGACATCACCTTCTCCCCGGGAATTCCTTCTTCGGTTCCGTTCTCTATGTCATTAATCCGCGAGGCAATTTCCTTGCCCCAAGCACGCTCTATTTCAGGGCTCGTAAAACCCTCCACACTTTCCAACAAGCTTTCAGCAAATTCCACCTTTGCGGTAGAAGTCCACCGCATGACCCGTTTCTTAATGGCTGCCTGAGCCGTCGTCATAGGTGCAATATTCGATCAGTCTTTCATTTTCGCAAGGCAAACTTACGAATTGTAATACTAAAGCTCTTTCCCCGTCAGCTTTTGATATGCCTCCAGGTATTTCGCCTGCGTTTTGGCCACGATCTCAGCGGGCAAGGCCGGTGCGGGCGGGGTCTTGTCCCACGTCAAAGTCTCCAGGTAATCCCGGACGAACTGCTTGTCAAAACTCGGCTGGCCACGACCCGGCTG
>JBEHZA010000507.1:0-3864 GCA_048497895.1 Verrucomicrobiota bacterium
GTTGAAGCTCGACATCTTTAAAGAGCACGCCGTTGCAGCAGAGGCCGCAGGAGAGACAGAGACTTTCGCTGACTTGGGCGCTGGTCGGCATGTTTTTTACGGACGCATGATAGGTCGAGAGGCGGCGGAGAGGCAATGGGTCTTTGCAGAGAGGTTGATTGGCGCAACATTCGCTTTTGCAAATTCCCGCTCCCGGGTTTCTGATGGGGAGCAAATGGAACCGACACCTGAAACGATCTTGAAGCGTAAACGCCGCTGGTTACGCTACGGCGGATTGAGCTTGATCAGTTTCCTGCTGGCACTGGGGGTGGTGGCGTATCATAGGCTGACGAGGGACACGTCGTTCGTGCCGATCGGCACGTTGCAGGAGGAAAAGGAATTTGGCGAATATCAAGTGCGGGTTTATCACCGGAATCCATCTCCGCAATGGGTCACGACGTTGCGTGAAAAATTACCGCCTAAAGTGGATTCGCTATTGTTTGAGCGGGGTGACTATCAAGGAGAAGGGTCGTTGGAAATCTTGAAGAGCGGCAAACGCGTTTACGGCCAACATAGCCATACGTACGATTTGAGTCTGTTTGATCGTGATGTTTTTAAAGTGCCGCCGATGGGGGCGGATATTAATGGGGATGGCCAGCCGGAACTGGTGGTTTATGAATTTACCGGTGGCGCGCATTGTTGTTTCAGCGCGCACGTTTTTCAGATCGGCCGGGAATTTCGTGAGTTGACGGTGATTGAGGGGGAGCACAGTCGTCCGCGCTTTATCGACGTGGATCATGATGGAGTGATGGAGGTGGAACTGGAGGATTGGAGTTATCAATATTGGCCGATGTCATTTGTGGGTTCACCGGCGCCGACGGTGATTCTGCGGTGGCGCAATGGAGCGTATCACGTGGCGGCGGATTTGATGGATAAGCCGGTTCCGTCTCAAGCGGAATGGAACGAGTGGATCGCAGAAATCCGCAAACCGGGCAACTGGCCCACGCCCTACACAAAGGACGAACTGCCTTCAGAGATGTTTCAACACCCCTTGGAGATGATGTATGCGGGGCATGAGCAACTGGGCTGGAAATTCATCCGCGAAGCGTGGCCTGCGGGAGTGCCGGTGGATGAATCCTTGCTGGGCGAACTGCGTCAGCGGATGAACGACAGTCCATACTGGAAAGAATTGCAGGAGCAACGAACCAAACATTAAGTTTTCACGGCTTGAATAGAGAGCACATTTTCAGTTACTAATCAGAATGTTCGGCAAGCCGGGCTCAATGGACTATTTTCCAAAATCATGAAGTCGATCAATCGGCGGAGCTTTATTAAACGGGCGGCGGTAGGAGCGGCGGCTTTCAGTGTCGCCACGCGTCCGTGGGCGCAGGTGGCGGGGGCGAATTCTGCGATTCGCGTGGCCGTGGTGGGACTCAACAGCCGCGGCCAGGATCATTTGAAGAATTTTGCGAAAGTTCCCGGAGTTCGCGTGATCGGATTGTGCGATGTGGACCGGAGCATTTTGTACCGGGAAGTGAGCCGGTTTACGGCCCGGCATCAACCGGTGATCATTTCCAACGATGTGCGGCGATTGCTGGACGATAAAAACATCGACGCTATTTCGATTGCGACGCCGAATCATTGGCATGCACTGATGACGGTGTGGGCGTGCCAGGCGGGCAAGGATGTGTATGTGGAAAAGCCGGTTTCCCATAACGTCTGGGAGGGGCGTCAGGCGGTGGAGGCGGCGCGCAAATTCCAGCGCATCGTGCAAACGGGCACGCAAAGCCGGTCGAGTGAAGCGATTCAAAGGGCGATTGCGTTTTTGCGCTCCGGCGAATTGGGAAAAATAAAATGGGCGCGCGGTCTTTGTTACAAACGGCGGGCTTCGATTGGCAGAGTGAGCGGGCCGCAGCCGATTCCGACGACGGTGGATTACGATTTATGGACGGGACCGGCTCCGTTAGAGCCGTTGATGCGGGCGCGATTGCATTATGATTGGCACTGGCGCTGGGCGACGGGCAATGGTGATCTGGGCAATCAAGGCATTCACGAAATGGACCTGGGCCGCTGGGCGCTGGGTGAAACAGGGCTTTCGCCAAAGGTGATGAGCGTGGGCGGACGGTTCGGCTACGTGGATGATGGACAGACGGCGAACACGCAGATCGTCATGCACGAATATGAAAAGGCGCCGTTATTTTTTGAAGTGCGCGGTTTGCCGGAAAAAACTGGCAGTGAGCAAATGCCGGAGTATCGCGGGGCGCGGATCGGGACGGTAGTGGAGTGCGAACGCGGTTTCGTGCGGATGGAAGATAATCATGCGGCAGTTTGCGATACGGAAGGGAAAGAAGTGCAAGTGTGGGCAGAGAGCAACGATCACGTGGCCGATCATTTTAAGAATTTCATAAACGCCGTGCGCAGCCGCGAGGCGAGAGGGTTGCACGCGGATATTCTGGAGGGACATATTTCCAGTGCGCTCTGTCATACGGGCAATATTTCCTATCGGGTCGGGCATCAGGCGATTCCGGATGAAATCGAGGAAAAACTGGAACTGGATAAACCGGAATTGGAAATGTACGAGCGGATGAAGTCGCATCTGGCGGCCAATGGCATCACGCTGGCGAACACACCCGCGACGGTGGGACCATTGCTGACCATGGATGTGGAGAAGGAACAATTTGTGGAGCGCAAGGATGCGAATGCCTTGCTCGCCCGGAGTTATCGCGCTCCTTTCGTCGTCCCGTCCATGGTGTGAGCCGTCTGCGGAAATCGCTTTCACGCTACTTTCCCCGGCCTTTTTTTTGACGCGCGGCCAATTCAGTGAAAGACTATAGCAAGTACCTATGCGGATGATTGGCCAGATTGATAATGATAAACGCGCAGCGACGTTTAGCGATTACCTGTTTTTGCAGGGCATTGAGAACGACGTCGAATATGAGCGCGAGGGACTGTATTCACTCTGGATTCGCGATGAAGACCACATCACGCTGGCGACCGATTTGCTGAAACGGTTTCTGGCGAATCCCGCGGCGCCGGAGTTTAAGAATGTGGCGGAGGCGGCGCGGCGCAAACTGCAAGCGCAACTGGCCGATGAGGAGGCGGCGCGTGAGCGCATCATTGATGGACGGCAGGCACTGGCGGAGAGCGCGGCGGGGCATAATCCCTACCTAACGGTGTTGCTGATGGTGGTTTCGATTGGGGTGTTTTCTCTGGCCAGTCTGGGAGACCAATCGGTTTTGGAAAAGAGTTTGAAGATTTCCACGCAAAGCAGGCAATTACCAGAGGTGTGCGCGGGAGAAATCTGGCGTTTAGTGACACCGATTTTTCTTCACGGCGGCTGGCTGCATATTATTTTCAATATGCTTTGGTTGAAGGATCTGGGAGCAATGATCGAGGGACGGCAAGGAACCAGGTATTTTGGTTTGTTGGTGCTGGTCACGGCCATGGGTTCCAATCTGGGGCAGAATTTTCTGGGAGGCCCAAATTTCGGCGGCATGTCTGGCGTCGTGTATGGTTTGCTCGGTTATGCCTGGATGAAGGGTAAATTTGACCCGCATTCGGACATTGCGCTCCATCCGGACGTAGTGGTCATGATGTTGATCTGGCTGGTTATTTGCGGCGTGGGGTTGATCCCGCATGTCGCCAATACCGCACACGCAGTCGGATTGCTGATCGGAGCTGCGTGGGGTTATCTTTCCGCGCGTGCAGCAGTGAATGCCCGTTGAGGCCGTTCCTATTTACTCATCCGGCTAATACTTTAGATTCCACTCGTCCCGGTCATACTTTTCATTGACCAACTGATCAACGCCGTCCAATGGAACTTCGAGCCGGGGCTCAAGCGCATGCCAGGCATGCTGCAAAGCTGTCTTAACCGCCGCAGCCGGG
>JBEHZA010000508.1:0-3832 GCA_048497895.1 Verrucomicrobiota bacterium
ACGGCACCTGGCAGGTTTTACGCGGTATGCGCGCCATGAATCTCGACATGAGCCAAACCTGGCTCCAGCGGGGACGTCAATGGCTGGAAAGCGTGCAGCGTGAAGACGGCGGTTGGGGTGAGCGTTGCAACACGTACGATGATCCTGTGTTTAAGGGCCAGGGGCCCAGCACACCTTCGCAAACAGCCTGGGCCGTCATGGGGTTGTGCGCTTTTGATGATCCTTCAAATCCGGCTTTGCAACGGGGCATCGATTATCTCGTGCGCACGCAAAATGCAGACGGTTCATGGTCGGAATCGGAAATTACCGGCACGGGTTTCCCAAAGGTGTTTTACCTCAAATACGATATGTACCGGAATAGCTGGCCGCTGCTCGCTTTAGCGACTTACCGGCAATTGGTGGAAAAGAGCCGTGGAAATACAAACAGCGGCGTCAACGGCCACTCGCTGCCAAATCCAGTCGGGCGCGCCTAATTCCTGTCCGTATGAGCAGGCCGGTAACTACTTTGTTTTGTTTTGCGGTTAAAGAAGAGGCGCGTCCTTTTCAGAAACTCCTTGGTAACCGCGCGGATATTGCCGTAGTCGTTACCGGCATGGGGCAGCGCAATGCCGAAGCTGAATTCCGCAAAGCGCTGACGGAATATCAACCGAAACAAGTGATCACGGGCGGTTTCGCGGGCGGCCTTGATCCCGCGCTCAAGACAGGCACCGTGGTCTTTTCCGCCGATGACTCCTTCACCGCCTCCCCTGCTCTGCTTGCCGCGGGAGCCAGTCCAGCCCGCTTTTGTTGTGAGGAAAAAGTCGCTGTCACGGCCACAGAAAAAACCGCGCTTCGGAAATCCACTGGCGCTGACGCAGTGGAGATGGAATCGGAAGTGATTCGTTCGATTTGCCGCGAACGCCAGATTCCCAGCGCCACGGTGAGAGTGATTTCCGATGCGGCGAATGAAAATCTGCCGCTGGACTTCAATCAATTAATGACGGCCGAACAGAAAATGGACTTCGTCAAACTGGCTCTCACGCTGGTGAAATCCCCCGGAAAAATCGGTGAATTAATGCGGTTTCAGAAAACCGTTACTTACGCTGCCAACCGCCTGGCGGCAACGCTGCAGCAGACTATTTCGCACTAACGTCAGCCTGAACAATCGCGACCGGCGGAGGAGATTTGTGTTTGCTCTTTTCACTCCAGGTGATCAAACCCGCACCCGCCATAATCAGTAAAACTCCGGCCCAACGCGCAGGCGACACTTCTTCATGCAAAAATATTTTCGCTGCCGCCGTAGTGAGCACAAAACCGAGGGAGGTTAACGGCCAGACAAAACTGACATCCCCCTTGGACATGAGTGTTAACAGCCCACCGAAGAACAGAGCTTCAAAAAACACGCCCAAAACCACATTGCGATTCGTCACCCCGCTCTTGACCATCCGCGCAATTTCCGGCACGGAAAAGCCCTGCATCTCCCCGATCTGCTTCAAGCCATGGCTTAAAAACAAAACACCGATGGCTTCAAACACCAGGGCAATCAACAAAATAACGACGAGCTTTAACATGCTATAAATCCTGATAACGAATCAATTCAATGCCCTGTTGCTGAACCAATTCCTTCACGCGCGGGCTGATAAGAGCATCGAATTCATGTTTAAATTCGTCCATGGAGGGATGAGAGTAAAGCTCAGAATCACCATCAGGCAAACGTGGCAACAAACGCGTGATGTATTGTTCGTTCATGCGCCCGTTTTGCAGCAGGCCAAACACCCAGCGGGTGTGCTTAATCTGCCGGCGCTGCAAGTCCTCTTCCGCCAGGCCGCACAGCACCATATAAATAAAGGCATGCGACAACCGGTAGGCCCACGCTCCGGAAGCCAGTCGCGCATTCAACCAAAATGGGTCACGGGTCAGCCGGAAGTGTTTCAACTGCCAGTCTTGATAATGATGTTTCAGCAAACTGAACACCGTCGGATGCAGGTGCATGTTCAGGTGGCCATTGACATGGTCCAGTGTCAGGCCGGTAAGGGCAAACCGTTGGAATTGCGCCTGAATCTCATGCCGCAATTGATAGCGCAAGCCGGGCAGGAAAAAATACCGCAGACCGGTCGTAACCGGGTTTTGGCTGAACTCGTAACGTTCATTCACTAATCCGCGAATTTCCGTGGGTTTGAGAATCGATCGACCGCAAACCAGCGTCAGATGCAAGCCGACACCCAACTGCGGATTCTGATGCGCCAGTTCGACCGCATGGTCATAGGCGCTGCCGTTGACCATTAAACTCGCGGTCGTGAGAATCCCTTCACGATGCGCTTGAATAATCGCATCGTTAATCGACCGGGATTTGCCAAAATCATCGGCGTTAACAATGAGCCGTTTGCCCCCTTTAAGAGACCCCATAATTTGGAACTAAAGTGCCTGTCGACATACGATACCAGGTACGCAGGATAAGCAATATCTTTTGCGCTTTGCTCAGGCGGGTTGGATTGGGACCAAAAACATCAAACTGCTGACTTTCCAATTTTTCAAAAAGCCGCCAATAAACCGCGCCCATTAATTCAGCCGTGGCCATCGATCGACGGTCCTCTCGCGGCAGGGTTTCCGCCGCCAATTGATAAAAATGGCGCGTGCGATCGGCCACACTTTTCGCCAGCGCGTAGAAACGCGGCGAATATTCAAACCGGAGCAATTCCTCTTCCCGGACACCAAATTTCTTCAATTCCTCCAGCGGCAGATAGATTCTTCCACGTTCGGCATCGTTGCGCACATCTCTCAGGATATTGGTTAATTGCAGCGCTTTGCCGAGGTAGATGGCGTAGTCATGACAAGCCGGATTGCGGTAACCGAAAATCTCAATGCTCAACAACCCCACCACCGAGGCAACGCGATAACAGTATTTCTCCAATTGTTCGTAGGTTTCGTAACGTTTCACGTCCAGATCCATTTCCACGCCACGAATGAGTTCGTCAAATAGCGAAAAAGACAACTGATGTTTGACGATGAACGGCTGCAACTCCTGATTGACCGGAAAGCGTGGCTGCCCTTGCTGGCAGGCGATCCGGATATCCTCACGCCATTCCGACAAGCCGGCCCGCCGTTCCGCCAACGGCACCGATTCTTCATCAGCCACGTCATCTACCTCACGGCAAAACGCGTAGAGAGCGGACATGCCAGACCCTTTCTCCTTGGGCAACAGGATGAACGCCAGGGCCAGATTCGATGCGCTTTTGCGCGTTATGTTTTCACTTACCTGCATCTATTGAGTCTCACGCGGGGTAACATCTGTACGCACCGGTGGCAGACCGCCTTTTTCCGCCAGTGTCGGATTGCGAGGGCGATGTTCCCGCCGCCGCCGTTCGCGGCTACCGCTGTCTGATTCATTTTTACGCAACGTAACGCTGGACCCAACTTTGCTTGAGCTGTCCGCCGATCGGGAACGCCGCCGCCGCGTGGTGCGCAGATATTTGGCCCAAAGCACCAACACCACTACCACTACCAAGCCAACCGCCAGAACCGCAGCCAGATCCCGGCCAAATCCGGGTGAGTGCTGTAATCCGGAAACTGAACTCTCGAAATCAGACCTATTCATGTTCGCAATCCCTAACGCCCTTTGGACGTTGCCCCATCTTTCGTCGGTGCCTCATCCGCCTCATCATCACTGCCAGCACCGCCATTAATATTGAGCCGTTGCATGCGATAACGCAAGGCGTGACGGCTGACCTTAAGCTGTTCCGCGGTCCGGGTAAGACTGTAATGATTCTGTTCCAGTGTATTGGAAATTAAAGTCTTTTCAAAGTTGGCAATGGCATCATCCAGGGATTGAGCAACTACCCCCACGACCGGCGTC
>JBEHZA010000509.1:0-3824 GCA_048497895.1 Verrucomicrobiota bacterium
CGAGCGAGAAACGTTCTCCTGCCAGAGCCCGGCTATATAGTTTGAGCCACTCTTCCTGCAAATCCGGAGACCCCAGTTCGCGAACGGACATGCCGAGCTGGGGTTTTTTTCCAAAGGCGATGACGACCTGTTTTTCAAAAAAGGAGTTGAAACTCAAGTAACGGTATTCTGTATCCACCGACCAAATGGCATCCCCTGCATTCTCAATCATGGCCGAAAGTTTGGCCTGAGTATGCAGGTAGGCTTCATGTGCCCTCCGTTGATCCGTAATATCCTCATTGACGACGATCGCGCCGACGACCTGGCCCGTGTTATCTTTTAAGGGTACTGCCGAATTGAGGATCACCTTGCGCGCGCCATCAAACCCTTCGATCTCAATGAGATCATGCAAGGTGGTTGCTCCGGTTTGAATCGCTTTGGCGAGCGCCCACTCAGTTGCTGCCACCGGTTTGCCCGTGTCCACCCACCAGCTTTTATATTCCTGATACTGTTCAAGTGCGACAAACCGGGCTCCGCCCCAGATTTTTTCGGCCGCGGGATTGCAGACGATAATCCGGCCTGCTTTATCGGCTACCCAGACACCTGCTGGAAGGGTTTCCAGAACCTGCCGCAATTGTTCTTCATTTTTTTGGAGCGCCTCACCATCCCGCTGGGCTGCTTTCAGGCTTCGTAAAATCAGCCCGTAAAATAACAGCGCACTGCACAGGACGAAGAAGCAGCCCTTGTAGCTTTGCAACTGCGTTAACGTTTCCGCGTCCAACCCATGAAAGAACGTCAGAAGCAATTTATCGGAGAATAAAATCCACAGGATCGAAGTCACCACGTAAGCACCCGCGACGGTTAGAGCCGTGCGCTGCGGAAAGATGGGGCGGAATTGGAGCGAAGACGGTTTCATGCCACGAGTTTGAAAACGCCTTCCGATCCGATCATTCCGATTGGCCTATGATAAAACAAACACCACATAATATTCAGGCGACAGGCGCGTCACTTTGGCGGTTTCGCGGCACTCATCAATTTGGGCGAGGTAAACCGGCAGAACTTCAGCAGGGTTGTCTTTGGCTGAACCTGCTGTCCACCCGTGGGAACCCTGGAGTCAGCCGAAACATTCAGCACGAACGCACACCATCGCGTCTCTGCCCGTAAATTGTCACGCTTCCCTTCCTGACACAACGAAATTTGCTGGTTGCTTAGGCGTGAAAGTGTTGACGTCAGGCCGCTGGGAATTGATTCTGAACCCATTCTATGAATATCACGCAGTCACGTTTTGAAGATTTGTTGGATCGCCATTTTGAGACCACGCTGGCTGACAACCCGATGTTTAGCACCTACGTAGGCTTGAAGACCGGTGAAGGCCGGTTGGGGCAGGCCACCCTGAGTCACGAGTTGAAACAGGAAAAGCTCCGCCGTCAAACGCTGGCGGCTTTGGAAACGATTTCTCCCCGTGATCTGACCCGCGAACAACAGTTGGACCGGCTTGCCTTGCGCGCGCAGTTGCTCCGTCAGGGCGAGGATTTTGCCCGGGGCAAACACACATTGGACCCCAACGCGCTTGATCAGGTGTTGGGCATTTATTTGCACGAATTACAGCGCGGTGATGACGAACCGGCGCGCGCAGCCAAAAACCTGCGTTCACTGTTGAAACTCACGCCTCGCTTTTTAACCGAAGCGGCTACCTTGATTGACCGGCCGGAACCGGTCTGGCGAAAAATCATGCAGCAAACCGCAGCGGGAGCCGGATCATTATTTGAGGCCGTAGCCGTATTTCTGCAAAAGCAGGCTCCGCAGCAAACCGATGCCCGCGCAATTGCAGCCGCCCGCCGGGCCTTTGGAGCTTATCAAAAGGCGGTTGAAAAACGTCCGCTGGCCAAGGCTGGGTCCTTTGCGGTGGGCGCGGAAATTTTGCAACGGCGCGTGCGGGATGAACTCGGATTGGATTACACGCTGGGGCAGGTGGAGGCTGTGGCGCAGGGAGAGATTGAGCGCGTTGGCGCGTTGTTGAAACAGGAATGCGCCCGGTTTGGTCGCGGCCGCACGGCGGAGGAAATCATTGCGGAATTGCGGGGACAATGGAACCCCGGCGGCGATTTGTTGGCGGTTTACCGGGCCGAAACACAACGGGTGGCGGAAGCTTTCCGCGCGGCGAAAGCGGTAACCTTTCCCCGCGGGGAAACGCTCGAAGTGCGGCCCGTGCCCGAGTTCATGCGGCACTTGTTTCCCACCGCAGCTTACTCTTCTCCTGGCGCTTTTGAAAAACGGCAGCGTGGAATTTTTTGGGTGAATGACCTCAGTTCCACCCGGACGACTGAAGCGGAAAAGCGCGCCGAACGGCAGCAGCATTTTGGCTTAAGCCTGACCTGTGCCCATGAGGCGTATCCGGGCCATCATTTGCAGTTTGCCACCGCCAATCAGCATCCCCGCAAATGGCGTCGGCTGTTTGCGCATGCCGTCTTTTATGAAGGCTGGACGCTCTGGTGCGAGCAAATGATGGTGGATTTGAAGATTGACCGTTCCCGCTGGTTGCGGGTGCAGCAATTGCACGATGCCTTGTGGCGATGCCATCGCATCCTCGTAGATCTCCGGCTGCAAACCGGCCGTTACAGTTATGAACAGGCCGTCCGGCACATGCAAAAACATCTCGGCTTTACCAAAGCCCGCGCGGAAGGCGATGTGAATTGGTACACCAGTTCGCCCGCTGTGCCGATGAGTTACTGGCTGGGACGTCTGGAAAACGAACGCTTGCGTCAACGGTTGGTCGTGGGCAGGGGATGGAGCCTGCAACAATTCAACGACTGGTTGATCAGCTTTGGCACTTTGCCGCAAGCCTGGCTTGAGAAATACGGGCTGGATTAAACGTCGACGCGGGGTGTATCAGCCCAATACCTCTTTAATGGTCTGCAGCAGGTCTGCCTGGCTAAACGGCTTGGATAAGGTGCGTTGCGCTCCCAACCGGTTGGCTACTTGCAGGAGATCCAGCTTGAGGAAACGGCCGCCGCCGGACATGGCGATGATTTTGATGTTGGGAAATTCGCGCCGTAAATCACTGATGGTTTCCAATCCTTCCTTTTCCGGCATGATGACGTCGGTGATCACCAGATCGACCGGCGCCGCCCGGAACTGCTTGATTCCAGCGACCCCATTATGCGCGGTAACCACTTCATAGCCCGCGTGATTCAACGTCATTACCAACAGGTCGCGCAGGCTTTCGTCATCATCCACAACTAAAATCCTCTTCGGCATACCCTATGACACTTTGACCATTAGAATTGAACTCCTGGTGAATCCGTTTTTCAGCTCGCACTTTAGAGCTGAATTGTGGGGGAATTTACCGCTCATCCCCCGCATTGCCATGAAGAGGCAGAAAGACTAATGCCAAACCGGCCCCTCAGACCTTCCAATCAGTCCATCTATTTGGCTTAAATGTCAAACCGAACGAATCAGCTTCCAATGAATTTGTTACATCGAAAGCTCTGCTTACTTTGAGATTTTAAGGGATTAGCAGTCGAATATGGGACCGGGGCCAGACAATCGCCGCCGCTCTGGCCATAATCTGTTCACTTCGCAGCGGCCCCTCAAAACGGCTGTCTTGTGAATCCTTTGAATCGTCACCCAGGACAAAATAGCCTTGGCCACAGGATACACTTTGCCCGGCCCGAAGATTGCCATAAGGAAAATATTTCAATGATCTAAGCTCAGGCGGTCGTGGCCAGGATGTCATCCATTTCAGCGTAGCGGTGTTTTTCCACTTCGTTCGCGGTGATCTGCGTCGAGTGGACACCGGCGGCCAGGTAGCCCGTAGCCATCAGCGCCAGGTTTTCATTCGGAGC